>NZ_JMCG01000001.1:2700000-3000000 GCF_000764325.1 Vibrio navarrensis | reverse complement strand
AAAGGCAAACAAGTTGATCCAGTCCATGATTTCCATCGGGTCATTTTCAATCGCGGCATTGGCTTCAAGCTTTTTCAGCAGGTTAGGGGCGCGGCGCGTGACGTTCAATCCCCCTTCCAAAATGCCTTCGGTGTCAAAGCCGCGTTTCATGCACAAACTCATCACCTTCCAGATCTGCTCTGCTTTGGCATCAATGGTGGCCATATCATGGAACGCTTGTTCATTGCGTAGGATCATTCCGCCGAGGCTCAGGCCATTTTTTTCCGCCAGTTCGAGCATTTCCTCTGCATTTTTGAACGGAAAATCGACAGCGACACCTTGTTCTTTCTTGCCATTGAGGAGTTCATCGGCGGTGGCAATAAACCCGCCGCCAATCGAATAGTAAGTCTCGAAGGCAATCCGCTCACCCTGCGAGTCAAAGGCACTGATGGTCATGCCATTTTCGTGTAACGGCAGGTTGTCGCGATGAAACAGAATGTCGCTGGCAAAATGGAAGGTGATAAAACGTTCACCGCTGAGTGAAAGCTGCCCCTCATTAATCGCTTGATGCAGCGCGAGGTTAGCACTGGTCATGCGAATGGTGTCTGGCCGATTGCCCAGCAAACCAAGAATCACCGCTCTGTCGGTGTGGTGGCCGCGGCCCGTCAATGATAGCGAACCGTAGAGATCCACCTGAACGCGATGAACTTTGGCAAGATCCTCGCCCAACAATTGGGTAAACTGATACCCGGCAATCATAGGGCCATTAGTGTGAGAACTTGAAGGCCCGACGCCGATTTTGAAGATATCGAAAATTGACAGCATGATTAACGTCCTATTGACAGTGCTCAAGATGGATTAGTGTGATTCACCAACACCACCACAGTTTTAATGTTGTTATTTTGTTAATGGCTTGTTGTGTGGTGAAAGTAGCGCCAAAAAGGCGAAAAGTACAGCAGCTCGTGCAGCGCAAATGAAAAAATCCAGAGCCAGAGAAAAGATGAACGCAAACCACGTGGTGATAGTCCTCGGTAAGAGACTGTTTGCTAACCAATTAACCGAAGAAGGGCGCAGTCGCGTCGAGGCAATAGTGGCCGCGCTGAGCGAAGGTGCGCTGGATAAACAGTGCCTGATCGCTTTTTGTGGTGGCATGACCCAAGGGCAAACTCGCTCAGAAGCGAGCGCGATGCTTGAGCACTTCACTCTTCTTTGCCAGCAACAAGGGTTGGTCGTTGCGCCTGAGCGAATTCTTTTAGAAGAGCAATCAACCAGTACGGTAGAAAATATTCTGCAAGTCTCGCGGGTGCTGATCGAAAGCGGTGTTTGTCAGCGGGGTAGTCAGTTGAACGTGACGTTTGTCTCGAACGATTACCACTTGCAGCGCATCTTTGAGATCCAGCAATCGATGGACGAACAAGGTCTGCTGCGCGTTTTGCGAGAGCGCTGCGCGGCGCTTGGCGCTGAATTAGCCATCAGCTATCGCTTGCAAGATCATCTGAGTGTGCCGTATCCGCATCATGGCCCGCAGGCGGAGCTGTTTTTGTTGATCGACGAATTAACGCCCTATCGGGTCTATTTGGAAGGGGTGGCACGTGGCGTTTTCCAGCGGCCGCTTGCCGAGGTAAGAGCGCTACCACTGCAAAGCGCGACGCGTGCTTTGACGCGGATTGGGGCGATTATTGCCCAGCGCGCCGAGTACGCTGCGCTAAACTTTGACTTTGCGCGTTTGCAGGGCTGGATTGGTGATACACCACCTGAGGCAAATATTGAGTCGGTAAAAGCAATTGCTCGCGTGTTCAACCAACAGCTTATCTCGCTCAACCGCCAGCTCGATCCGGAACAAACCTCAATCTTTTGCCTCAATTAAGTGAGAGGTTTGTTAGTTATCAAGGGCTCGACTATCCTTACCTTAGTTTCAAAGTGGCGAAGTTCTTATTTTTGTCATTGATATTTACCGGGTTATTGCGCCGCTTTTCTCTCTCCGGTTATCGTATGGCAATCCATCATTGGCAAAGGAAATGTAAATGTCACAACAAAAATTCCGACTGGTAACGCGCAGTGATTTCGACGGTTTGGTTTGCGCTGTGTTGCTCAAGCAGCAAGATTTGATCGATGAGATAAAGTTCGTGCACCCGAAAGACATGCAAGACGGGCTGATTGACATTACGGCAAACGACATTGTGACCAACTTGCCTTACGTCGCGGAAGCGCACTTGGTGTTTGACCATCACTTATCCGAGACGATTCGTAACCGTGGCGAGCGCGCAAACCACATCATCGACCCTAATGCGCCTTCGGCGGCGCGAGTGGTATGGGATTACTACGGCGGTACATCGGTTTTCCCGCATGAGTGGTTGGAAATGATGGAGGCGGTGGATAAGGGCGACTCTGCGCAGTTTTCCCGCGATGAAGTGCTTGATTCCCAAGGGTGGAACTTACTTAACTTTTTGATGGACGCGCGCACCGGATTAGGCCGTTTTCGCGAATTTCGCATCTCAAACTACAACTTGATGATGGATCTGATCGAGTACTGCAAACATCACACCATAGAGCAGATTCTGGAGCTGCCGGACGTCAAAGAGCGTATTGATCTCTATCGTGAGCATGAAGTGATGTTTAAAGAGCAGATCCAGCGCTGCGCCACGGTGTATGACAATTTGGTACTGCTCGATTTGACCGGTGAAGAGACCATTTACGCCGGCAACCGTTTCATCATTTACGCTCTGTTTCCGCAATGTAACATTTCAATCCACAAGATGTGGGGCTTTCAAAAGCAGAACATCGTGTTTGCCACGGGTAAGTCGATTTTTGATCGCAGCTCGAAAACCAACATTGGCGCATTGATGCTCAACTATGGCGGAGGTGGCCACCACGCTGCGGGAACCTGCCAAATTAAAGTGGAAGACGCCGAGCGTGTCCAAGCGGAGTTGATCGCTCAGATCAATCGAGACGGATAGAGCAAGAACACTAGGAATCGAGAACTCCAACCGCGTTTTGGTGGTCAAAGCCAAAGTCGGTGACTATTCTCGGTCCCTCTCCTTTTCAAGTTAAACAGATATACTTGTCTTTAATTTAAATGATAATAAATATCAATTCTATTTGTAAAATAAGGTAAGATTCATATAATCAGTCGCTTCGATAATAACGATAAGCGGTTGCTATGAAACCTCATTTTCCAATTTCTTGTAAAGTAAGCCTAATCTCTTTAGCGGTATTCCACAGTCTCGTTCTGCATGCCAGTGAACAAACTGATGAATCAGTGGAAGTACTTGGGGTGCGTTACGCCAAACCCATCACCGTCGCCAAGCCGGCAGAAACCATCGTCGATTCTGATCAGATTGAAGAGCAGCAGTACGCAAACTTTGCTGAGCTAGTTGGCTCGGTACCCGGTGCGACGCTGGATGGTGGAGCGCGTTCTGGTGGCGAACGGATCAACATTCGCGGTTTTAGCGATCCAAGTGACATCGCTGTTTACGTTGACGGCGCACCGATCGGTTTTCAGCAGTATCGCTATGGCACCTTTTTCTTTGACCCATTCTTGATCGGAGAAACCGAAGTCATCAAAGGGGCACATGATTACCAAGCGTTGAACGGCAAATTTGGCGGCGTGATCCGCATCAAAACCAAAACGGTTGATGATCTTCTAGAGGTTGGGCAAAACTTGGGCGCGCGCGTTTCCACCGGTTACAACACCAATGGTAATGAGAGTAGCCAAACCTTAAGCTTTTACGGGCGCAGTGACACAGGGTTTTACTTCTTAGCCAATGGTTCACTCAAAGATTCGCAAGATGTGCAAGTCGGCGGCGGCGAAACAGTCGATTACTCGGCGTTTGTGCAAGATAACTTGCTGTTGAAAGTCGGTTATCTAAGCAATCATCACCAGTTGAACGTGATCACCACACGTTATCGTGATGAAGGACGCAAGCCTTGGGCGAACCGCCGTGGAAAAATGCCGGATATCTCCGACTACAACATCAAAAAATATGGTTCGCTTGAAGCGGCGCAGTACGCCAATACGGCATACAACACTTATCAAGACAACACCACCACCTTGTCTTATCGCTACATGCCCTCCAGTCCGTACCTCGATCTTACCTTGACTGCGGCGCGTTCCAAAAACGAACGGCACTGGGTTCGCCCGGATATCGCTTTTGAAAAAATGTTTGTGTCGGTTGGCAATTACGGGCACGAATCATGGCTCAGTTACCAACGTGACTACGTCGATTTGTCCAACCGCGCGAGTTTTCGTGACCACGATCTGGTGATGGGGCTGCAATACGAAAAAACCGATCGTCAGTCGCTGGTGTACAACGAGTCGTACAAAAGCAAAGCGGAGAAGAACTACGGTTGGTATACGCCCTATTTTGAACCGTCGGGCGAGCAATCGATTTATGCCGTGTATGTGGCGGATCACTATCGCCTGAGTGATGCGCTGCAGATTATTCCGTCACTGCGCTACGAGTACATCGAAAGCCAAGGGAAAGGCAACGCGGCGCCCGATTACAATGACCCTGATGCAGGGCATAATTATAGCAAAACCACACATAAGGGCTTTAGTCCACGTTTAGACATCAACTACCAGGCGAGCCCAAGTACGCTGCTCAATTTCTCTTACGCGTACGCACTTAAAGCGCCTACGATTGACGATCTCTATTCGGTGCAGTTTGCCAAGGCCAGCGCTCCCGCCTCAGCGCAAGATTTAGACGTGTCGCGCGTGCATGCTTATCAGGGCAGTGTCATTCAGATTGATGAGGATTTATTTGGCGACAACAGTGCACTGGCCACAGAGCTGACGATTTTTTTCAACGACATCAGCAACAATGTTGGCAACCGACAGGGAGACAACTTAGCGAAAGAGAGTAAAGCGCTGCAAAGTTGGAATACCAATCTCGATGGTTACAAAATTTATGGTTTTGAGCTGATTTCGCAACTTCGTTGGCACGATTTCTATTCCGATTTCTCCGCCAGTTATGCTCGCGGCAAAAACAAAGGCAGCTTGAAAGATTCGACGGGAGCCGATGAGGATCTCCCAAACGTACCACCGCTTAACATCAACCTCGGTCTTGGTTATGAGTGGATGGAAGGGTTACGCACCGGCTGGAAGGTACGTTGGTACGATGTTCAAAACAAAACCGAACCGGGCAATATGCTGTCAAATCTGCCGAGCGATCAATACACGCTGCAAGACGCTTATCTTAACTGGGACGTCAAACAAGTACCGGGGCTGCGCACCGGAGTTGTAGTGAAGAATCTTACGGATCGCTACTACGAACCCTATTTGATGAACGGGGTGCCAGCGCTCGGACGAGAAATCAAGCTGCACCTTAGCTACAAATATTAGCAGCAACAAATGCTTACGGTGTCGCCAAGAGCGCAGGCCGTGAGCAAAACGGTTGGTCCCCATCGCGATTAGCTTAGTGCGGTTCCTTCTTTTTGCTCTGTGATCAAGGTTGATTACAGAGCGATTTTTGCTAGTATCCCTGCCACTGTTTACCCAGAGCTGTGACACCATGAGACATCTACAAACCGCCGTTCATCCGGATATTGATCATCTCGACGATAAAATCATTGTCAAACGCAACGCCGCCCGGGCGATTTGCCTTGATGGTGAGGATATTCTATTGCTTTACACCGAGCGTTATCATGACTACACCATTCCCGGTGGCGGTTTGGACCAAGGGGAGGATGTGATTGCTGGGATGATCCGCGAGCTGCAAGAAGAGACGGGGGCGATGAATATTCATCACATCAAACCGTTTGGTATCTATGAAGAGTTTCGCCCTTGGTATAAAGGAGAGGCGAATGTGATGCACATGCACTCGTATTGTTATACCTGCAACATCGACCGAGAACTCGGTGAGACGCGCTTTGAACAGTATGAAATCAACAACGGTATGCGACCTATGTGGATCAATATTCATCAGGCGATTGTGCATAATGAGCACACCATGGCGCTAAGTTCGAAAAAGGGGTTAAGCATCGAGCGAGAGACCTTCTTGCTACGCTTGATTGCCAAAGAGTTGCTCTAACGTCCCCATCTCATTCAATTAACCATTTTTGTTATCAATAATTTAGCGCCACGATTGCCGCTAAATTATTGGTTTTCATAAAAGATTGCGACATTGTTCGAAGAAAGGTAACGATTAGTAACATAGACGCTGTAACTAAAGTGCGCTTGAATATACTCAAGTAAGTTTTGACTACAGATGATGGCTATGAATAGAAAACTTCTTGTGACCTTTAGTGCGACGCTGCTTGCCAGTTTGTGCAGCGTGGCGTCTATCGCTTCCCCTATGTTTGTGCCTGATCCACCGCAACTGAGCGCCAAAGGCTATGTGTTGATGGATTACCACTCCGGCGAAGTGCTCGTCGCCAAAAATGCCGACGTGAAGATGAACCCTGCCAGCTTGACCAAGTTGATGACCGCATATGTGGCGGGGCAGGAGATGAATCGCGGTAACATTCATTTTGACGATCAAGTGGTGGTGAGTCGCAATGCTTGGGCAAAAAACTTTCCCGACTCTTCAAAAATGTTCATTGAAGTCGGTACTTCAGTCAGCATGAGCGATCTGTATCGCGGGCTTATTGTTCAGTCTGGAAATGACGCCAGTGTGGCGATTGCAGAGCATGTTGCCGGCAGCGAGGCGGGGTTTGTCAGCTTAATGAACGCTTGGGCGGAGAAACTCGACCTGCAAAACAGTGCGTTTACCAATCCGCATGGGCTCGACAGCGATGGGCTTTATTCAACTCCACGTGATATTGCCAAGTTGGGCCAAGCGATTATTCGTGATTTGCCCGCCGTCTACCCGTTTTACAGTGAGACTTCGTTTACCTACAACGGTATCACCCAGCACAACCGTAATGGCTTGCTGCTCGATCGCAGCCTCAATGTGGACGGAATGAAAACGGGCTTTACTAGTGGTGCGGGGTATAGTCTCGCCACGTCCGCGACCAGCGGTAACATGCGCCTCATCTCGGTGGTGATGGGCTCAAACAGCACCAGTAGTCGAGAAATTGAGAGCAAGCAATTGATCAGTTATGGCTTTCGCTTTTTCGATACGATTTCTCCTACCGATGCAAACCAAGTATTAGCCACGCCAAGGATCTGGATGGGTAGCCAAAATGAGCTCAAAGTCGGTATCGCCGAACCCGTTTATTTAACGTTAAGCAAAGGTAAGAGCAAAAGTTTGCAAGCGGAGCTGGTGTACACCAGCGATATAACCGCGCCAGTGAAAAAGCAGCAGGTGGTTGGTCAGGTGCGGTATAAAATTGATGATAAGGTGGTCAAGCAAGTGGACTTGGTGGCATTGGAATCGGTGGACGAAGGTAGCGTGTTTAAACGTGTAGTAGATTGGTTTAAGCGTTGGCTGAGCAATCTATTCTAAGTTAAGAGTGAAAAAAGCACCGCGCTAAACGCTAAAACAGCAAGACCAAACAAAAATCCCTTTGCCAGTGCAAAGGGATTTTTCTATCCGGCGCGATCAGCTCACTTCAATCCGAGTGACCAATAGTTGGTCGACTTTGTAGTTGTCGATATCGACCACTTCAAATTTGTACCCTGAGTAGATGATGGAGTCGGTGCGGCGCGGGATCTTGCGCAGCATATACATCATAAAACCGGCGATGGTTTCGTAGTTTTGCGGGTGAGGAAATTCATCAATGTTGAGCGCGCGCATCACGTCGGTGATGGGGGTGACACCATCCACTAGCCAAGAGTTGTGGTCGCGGGCGACGATTTGCTCTTCCCCCTCGGCCAATACCCAAGTGCCCATTACGGCGCTTTGCAAATCGTTAAACGTGACGATCCCCAGCACCAACGCGTACTCATTCATGATCACCGCAAAATCGACGCGGCTGTTTTTAAAGTACTCCAGTGCTTCAGAAAGGCTCAGCGTATCCGGGATGATTGGACAGGTTTGCACCATACTGCCCTCTTTTAGGTTAAGTGGCTGGCCGTTAATCAGGCGCGTTAGTAGCTCCTTCGAATCGATGTAACCTTTGATCGCGTCCAACTGATCATCGCAGACCAAAAACTTATGGTGCGGGTCTTCGGAAATCTTCTTCTTCAACACCTCTTCATCATCTTTCATCGACAGATAGGTCAGGCTTTCACGAGGCGTCATCGCCGACGTCACCGGGACCGATTGCATCTCAAACACGCTCTCCATCATCTTCTGCTCGCCGCGATCGAGCACGCCCGCTTCGGCTCCCGCATCCATCACTGCGTAGATATCGTCCGAGGTAATATCGTCGTTGCGCTCAGCAGGCACGCTAAAGAGGCGGAAAATGGTGTTGGCCAAGCCGTTGAAGATCCATACAAAAGGTTTTAGCAGTGAAATGCAGATCAGCATCGGTCGAACCAATGTCATGGCAATTTTTTCCGGCATTACCATGGCGATACGTTTCGGCATCAAATCCGCAAATAGAATGAATAGGCTAGTGACCAAAATAAAAGAGCAGAAAAAGCTTAACTGGTTAACCCAAGTGGCAGGCAGCCAGCTTTCCAAGAGTGTTTTGATATGCGGAGTAAAGGCCGATTCACCGACAATACCGCCCATAATGGCGACCGCATTTAGGCCAATTTGTACCACGGTGAAGAAGTTGCCGGGATTGCTTTGTAAAGCCAGCACGAGAGTGGCACGTTCGTCTCCCTCTTCAGCAAGTTGACGGAGGCGAATTTTTCTCGCCGCAGCCAAGGCGATTTCAGACATAGAAAAGAAGCAGCTGGTGAGTATCAGCGCAATGATGATTGAGAAGTTCTCAAATAAACTCATGATGAGTGTCCAAGTAGCGTTCAATAAAATCCACCAACGAATGGAACAGGAAGATTGGGTTGGTGGCTTGTTTGCTTAAACTAGAAAGATATCCAAATCGCGGCTCGGTCAATGGAGCCGATTCGGCTCGGCTATTCTATACGTAAGGACGAAATAGATGAAGAAACGGATGCAGTGCTCACCACCTTTTAACGCTGTGAAGAGAAACATAGCGCACAGGCTTTGTTAATCTTGCGAGGAATCACGATTACGCCAGAAAGCATAGTCGGCTTGTTGTGTGACTTTACCCAGTAAATGAGCCGCAACGGGAGCGGTCAGAAAAATAAACAGCATGATGCCAACCAGTCGTGATATTACGTCAATCTCAGGCATACAGAGTGCGACAGCAAGGAGCAATAAAGACAAGCCTGCGGTACCGGCTTTGGTGGCGGCGTGCATGCGAGTATAGAGATCGGGCATGCGCAAAATCCCTAGGCTCGCAAATAGCGTGAATAAGGTGCCGAGAACCAGTAAGAGGGCCGCTAACATCGACATTAAAGTTCTCCTTTTCGTTTAGCGATAAATCGTGCAAATGCTATGGTGCCAAGGAAAGCCACTAAGCCTAGGGTTAAGGCAATATCCAATAGCGTTTGCTGACCACCGTCTAAGCTATAAACGACAATAAAGCCTATGGTGATAAAGGAAATTAAATCGAGAGCCACCACGCGATCGGCGAGCGATGGGCCTAACACTAAGCGGATAAACGCCATTGCCAAGCTAAGCAAAAGTCCCAGATAGGCGAAGTGAATCGCCAGCGGTAATGAATTATCCACGAGTGACCTCCAGTATCCGTTTTTCAAGACCATTTTTGATGTCGTTGATCACCGCTTGGTGCTCTGGTGCAAACATCGCGTGAACGATCAAATATTGTCTATCTTCGCTAACATCGAGACTTAAAGTGCCGGGAGTGAGCGAAACCATGTTGGCCAAAAGGGTAATCTCAAGATCGCTGCGGGCATCTAATGGCACGTAAACAATATCAGGATCGCTCAAATGCTTTGGCGTCACGACATCCCATGCGACTCGTGCGACAGAGACGATCATCTCGTAGATGAAATAGAGAATTAAAGTGGTGATGGCTCTAAAACGGCGAAAGTAAGTGGTTTTTAAGCCAAATGGCTGGCTGAGGCGCAATGCCCAAAACCCCACCACGAATCCCAATAAGAATTGCAAGCTGGAGTAGTCACCATTGAGCAGCATCCACGCTGTGGCAAGAAAGAGGTTGAGGAAGAGATAAATCATTTTGAGCCTCCCAAAACAGCATGGATATAAGCGGTTGGCGTTAATAATTGTTCTGCCGCTAAGGTTGCAAATTGGTAAAACGGCTGCGCAGCCAAACCAATCACTAGGCTAAACAGAGTGAGCACGAGGATCGGCAGTGCATAAAGACCGAGTGTTGAGCGGGCTAACGTCTCCTGCGGTAGAGCGGCAGGAGCATCTTTCCAAAACACTTCATTCCAAATTTTGCTCATCGAGAAAATCGTTAGCAGGCCAACCAATAGCGCAATTGCGGCAAGCCAATACAGCTCAGCAGCCAAACTCGCTTTGATGACTAGAAACTTACCCCAAAACCCCGACAGAAGAGGGAAGCCCGCCAAAGAGAATGCGGCGAGCAAGAAGCCAAAGGTAAGCCAAGGCATGGCGCGATAGACTCCGCCGAGCTGCGTCAATTGTGTAGTGCCGTACTTTCTGCCAATCAGGCCACCAATCAGAAAGAGGTTCCCCTTTACTAAGATATGGTGAATGACATAAAAAATCGCCCCTGTGATAGCTAAAGGGGTGTAAATGGCCAGCCCCATAATCATGTAGCCAATTTGGCTAATAATATGAAAAGAAAGAATTTTTTAATGTCATATTGGCTTGCTGCACCGAGTACGCCAGTGAGCATGGTCAGCGCCGCAATCCCCAGTAGAACCGGTTGCCAACCACTGCCATCGAGCGGAAACACCAGAGTGAAGACCCGCAGCAAAGCGTAGACACCGACTTTGGTGAGTAAAGCGGCAAACAGGGCAACAATGGCGCTCGGCAAGGTGTGATAAGACGCCGGTAGCCAAGCAAACAGAGGAAACAGCGCTGCTTTGATAGCAAACGCGAACAATAGCAACCCAGCGAGCATGGTTTTCATCTCAGGAGCGAGGGATTGAGCTTTGTCATGCAAATCTGCGAGGTTTAAGGTTCCTGTGGCACCATAAAGCAGTCCTATCGAAAGTAAAAACACCAAGGTAGAGATAAGATTGAGCAGCACATATTTGATGGCGCCATCGATTTGCTGCTGGTTTGCATCCAACACCATCAAGCCGAAAGAAGCGATCAGCATGACTTCAAACCAGACATAAAGGTTGAAAATATCCCCCGTTAAGAAAGCGCCATACACACCAGCCAGTAGAACATGCAACAGCGCGTGGTAGCGTGCGTATGAGGGTTTGGCGCTTAAATCGGCAATCGCATAGATAACGCTAACCAAACCAATAATGGCCGTCACCATGACCATAGCGACGCTCAATAAATCAGCGACAAAAACGATGCCAAAGGGGGCTGGCCATTGCCCAAAGGCAATAGATGCTGGGCCATGGGTGTAAATGGTGATCGTGAGTAGAGCGCCAGTAAAGAGATTGATGACACTGCAGATCACACTCAAACCGTTGGTTAGCCAACGATTACGCCCCGCTAAAAAGATCGCAACTGCGGTGAGCAGTGAGATCACAACGGGTAAGGTCAACCCAATCGCGGTCATTCTTCCTCCTCTGAGCGACGCATCTCATCGACGTCCGCGCTGCGAGTCTCAAAATAAGCTCGGTAAAACAGCATCAAAGCAAAAACCAGTAAGCCAAAACCGATCACAATGGCGGTTAAAATCAGCGCTTGTGGCAGCGGGTTCGCCGCACCTTCCGCTGGTAACAAGGCTCCTACCTCAATTAATGGTGGTGAGGCGGGGGTTAAGCGTCCTGCGGTAAAAATGGCCAAGTTCACTGCACTACTGAGGAGGATCAGGCCAAACAATAAGCGCAGTAAGTGTCGCTCTAGCATTAAGTAGATACCGGCGGCGACAAAAACACCGACAACAATGCTCCATAATCCTTCCATTAGTCGAGTTCCTCCTTAACGCGCAGCAACATGCTCATGACACCGCCGATGATCGCCAGATAGATGCCGACATCAAAGAGCAGTGGGGTGCCAAGCGGTAAAATTTCTTTCCACCATAATCCAGTTAGGAAAGGTAAACCGACCGCGACACTCATGGCTCCTGCCATAAAACTGAGCAGGATGCCAAACAGAGCAATATTGAGTGGCGAGAAGTGGAGACGATCTCTCACGTATTGGGGCGATTCGGCGAAAAGGAGCAGCGAAAAGCCAATCACCGCGATCAATGCGCCGATAAAGCCCCCGCCGGGAGCATTGTGTCCTCGCAGCAGCAGATAGAGGGAGAACATCAGCATCAAGGCGGTCACAATATGTGCGGTAGTGGCAAAGATTAGAGAATGAATCTTCTGTGGTTGCTCGGTTTGTTTGGGTAAGAGGCTAATCGCGACAAGGCTCGCCATGACGACCACAATGACTTCTCCCAAGGTATCAAAGGCACGAAAATCGACCAAAATGACATTGACGATATTGCGGCCATGACCGCCGGGAACGCTCTGCTGCGCAAAATAGTCAGACAAAGTGGTATCGATAGGATGCGCCGTGATATTGAGCAGGATTAAGGTTACGGATGCACCAATCACACTGGCTATCACCGCATTCAATGTGCGACGCGGTACAGAATGGCGAGCGACCGTCGACAAGTAGGGCATATGGCGCATCAAAAGCACTACAAACACCACCATCAGCGTTTCGACCAGCAAAAGGGTTTTGGCAACATCAGGAGCGCTGTAAATCATAAAGACCAGCGTCGTCATAAATCCAGCCATGCCGAGCGCTAATACCGACAGCAAACGTGACGTGCTCAGCACACACAACAGCGCAGAAGCGATGAGTGCGAGCGCAATTGCGACTTCATAAAAATGAACATCAAACAGCGAGGCGCTGAAAGTGGCTGGTAAAGGTAGCGGCTGATAGAGCAGCATTAAGGCTAAAACGGCAAAAAATAGCAGCATATAACCGCTTGAGCGTTTTTGTTGCAGCATTTGCGTTTGCCAGCTTGCCAATGTCGCTAAATAAGCCAGCACGGCATCAAACATTTGCTCAGCTTTGGGCAGCGGCTTCACCAGGCGCGTGAGCCATGTAACTAGGGTTGCGTAGTTCAGATACAGCACGCCCCCTAACACAAGCGTGATACCACTCAAAGCCAGCGGGATATTGAAGCCTTGCCATAATTTTGCGGCTTGTGGAACGCTGTTTGGATCCATCGCCATGACTGCTGGTATGACTAAATGCTGGTTAATCCAATCAAGGGCAAAAACAGGCAGTAGAAAACTGGCTATAGCCAATCCCATCGCAGGTAGCCAAAGGGATTTTTTCTGCTCGATCGCTTTGGGTGGGTGGCTTTCACTCTCCTTGGTCGCTTGGCCAAAAAAGGGTTTGTAAAGTAGTGCGATGGCTAACGCCACCATCAGCGCATTAATCAGTAATAAGACCAGCGAAATCCACGTAATGCCAGATTCCATACTGGATTTGTACATGTACTCCTTGCTCAAAAATCCGAGCATAGGCGCAACACCGGATTTGGATAAAGCGGCAATAACCGCAGCAATAAGGCTCAGCAGCAAGACGGATTTTAAGTTGCCGAGCTTGTCTCGCTCTCGAGTGCCCGTCGCTTTATCAATATTGCCGACCACCATAAAGAGTGCGGCTTTGTAAAATGAGT
The DNA here is from genome assembly GCF_000764325.1 of Vibrio navarrensis. Lineage (NCBI taxonomy): Bacteria > Pseudomonadati > Pseudomonadota > Gammaproteobacteria > Vibrionales > Vibrionaceae > Vibrio > Vibrio navarrensis. Next base: position 2,986,404 of record NZ_JMCG01000001.1, on the reverse strand, counting down.
GGGCGAAAATAAACAACACAGCAGCGGTCAGCGTGACCTCGGTACCCAATCCCAGCAGCAGGGTCAATTTGCCTAATGCAACATTGGTGCTATAGGCCAACATCAGTTTTAGATCGGTTTGTTTGAACGCCAGTAGCGCGCACCAAAGTGCCGTTACCGCGCCCACAATGGTTAAGCAGTAGAACCAAAAATCACTATTGGCATAAATCGGCGATAAGCGGGCCAAAAGATAGATTCCCGCCTTAACCATGGTTGCGGAATGCAAGTAAGCGCTCACCGGTGTCGGTGCTGCCATGGCATTGGGTAGCCAGAAATGGAATGGAAATTGCGCAGATTTAGTGAATGCACCGAGTAAGACTAAAATCAGCGAAGGCATAAACCACGGATCTTGCGCGATGTGATCCGCGTGCTCAATGATGACGCTGATTTGATAACTATTGGCTATCAAGCCAAGTAAAATCAGTCCGGCTAAAAGCGCGAGTCCTCCGGCCCCCGTGACTAAAAGTGACTGTAGAGCATTTTTGCGTGAGACCGGTTTGTCATGATTAAAACCAATCAGCAGATAGGAAGTGATGGTGGTCAGTTCCCAGAAGATGAACAGCAGTAAAATATTGTCGCTTACCACCACGCCAAGCATGGCGAGCATGAAGAGAGTGAGGTAGAGATGAAATGAGAAGCGCGCTGCTTTCTCTTTCATATAAGCGAGGGCATAGATTTGAATCAAGGCACCGATGCCTGTGATCAGCGAGGCAAAAAGAAAAGAGAGCCCGTCAAGTCGGAAACTGAGATTCAGATCCAGCCCAGGAACCCAAGTGACTTGCCAAGCGTTACCGCCGGTTTGATGCCAATAAAACACCCACCCAAATAGAAGAATGGGTAAAACGGCGAAAGGAAGTAATCTCGCCGACACTGTATTTGGGGTGAGGGATGTATGCTTATCGAGTCCTCTCTTCAAGATGGCAGCCTCTTCGATGTCATATTTACGCCGCTCAGTGCGTCTTTGTTGCGACGTCCTGAGCGGTTACCAGTCTCTACTAAGTTGAAAAGTATAGGCTCATTCTAGATAGCGTCGAACTCGTTGCTGGAAGCGTGACGCATGATCTACTTTGATTGTGAATCAAATGAGGTTGCTCGTTGATCAAAATGGCTGCGCGCTGAGCCGAAAGGTTGGGCGGCACGTGGCGGCTCATCTATAAGCATGGCGTCGTAAACACAATCACCAATCGCATTTCTTGGGCAGATATAGAGGTTAGCACGCTCCAACATCTCACAGTGGCAGTGTGGGCAGAACTTTTTCATCACATCCTCCTTAGACTAAGGATCACAACGGTCTAACCAACAGACAAAAGTAGGTTGACCAAACGTGGTATTAGTTACTCGACTTTGATCGGTGAGACGAATCCCTCTGGCTTAAGGGCGACTAAAGAGCACTCAATCGACTGAACGATATTTTCTGCCGTATTGCCAATCACAAAGCCTGCAATACCTGTTCTAGCGAGAGTCCCCATCACCAGAATATCGATATTCTCTGTCGTGACCCATTTAGGGATCAGCTCATCGGGTTTACCGTGCAGATGGTGTATCACCAACTCGCCTGTAATGCCTGATTCATCAATCAGTTGGCGTAAAGCTTGTTCATGGCTGATTTTAGCTTGTGCGATTTCTTGTTCCATCTGCTGTTGATCCACTTGGATCCAGACATGATCATGCAGATAGTTTTCTAAATAGTATTCCCAGCAGGACACAATATGCAGGCGACTGTCACACGTATTGGCAATTGAACGTGATAATTCGAGTAAACGCAATGCAAGCGCCTTTTGCGGCTCGGTCGTGGTGACCGGGTCGATAGCAACCGCAACACGCCGATTGGCTTTTGGCTTGGCTAACGGGCGATGTAACCAAACCGGGCAAGGACATTTTCTCAGCAGTGTCATATCCAAAGCTTTAAAACCTTGCTGACTATGAGTCATAGGTTCCGCTTCTTTGATCAGCAGATCGATATGATGGTTGAGTGCCGACTTAATAATAGCGACCGCGGGTTGCTCACTGTGCTCAACCATTAAAGGAAAAGGGACCTCATCTTTATCGATGTGGTGCTGTGAGCGACATGTGTCTATCGCTTCCATCAAGCTACTTAAAAAGGACTGCTCATAGGGTTCTTGATAGCGTTGTAAATCGGCAGGAAATGCTGGAAATGCAATCAAACCAGCAAGTTGACCATGGTTGTTGTCAGCAAGTTGAATCGCTTGCTCTAAGGCGTCACTGTCTCCTGGTAAGCCTTGAGTTGCAAATAAGATATTCTTAAATTTTTTCATCGCCAGCTCCTTGGTTGATTAAATATTAGTCATCACAAGAGATTATGTACTAGCGAGTAATTGTAAGGGTTTGTGTAACAATGAGACCAATTCTCATTAAACTACCAAGCTATCTTTTGTCTTTTGAGAGATTTACAACTGGGTAAGAAAACACTATCTTACGCCGCGTTATTTTTATTCAATCGATGATTTAAGGAACTCATGGCTGTTTTAGATATTCTGACCGCACCTGATCCGCGACTTCGCGTGGAGTCCAAACCTGTAACCGATATTGCTGCTGTGCAAACACTGATCGACGATCTATTGGATACCCTCTACGCAACCGACAACGGTGTTGGTTTGGCAGCACCTCAAGTGGGCCGAGAAGAGGCGATTGTGGTGATCGATTTATCGGAAAAGCGTGATGAGCCTTTGGTTCTGATTAACCCGGTTGTTGTCAGTGGTGATAACAAAGCCATGGGACAGGAAGGGTGTTTGTCGGTGCCAGAATACTACGCCGACGTTGAGCGCTACACTTCTGTGGTGGTCGAAGCGTTGGATCGTGATGGTAAACCGCTGAGAATCGAAAGCAGTGACTTTCTTGCCATTGTGATGCAGCATGAAATTGATCACCTGTCTGGCAATCTGTTTATCGATTATTTGTCGCCACTCAAACAGCAAATGGCGATGAAGAAAGTGAAGAAGTTTGTCAAAAATCGCGCGCGTTAATCGCCAATTTGCTGGATTCAAGCGAAAACAAGGCCACTGCTAAACAGTGGCCTTTTCTTTACCCAAATTTACCAAGATGAAACGCTGCTTTACATTAGGTTGGTTACTCTAAAATAACCTTAGTTTAAAAGTGGGATTGGTTATGGATAAGGTTAAATATGGCGTTTTAAGCGTGGTTGCGCTTGTCACATTGCTGTGGATTCAAGCGGAGCCATTATTACTCACCTCGGATAACTTCTTCCAGTGGCGATCGGGATTAATACAGTATTCTGGCATTCTGTCTCTCATCCTGATGTCGATCGCGATGGTGCTAGCGCTGCGCTTGCCGATAATCGAGACTTGGACGCAAGGGCTGGATAAAGGATATCGCATTCACAAATGGCTCGGCATCGCCGCTGTGCTGCTTGGAGCGTTCCACTGGTTGGCATATTATTTACCCAAGTGGTTGATTTCACTAGCGGTGATGTCGAAGCCTGTCAGGTTTAATGGCTCCGGTCCGAATGCGAACTTGACGGGCTGGGCACAGTGGCTGAAACAACTCAAACCAATGGCACTGGAAAGTGGTGAATGGGGGTTTTATCTGTTACTCGCTCTGCTTGTGCTCTCGCTTTGGTCTGCCGTCAAGTATAAACCCTTTCGCCTCACTCACCGCCTAATGGCTGTCGTTTACTTGCTAGTGGCTTTTCATTCGTTTGCGCTGCTAAAACGTGCCTATTGGGGAGAGCCTATCTACTGGTTAACCACCAGTTTTCTTGTGGTTGGCTCTTTAGCCGCTTTGTACAGCCTTGCGGGATTGGTCGGACGCCGAGCGCGTTACTCTGCGTCGGTAAAAGCGTTACGCTACTGTGCGTTAAGTCAGACACTGGATCTCACCTTGGAAGCCGAGGCTAAGTGCCCAAGCCACCAAGCCGGGCAATTTGCTTATCTCTGTTTTGCCGGGGAAGAGCCGCACCCTTTCACCATCGCCAGCGCACCGAACTCTTCTCAGCTCAGGTTTTTGATCAAAGAGCTGGGGGACTTTACTACCGGGTTACATCAACGCTTAAGTCTGGGGGATGTTTTGCAAATAGAAGGGCCGTACGGCAAGTTTGCGTTTACTGCGGATAGACCACAGATCTGGATTGGTGCGGGCGTCGGTATCGCGCCGTTTATGGCGGGCCTAGAGTGGTTCGCCAGCCAACAAAGCCATCCGCAGACGCATCTGTTTTTCTGTTGTCAGCAGGCGGAGCCAAGCTTGTGTGATGAGCTTAAGCAAAAAGCGCAACAAGCCGGAGTGTCATTGACGAGCATTGACGCAAGCAATGGCCTACTACTCTCGGCGCAAACCATTGCCCAGCAATGTGGGGATTTGCGTCAGTTCGAGTTCTATTTCTGTGGCCCGGCGCCGTTTTCAAGCGCATTGAAAAAAGCGCTCAAACCATATCGAGTGAATGTTGATAAGGTTTTCCACGCCGAAAAGTTTGTGATGCGTTAGAAAATCAGTCAGCCCGTAAATCTGCGGGCTGACGGTTTTAGCGATTAAAAGCGATATTGGTAGTTAATAAACCACGTATCTTTGCTTTGAGGATAGATCTATACACATTACGATCACTTGTAGTTGTATTTGTGATGCATAGATAGGGTGAGGAAAATATCATGTGATTCATTGCTTTATTTTATAATTATTCTAAATATCAATGGTGAATCACAAATTTATTGGTTATTGATAATATTGTTTTTTTGTTGCAGGTTGTTAGCCCTATTTTGCTGCACGCTTGACATCGCCATTGTTCAATTGTTAACCTCCCGACATCCTTTCTTTCGGAGATGACGCCAACATGGATATCTAACTTTCTTATACCGATGATATTTCATTCATTCGGCTCTTGGAGTTAGTTGGCGTAGTTGCGTTTCCGTTTATCTAAAAATCTAAATTAGCTTAACCTTGTTTACTCGATGCTCCGTGCTATTTGAGCGGATTAACACTCGAGTCAGAGGGTAATTTTAGCCGACTGACTTCTTACTGTGTTTAATAGTAAGGGGGTCTCATGCCCAATATTCATGCTCATCAGTTGAGCTTTCAATTAAATAGCGGTGAATGGTTATTCCATTCGCTGGATTTTCATTTTCCTGCCGGAAAGAGTGGTTTAGTCGGGCGCAATGGCGGCGGAAAATCTGTGTTGCTACAACTACTCATCGGCAAACTCACCGCGACATCAGGCCATGTCCATGTTGGCGCAACGATAGGCTATTTCGATCAAAATATTCACGAGCAAGAACGTGATGCAACGATCGCGACCTACTTAGGGATGGCAGATCCACTTGCGGCTTTTCGCGCCATTGAGGCTGGGAGTGTGGACACTGAACACTTTACCCAACTTGGTGAGCAGTGGAACATCGTTGAAACGATACAAAGCATATTAGATGAGCTGAGAATCACGCTGCCACCTGATGCGAGCTGCCGTGAACTGAGCGGCGGGCAGTTTACTCTTTTAAAGCTCAAGCGCTTGTTTCTGGCGTCAAGTGATGCCTTAGTGTTGGATGAGCCCACCAATCATCTCGACACATTGAGCAGAGAGTGGCTGATAACTCAGTTGCGAAAAGAACAGCGTCCAGTTTTAGTCGCCAGTCATGATCGCGCCTTGTTGATGGAGATGGATCGTATCGCGCGTTTGACTTCAGAAGGGCTGCATTGGTTTGAAGGTAACTATGCGGCGTACCATAGCCAGTGGCAATTTCAGCAACAAGCACTAGAGAGAAAAGTCGCCCAACTGAAAAGTGAGCAAAAATCGATTGCGCGAGAGTTGCAAAAAAGCCGTGAAAAAGCGCAACAGCGCGCAGCTCAGGGGCGCAAAGCGCTAAGAACAGGTAGCCAGCCGAAGATATTGATGGACGGCAAAAAAAACAGTGCGGAAAAAAGTCGCTCTGCAGCTGTCATCAATGGGCAAAATCAACTGAAACGTAATCAGCAGCAGTTGTTGAGTTTGTCCGCAAAACGAGTGCGTGAATCGCCAACGGCAATCTACCTGACTGATGTTGAGAGCAGCAAAAATCGGCAGCTGCTGAGTGTTGAGCGTTATCGCTCTTGCGGTGCAAATCATCAGTTATTGGACTTTCAAGTTAGGCAATTTGAGCACCTGCGCCTAAGTGGTGCCAATGGCTGTGGTAAAAGTCGCTTACTCAAAGCGATTGCGGGGTTGCATCAAGAGTATCAAGGTCAAATCAAGCTCAACACATCGGTGGTTTATTTAGATCAAGATTACCGTTTGCTTGAGCTTGAACGCAGTGTGCTGGAAAACCTCGTGGATTTTTGTCCAAGTTTAGGTGAGGGTGATGCTCGTTTGCTGCTGGCTGGGATCGGCTTTCGTGGTGACTCAGTACATCGCAAAGCACGACATCTGAGCGGTGGGGAAAAAATGAAACTAGCGATGCTGATGGTTAGCCATGTTGACGGCGATCCTTTGCTGCTATTGGATGAACTGGATAACCACTTAGATATCGAGTCGAAAACAGTCTTAGCCTCTGCGCTGCGCGATTATCGTGGTGCTTTGATTCTCGTCAGTCACGATGACTATTTCGTTGAGGCCGCAAAATTGGACAAAGAGTGCAAAGTGGAGTCGCTCGGCTAGTGAGGCGTTGTGCGCAAAGGTAAGTGCTCTGTCAAGGATGACGGAGGCGGAATTTGGGCTAGACTTAAGGTTAACGAGCAATTATGAGCAAAGAGGAAATTGTGCAACGGAATCTCCAGTCGATGGACGTGAAGTATGAGAAGCGAAGAGTCGCGCTGCTGCACTCGCTGAAAATTCTCGATACAGAGCGAGAAGAGCGTTTCGAGCGTTTTACTCGTTTGGCTAAATTTATCGCTGGTAGTGATATTGCCTTGATAAGTCTGGTCGACAGTAATCGGCAGTGGTTTAAGTCTCGTGCTGGCTTGGATGTGTGTCAAACAGACAGAGACTCTTCTTTTTGCACTCACGCAATCCAAGGTTCTGAGCCGCTGATTATCAGCGATGTATTTGATGACCAGCGTTTTAAAGATAATCCCTTAGTTTTACACGAGCCTTTTATACGTGCCTATGCTGGTTTTCCTATCGCTATTGATGGTATTCACCGTCTTGGCACTCTGTGTGTTATTGATAAAAAGCCGCACCAACTTTCGACTGAACAGGTACAAGCGCTCAGTGATTTGGCGCGTATTCTGGAGACCGAGCTTAAGAGCAGTGGATTAGCGATTGTCGACGAACTCACTGGTTTGATGAATCGACGCGGCTTCTATCAAGAAGCGCTGCGCATATTGTCGGTCAGTAGCCTAAGTCATGACGGCTATACGCTGATCTATTTTGATCTAGATGGTTTTAAGCGGATCAACGATCAGTTCGGTCACGATGTTGGCGACGAGGTGCTGCGGCAATTTTCTTACAGTTTGGCTGAGTCGATTTGCTGTTCTCAGGATGTGGCTTGTCGATTAGGCGGCGATGAATTCTGTGCTCTGGTCCAACATGGCGGCCATTATGATGTGGCTAGCACCATTCAGCGTTTGGAGGAGAGCCTTAACTCTCAAGGCGAATCGGGTATTCCGCCAATTGAGTACAGTTGGGGAGCGGCTACACGGTTGCAACATCTCTGCGGAGACTCGGTTGAAGCGTTGCTCTCTGAAGCAGATGAGGCGATGTATCTTTGTAAGAAGCAGCGGCGTAAATTGCGACAAAGCTCAGTCTCCTGAACCTCATTTTCAATGACAGCCAGTCTCAATGACTGGCTTTTTCTTCGCCTAAAGTTCAGTCCACATTCTGCTTTATTAGCATTGACTGTTTGAATACTAGTCTAAACTGAGAAAATGGTCATAAAGCGATACTCCACTCCCTAGCTCGTGTGCAAATTGCAAAAAACGACGTGCGTTGTCTGGCAAGAGTTTAACGATTGGAAACAAGGGAACAGCATTTGTGACGAACGTGTTTATTTTGCGCAAGGACAAATGAATATGAAATGGTTAAACAATTTAACGATAACGCAAAAAATGAGTAGCTTAGTTGGCGCACTACTGAGCCTCATCATCGTTGTCTCTGCGTTTGCGGTCACTAAAATGGAGAAAGTCGCCTTAGAGATAGACAGTATCGCCAACAACAATATTCCTCTGACTAAAGTTGTCACTGACTTAACCGTTCACCAACTTGAAAGTGCAGTCATGCTGGAAAAGTTGCTGCGTTTCTCTCAGATCCCGCTTGAGTCCTCTGCGAACGAACAACAGCAATATCTCAACAAGTTGCGACTCGGTGTCGACAAGGGGCGGCTAGAACTAGAGAAAGCCAACCAGGCGCTAAACATCGCTTTACAACAAAACGTCATGCCAGAAGTTCAACGTTATTTACAAAACTTAGAGCGAGATTTTCAAGCGTTGCAGCAAGAACAAGCAAGTTTTGAGCGTCAACTGAATAAACTGCTGGAAGAGTTGCACAAAGGCGTTGCTGCGGCTGAACTCGTTACCTTAGCCGCAGAGTTAGAGGCCTATACAGAGCAACTGGATCATCATTTAGTTGAGGTGTTGGGCAAAATTGAAGCGGCAACGATTCAATCGATCCATATCGCCGAACAGGGAGAAAAAGAAGCGCTTAGTGGTATGTTGCTCCTTTCTTTGTTTGCGTTAGCACTCGGCGCGACATTGGGTCTGTTGTTTAGCAAGCAGATCGTTAAATCGGTGGCCTATGCAAGAAATCTCGCTTACAAAATCGCTCATGGCGATCTTACCCAACGAGCTCAGGTGGATTCCAATGATGAAATCGGTCAGTTGCTAACACACATGAACAGTATGGCTCAAGCACTTGAAACCATGGTAGGAGAGGTTATCGATCGTGCTAACACGATTGCATCCACGGTTACCCAACTAACCGCTGTGGCGGATAGCAACCGTCGCTCTGTTGAGCGACAACAGCAGAATATGGATCAAGTGGCGAGTGCGATGCATCAAATGGCTGCGAGCATTACCGAGGTTGCCAGCAGTGCGGAAGAGGCAACGACCTCGACAGCAAGAGCGGATGAAAATGCCAAACACACTTGCGTTGTGATTAGCCGAACTCAATCCCTATCTAAACAGTTAGTGGAAAGCGCGCAAAGTTCGCAGAAAATCATAGAAGAGCTGCAGACTAGCACTCAGCAGATCCAAAACTTTGTCATGGTGGTCGAAGGCATTGCTGAGCAGACCAATTTGCTCGCGCTAAATGCGGCGATAGAAGCGGCTCGTGCTGGCGAACAAGGACGAGGCTTTGCCGTGGTGGCCGATGAAGTGCGCGCGCTTGCCTCGAGAAGCCAACACGCGACACAAGAAATCGGTAATCTCATCAATACGTTAGTTGCACGTGCTGGCACGGCGGTCGCGATGATCAACTCCAGTGATGAAAAGATCGAGAGCAGTTTTGCGTCTATCGAAGAAGCGAAAGTGCAGTTGGATGTGATTTCAAATGCGCTTGCTGAGTTGACGGAAGCGAATACCCAAGTGGCAGCAGCAAGTGAGGAGCAGGCGGTATCTGCCGAAGAAATTAGTAGCAATCTCAATGGCATTCGCGATGCAGGGGAAGTGGTGATGCTGAGCACTCAAGAAACTTCCCAAGCCAGCGAAGATTTAGCACAGCAAGCACAGGCATTGAAAATGCTTATGGGCAGATTTGTGGTCAAACAGTCAATATGAGTAAAGCCGCCGTTTACACCACAGAGTAAATGGCGGCTTTGTTTTTTGCCTTGGATACAAAGCACTGATTACACACTTACGGCATTGGTGCCCAAGTTAGTGCTTTCCCATCACTGAGCTTGGCCATCAGAGTGTGTGGCGCGATAACTTCTCCTTCTGCGAGTTTAAACGGCAGCGCGCTAAAATTCGCACTGAGAATCGAGCCATCACTAAAGCGCGTTTGTTGCACTTGGCCTTGCTTATCCAGCCAGCGAAAATCGACCAAGGCTTTATCCCACAACTGCTCATGCAAGGGCAAAAAACCTTGTTGATAGTGCTTAAGCTGCTCGATACGCGCGGAGTTTTTATGCGTTTCATCGCGGCTTAAATGCACCATTGCAGGAGTGTTAAACAGCATGGAACGCAAATCGCGCACGGCTTTGACATTGGAAAACTTCAAACTGTCGCTGTGCCAGTGGTGGCTACTGATCAGCTCGTCATGAAACACCGCTTGATAGAGCGGCACTTTATACTCAGGGGCAAACAGTAAGCTGCGATAAGGCTCTTTGACTTGCGCTGATTTAAAGAAAAAATCCGGCTTTTCATCGGGATACCAGTTGCCCAAATAATAGGGTGACTGCTTGTCACTCTTCATCGCTTTGTCTGTCCAGCCAAAGCCGACTGTTTCCATACCATGAGCAAACACCAGCCCTTGAGTGGTCAGGGCATTGCCATCTTCCGATCCCAAAATCAGCGTCGGCGTGTTTGCAATATCCTGCATTCGGGTGTTAAAGGCGGCCAGCATCGCAGTTTCGTTGCTGCGCGAGCGGTAATCTTCCCGCGCCATGGCGGTGCCATCCACATCGAGAAACAGGCTGTTAAAGCGCCCGAAATGGAGAATATCTTGCACGCGCTGTTTAACGTAATCGAGTTCACAGGCGGGATTGAGATAAAAGCCGTTACCGCGAAAGCCCAGTTGCAACGTGCCATCGGCTTTTTCAATCGCGCAGTTTTCACGCATGCGATCCGGCAACTGCGCGGTCAGCCAACTGTCGTTGATGCCTTTTTCAATCGCGGTGTTGTATGAGTCATACACGCCAATCAGATAGCCGGCTTGTTTGGCGCTATCGACCACTTGCGGCTGATAAAAGGCTGGCATCCAGTTATCGAGACCTAGCCAGAGTTTGCTTAATCCCGCATTCTTGAGGGTGCTGATCATGGGTTGCGCTAACCCTTGTCCCCATTGATCGCTCGGTTTGAGGTATACGCCAGCGTGTTCAGTCAGCCACGCTTTGCTCTGCTGCGCGGCTTGGTACTGCGCTTGAATCGACGCCTGATTGGCGCTGAACTTTTGCTTCAAGGCTTGGTTTATCTCTCCGACCAGCAATTTTTTCTGATACTGATTAAGCCAGTCTTGGCCTTTTTTTAGGCTCGCCAGTTCCTTTTGTAATTCTGGTGAAGGGGTAAACTCAGAGCGCCAAAACCAATCGCGCAGTCCCCACCAATCCACCACATCTTGCACTGCGATTAAATCACGCCCGAACAGATAGACGTGGCTTGCACCAATCATTTTTTCGATCTGCGGATTTGCCTTGCGTTTTTCCGCAAGTGAAACACGCAGCCCCGCGGCTTCGCGCCAGTCGCGATAGGCTTTGGCTCCGGCCAGCATCTCATCGCCCACGGTGATGCGCACGCTAAAAGGCTCACTTTGGTTCAGTGGGGTAAACCAGTGCTCCGCTTGTAAGTCCAACTTATTTTGCTGCTCACTAAAGTGCAGCTGGTTATTGGTGGCGTTGAGCAGTTGATAGCTGATGAAGTGTTCGCCCTGCTGCGCGCTCCAGAACGGCATTTTGAGATCTTGCGTGGTATTGGCACCCGAATGATTGTCTATCAAATAACGTGTCCAAGTCGGGTTATCGGTCGGCACTCGCATTCCTTCGTCAAACGGCAGTAACAGCGTTTGGGTCGATGCTTCACTGAGATCAAACCAGCGCAGTGCTTTGGGAGCGTGGCGTTCAATCCCTACAGCACTTGGCCAGCGAAAATCGATGTTCAACCCTTGTTGCAACTGCGCAGACACTTGCACGCCACTTGGCTTGAGTGTCCATGAGGCTTGCTCGGCGCTTTGGGTTACTTGCGTTGCCTGTTGTGTCTGCCCGTCAATCTGTAGGCTGCCTTGGTTGATGGCGAAAGTTTGCGAGTCTTGCTTGAGGCTGATGGCCAGTGTGTCGGGGTCAATCTGCCAGTGCTGATCGCCCTGTTCTAAGGTCAACGCAAAGCTCGGTGCGCTCACCAGCAGCAGTAGCCCCAGTGTGAAAAAGGTCAATTTCATATCATTCTCCTATCGAGTAACCCAGATATTTAACCTTGTCTATCGATAGGTTTTGTCACCAGTATGTCTTTCCCTCTTTTGCCTGAACAAAGTGAAAGGTGGTTTAGTCAATCGGTATCGTCAGGCGCTGCATTTGCTCCACGCGAATGGTGCCTTGGTATTCACTTTGGATAACGCTGAGGCTACGCCAGCGCGCTTGAGAAGGCGCTGAGGGTGGGGCAGGAGGCTGATCACGGTTGACGGTTTGTGAGTGCAGCAGGGTAAAATTTTGATCAAAAAATTGCCAACGAGCCAGTGACGATGCGCAGCCTGAAGGCGTGGCGGGGAAGCGGATAGTGAGATCGGCCGCGCTGGATTGTTCAATCCACGGTGTGCTGGAAGGGGCCGAAATCAGCAGCGCCATGCGCTGCTCGCCCAGCTTGAGCCAATAGACACCTGCGGCATACGGCGAAAGCAGATCGCGACTTTCCACTTCGGCGTAATCGGCCGGCACAAGCTCTGCTGCTAACAAGGTTGCACCTTGCGCAGAAGCCAGACGCACCGCCAGCGGCTGGGTGAGGTTTTCGGCGCTCAGCCTCACTTGGTAGCCTTGGAAGGTCTGATTGAACTTATGAATAAAAGTCACCGCAATCGAAAGATCGTTAGTCGATGTGCTTGGCAGTGCTTGTCCGCATTGGGTTTGACTGAGAATGGCCTCTTTAATTGGTTGCCAAAAAGGCTCGGCTACAGGTGTGGTAGAAAGTGTGTGGATGAGCTCGTGCCACGCTTGCGTGGGATGCCCCTCAACCAATAGCTGGTAACTGCTTTGCAGCGGTGTGGTGCGAAACCAAGCATGGGTGGGGCTTGGCGGCGTTTCCGCTATCGCGGCGCCGCCTACTAACGCGCTGAGCATACCAAGTTGCGTAACGTGATTGCGAAAAGAGGCGCAGATCATACGGAGGCTCCTTTGAGGCGATAACCCACGCCGCGCAGGGTCTCGATATCCAGTTGTGGCAGTTTTTGCCGCAAATGCAAAATGTGGTTATCCACGGTGCGTGTGGTTGGGAAATATTGATAACCCCAAATAAGATTGAGCAGCTCATCACGGTGATAAACGCGCCCCGGATTTTGCAATAGCATCAACAGCAGTTGAAACTCTTTCGGTTTGAGCTCAACCGGCGTTTGGTTATGCAGCACAGATCGATTAGCCACATCGACCACAATATCCGCGTAGCTGAGTACGCTACTGCCGAGTGGGCGCAGTTGCGCTTCGATACGTGCCAGCAACTCTTGGTGGGAAAAGGGTTTGAGCACATAATCTTTCGCGCCAGCTTTGAGCCCTTCAATCCGTTGCTCCACTTCAATTTTGGCGGTCAGTACGATCACCGGCAGGGCTTTGAGCATCAACCAGTGCGGCAGATGTTTCAAGCTGTCACCATCGTGTAATTGCCGATCCAAAATCACCAGATCGGTACTGAACCAGTGCTTTTCGACCTGTTGGCTCTGCGTTACCCACTCGCATGCATAACCATGATCATGCAGATAATCGCGCAGACCTTGGCCGAGTAAGGTGTCATCTTCAATCAGCAAAATACGCTTCATAGCGGCAGCTCCAAAATACAACGGGTTGGATGACGACGGATCACAAGTTTGCCGCCCATTTGGGTGATGAGTTTTCGCACCAACTGTAAGCTAACGCCCATGTTATCTGTGTTTGGGCGAGAGTGAGTGTCTTGATGCCTCGAAAGTCGTTTGCACAGACGTTGGTAGAAAGAGGGAAATTCACCGCAATCTTCCACTTCAATGCGCAGCGTTTGTGCAACCACACTCACCGTAAGGCGAATGGGCGGCGCGCCATGCTGCTTGGCATTGCTGAGTAAGTTGGTGACGCACAGTCCAAGCCAGTAATAAGGTAGTGCCAGTATTGAGTCGTGTTTGAGATGAAGCTCAACCTCAAAGCCCTCGATACAATGCTCGATGAAGTCACTCAACTGCGCTGGATGGCGCGCCATGCTGTCGTGGCTTGGGCTTAAGTAGTGGCGACTGGTCTCGCTCAACTGCGCTAGCCGCTGATGATCGGCCATTAATCGCCATAAGCTCTCTTGCGCCTTGGGGGATAACTCATCAAATTGGCTGCGTAGTGATTCGACGGTAAACCCTAAACTGGTGATGGGCGTGCGCAGTTCGTGAGTCAGCAGTTGCAAAATAAAGCGCCGCTCGCGCCCTTCTTGATAGCGCAGCCAAAGTGAACGCAGCGCAGCGCCAAACGCAAGCAACACGCCGATCACCAAACCGCTATACAGCAACGCATGATTGCTAACACGCTGATTAAAGCAGAGGTTACTGTAACGCTCATCGCAAGGCTTTTGCGCTTGATAAGGCTCAAGTGTGAATGGCAGTGGTGCGGTGAGTGCGCGCCACTGCACGCTCGAAAGCACATGCCAGCCCGCTTCGCTGCTTAGTCACAGCTCATCATTTGGCGCAAGATAAAGGCGAAAACCGTTGAGCAGTGCATCCACTCCGGCAGCGCCCGGTCGTTGCCACAAGGCATGCAACGGATGATAGCGGCTCGCCAAAGTAAAACGTGTTGGATGCGTCGAAGCAAAGCTTGCCTGTTCTGAATCCGGTAAGTGTTCAATATAGCGATCTGCGTAGCTGCCTCCCGCCGGATGTTGCCACGCAACACGCTGAAACCACTCTGCGCCGAGCGGCGTTTGGCGACATAACGCCAACTCAAATTCGACCGCTTTCGCCAAATACGGTGAAGAGGAGTTTAGCGGCTGGCACTGCTTGGCCGTGGCGGCTAAATCTGCGATGTCTTGCCACGTATATTGAGTAAAATCAGGATATTGACTGTGACTGCTGAGTAGCGCAAACGGGTATTGATTGAGGGTTTGGCTCGCCACCAGTGGCGTGCTTTGCTGCTCAAGCGCTGCGCGATAAAAAATCGACCAGCGCTGAGTTTCAGGCAGGTCAATATTGGCCAGTGCGGGCACTGCCCATAAGCTACACAGTAAGAGGCTTAACCAGCGGTGAGTCAGCAGCAAGGTCATGATCTAAACACTTAGAATGGGGTTCATGCCAATAGTAGTGTCTCAAGACGGAGATTTGTAATCTCTATGTCAACAAATGTGTCATTCAGAGCAAAACGAGCGGCAGATTGTTCACATTAAGGAAGATATCCGCCGCTCGATTGGTTAAAAGTAAAACGATGCGCCTATAACTCGATGCTTTTCACCATACCCGCTTCGGCGTGGCCTGGGATGTTACAGGCAAACTCGACTTTGTTATCGCCATGGAAATGCCACAACAGCTGTTTGGCTTTGCCTGGTTGAACCGTCACGGTGCTGCCACTGTCATGAGTGTGATTTCCCATTTGTTTCATCATTTCGCGGTGTTTTAACTGCTCAGCCGCGGAGCCAATCGAAAACTCATGGTCAATTTTGCCTGTGTTCATCACAACGAACTGCACCACGTCGTTTGGCTCAATCGTCACTTCTTTTTTGAAGGTGATCTTCATGTCATCGCTCAAAATTACGTGCACCACTTTATCCGGCTTCGCCCCTTTTGCTGGCATGCCAACGTCAGACATGCCTTCCATACCCATCATCGATGAGTGATCCATTTTGCTGTGGTCCACTTTTCCATGATCCATCTTAGAATGGTCCATTTTGGAGTGATCCATGGTGTTGGCCAATACTGCGGTGGCAGAGAAAGTCAGTGCGGCTGCAATCAGTGTTTTTGTCATCTTGTTCATGGTGGTTTCCTTTTTAAGTCGTGTTCTTTTGTTTTCTGTTGTTGATTGTTTTGCTAAGGGGCAGTAAGCAAGCACTGCCCCTGATTTTTTATTCGGTTTTGGTCAATTCGGCGCTCTTCCATAACTTAAAGATGGCAGGGAGAACCAACAGCGTTAGCAGAAGTGCTGAAGCCATGCCACCAATCATTGGGGCCGCGATACGCTGCATCACTTCAGAGCCCGTGCCTTCACCGTACATGATTGGGATAAGGCCAATGATCACCGTTAGCACTGTCATCATGACAGGGCGTACACGTAAACCAGCGCCTTCGCGGATCGCGTCGGTGAGATCTTGTGGCTTAAGCGCCTGCTTGTTTTCTTCAGCGTGAAGCTTTTTGTAATGCCACGCTTGGTTGAGGTAGACGAGCATGATGACGCCGATTTCCACCGCCACTCCGGCCAGTGCGATAAAGCCGACCCCCACCGCAATGGAGAAGTTGTAACCGAGGTAATGCATCAGCCACAGTCCGCCCACCATCGCCAGAGGGAGTGTCGCCATGATAATCAGTACTTCGCCAACGCGACGGAAGCTGAAGTACAACAGCAGCATGATGATGGCCAGCGTAATTGGCACCACCACACTGAGCCGCTCTTTAGCGCGTTCCATATATTCATACTGACCAGACCAAGCGAGTGAATAGCCTGCGGGAAGTTCAAGTTGCTCCGCCACCACGCTTTGCGCTTCTTGTACGTAAGAACCCAAATCGCGACCATCAATATCGACAAACACCCAGCCGTTTGGACGTGCGTTTTCGGTTTTGATCATCGGAGGGCCATCTTCATAGCGAATGTCTGCCACGTCGGCGAGTGCAATGCGTGCTCCGTTGGGCGTTACCAGTGGTAGGTTTTGCAGTTTGACCACGGAATCACGGTAGTCTTGTGGATAACGCACATTGATGGGGTAACGTTCCAGACCTTCAATGGTTTCTCCCACGTTCATGCCGCCAACCGCGGTGGAAATCACTTGTTGAACATCTTTAATACTCAAACCGTAACGTGCTGCCGCTTTACGTTTGATGTCGATGGTGACATAACGTCCACCCGCAACACGCTCAGCGTAAACAGACGCGGTGCCTTGCACGCCTTTGAGGATCGGTTCGAGTTGTGAGCCGATCTGCTCGATCACTTTCAAATCAGGACCGGCGATCTTAATTCCGATCGGTGTTTTGATGCCTGTGGCAAGCATGTCGATGCGGGTTTTGATGGGCATCACCCATGCGTTGGTTAAGCCCGGGAACTGAACAAGGTTATCAAACTCCTTGCGAAGTGATTCTGTCGTTACGCCTTCACGCCATTGGTCGCGCGGTTTGAGCTGAATAACCGCCTCGATCATCGTCAGTGGCGCGGGATCGGTTGCGGTATCGGCACGGCCAATTTTTCCCCACACCGTTTCCACTTCCGGTACGGTTTTGATCAGCTTGTTGGTTTGTTGCAAGAGCTCACGCGCTTTACCGATGGAAATGCCCGGATAGGTGGTTGGCATGTACATCAAGTCGCCTTCATCCAATGGCGGGATAAATTCACTGCCTAATTTACTGGTTGGATAGTAAGCCGAGGCCATCAGTCCCAACGCCAGTACAATCATCGATTTCGGGTATTTCAGACTTAAACTCAGTAGTGGGCGATAGAGCGAAACCAACCCTTTGTTGACTGGGTTTTTGTGTTCAGGCAGTACGTTACCACGAATAAAGTACCCCATGAGCACGGGTACAAGTGTAATCGCTAGACCCGCTGCCGCCGCCATTGCGTAGGTTTTGGTGAAGGCAAGTGGCGAGAACATTTTGCCTTCTTGACCTTCAAGAGCGAACACGGGCACAAAGCTTAACGTAATGATAAGCAGTGAGAAGAACAGCGGTGCGCCGACTTCTTCGGCCGCTTTACCAATCACTTGCCAGCGGTTTTTATCCGTAAGCGGTGTGCGTTCAATGTGCTTGTGGACGTTTTCGATCATTACGATCGCCCCATCCACCATGGCCCCAATCGCAATGGCGATGCCACCGAGAGACATGATATTGGCGTTAATTCCTTGCCAGTGCATGACAATAAAGGCGGAGAGAATACCGACAGGGAGGCTCAGTGCGATGACTAAGGATGAACGAATGTGGAACAAAAACAGCGCACAGACCACTGCCACCACAATGAACTCTTCGGCGAGTTTTTTCCAAAGATTCTCAACCGCCGCATTGATCAGGGTCGAGCGATCGTAGGTCGACACGATTTCCACGCCTTCTGGTAGGCTGCGTTGCAGGTCTGCCAGTTTCGCTTTGACGTTGTCGATCACTTGGCTGGCGTTCTCGCCAAAACGCATCACGATCACGCCACCCACGGCTTCCCCTTCACCATTAAATTCAGAGATGCCGCGGCGCATTTGTGGGCCAATATTGATATCAGCAATGTCACCGAGGAGCAGTGGTGTGCCTTTATCGGTCACTTTAAGCGGTAGGGACTGAATATCCTCAACGCTGCTGAGATAGCCTGTGGTGCGCACCATATGCTCGGCTTCTGCCACCTCAATTACTGAGGCGCCCGTTTCTTGGTTGCCGTTTTGAATCGCCATGTTGATTTGCTGCAACGTTAAGTTGTAAGCACGCAATTTCGCAGGATCGATCTGCACTTGGTATTGTTTGACCATGCCGCCAACGGTGGCGACTTCCGACACCCCTTCGACGGTTTGCAGCTCATACTTTAGGAACCAGTCCTGTAGGCTTCGTAGCTGAGCTAAATCATGCTTACCTGTTTTGTCTTGCAGCACGTAGCTGTAAATCCAGCCCACACCTGTCGCATCGGGGCCGAGTGTCGGCTTGGCATTGGGTGGCAGTTTTGGCGCCACTTGGCTTAAATACTCCAAAACGCGCGAGCGCGCCCAATACATGTCGGTTTTATCGTTGAAGATGATGTAGACGTAGGAATCACCAAAAAACGAGTAACCGCGCACTGTTTCAGCACCCGGCACCGCTAACATGGCGGTGGTGAGTGGGTAGGTAACTTGATCTTCCACGACCTGCGGCGCTTGACCTGGGTAACTGGTTTTGATGATCACCTGCACATCAGAGAGATCGGGAAGCGCATCGACGGGCGTGTTTTTAACGCTGTACAGCCCGCCGAGGGTAAGAAATAGCGTGGCTATCAACACCAGAAAACGGTTGTTGAGAGACCAACGAATGATCGCTGCTATCATTATTGACCTCCCATCGCTTCAAGCTGTTTCAACTGGTAGTCAGAGCCTTCTTTGGCGACTAGAAAGCGCACTTTTTGTCCCTCCTCAAAGCCCGACAAGTTGATTTCGTCACCCACAGAGAAGTTGATTTCGCCTGCTTGCCAGTTCCACTCTGTAACGGGAAGGTGACTCAGCGTGACCATGCCAAAATCCGCCATCAACATGGAGATATCCCCACTGAGCCAAACTTCAGACGCCATGACGCTGTTGTCTGCCTTGATAGCGACGATTTGGTATTGGCCGTCGTCGTTTTTTTGCATTTCGAATTCGATGGCTTGTCCTTTGGTAAGACCCGTTAAATCCACCCCTTGCGCGGCGTTGAAATTCATCGTCATGCCGGGCCAGTTCCACTCTGGTACAGGCTGGTGGTTAATGGTTAACATGCCGTGTTCGACCATAAGATCGGTGATTTCACCTTTGGCCCACGCGGTTTCTGCTGGCGCTTCAACACCATTAATACGAGAGAGGTCAGCGCTTTGGCTCGATTCCGAATCAAGCATAAAGTGCGCAGAGGTGACAATGCGATCCCCTTGGTTTAAGCCTTGGAGCACTTCCACTTTGTCATCGGCTTCTCGGCCGGTTTCGATGCGTGCTGAGCGGTATTTGCCCTCACCTTCCGCCAAAACCACGCGCGTCATGCCACCTGAGCGGATCACCGAAGATTTTGGTACAGTGAGCACTTCGGAGTCGCTGACGGGCTGCAAGGTAATGTTGGCGAACATGTTTGGTTTGAGTTCACCATTTGGGTTGGCAAACTTAAGACGCATGCGTAATGTGCGTGTTTTCGGATCAAGAATTGGGTAAACGTAGTCGACCTCACCTTGCCAAGCTTTGCCGGGCAGTGCATCCAACGTCATGCTCGCTTGGCTACCATTAGTTAACCAGTGTGCTTGTCGCTCGAACACTTCCGCATCTACCCACACTTCATTGAGAGGGCCGGCGCTGATGACCGCCTGTGCGGGTGATAAATAACCACCCTCGCGAATGTTGAGACTGGCGATAACGCCATTAGCGAGCGCTTTGATCTCGATGGTTTGTGATGCTTTACCACGTCGAATCACTTGGTTGATCTGCTCGCGGTCGACGCCCAAAGAAAGTAATCGCTCTGTCGCGCCTTTCACCAGCCCATCACGGCCAGTGCGTTTGGCATTGAGCAGTTCTTCTTGCGCTTTGACCAGTTCAGGAGAGTAGAGGGTAAAGAGAACATCGCCCTTTTTCACCTGCTCACCCACGGCGTTGATATACAGTTTTTCCACCCAGCCAGACACACGCACGTTGGTCTGCCACAGCTGGCTTTCGTCAAACGCTATGTAACCCACGGTTTCGATGCGTGGTGATAGCTTGGCCAGTTCGACTGCGGCCGTTTTTACCCCTAGGTTGTTTTCAACTGAAGGGTCGATCTTCACCGTTCTGGGCTTGTCGTTTGCCCCAGCGAGATCGTCGGCATAGACGGGAATGAGATCCATACCCATAGGTGACTTGCCGGGTTTATCGCGTTTGTAATTTGGGTCCATTGGCGCAACCCAATACAGCGGCTCATGACTTGCTTTGTTGTCGGTAGCAGCCATGGCACTCATATCATGACCATTGAAATATTGGTTAGCCGTAAAACCGAGTACAGCGCCAATCAGTAGGGTAACCGTTGCGATTTGTAGTGATTTCATTCTGTCATTCCTTGGCAAATTAGCGACGATTCGCGTCAATATCAGCGAGTTCGGGTTGGGTGACGGTATAGGTGAAGCCGCCAAGCAACATCGCAAGATTACTGTTCACTTGATTAAGGTCGGTGAGAAGGCGCTGCGACTCCAACTCCACTGCCAATTCATCTCTTGTAGCGGCGATCACGTCGTTAAATTGTGCAGTGCTGTTTTGGTAGCCCCGCTCAACGGCTTTGGTGCGCGCTTTGGCTTGTTCAAGCAAGGTATTTTGGTAGCGTTCAAGGCGCTGTTCGAGATTGCTTCTATCCACCAATAACGCGTTCACTTTGGCGTTCATCTGCGCCAGGAGGAGATCTTTTTGCGACTGAGCCGCACCCACCTGATATTGGGCCGCAGCGTGCGCTCGGTCTTGACGATTCCCGGTAAACAGTGGGATATCCATCGTGAGATACGCGCTAACCAGATCGGAGGCGGGTTCCCCCTTCATATTGTTGGCTTGGCGGTAGGCATACATTACTTCGACACCAAATTGAGGGGTGTAAGATTGCTCGGCAAGCTCTACTTGCGTTTGGCTGACCGCAATATTGGCGTTGGCCATTTGCACCATCGGATGTTGGGCCAACATTGAAAAATGCTGAGTAGTGGATGACGCCGATAATAAACGCTCTAACGAATCCCAATTGAGTTGGTTACTCGCTTTGAGATCGCGTTGTTGATACAGCCATTCGCTGCCGAGCCATTCAGACATTTTTGCCAGAATGCGGCGTTGCATCTGCTGGTTGGCTTGCAGCTTTTCTTCTAATTGGCTGACTTGCAACTGTGCATTGATCAGGTCCTGGGCTTCACTCTTACCAATCGAATAGTTGGTGCTAATGAAACTTTCTAGCTCACGCATTAAGCGCTGATTTTCAAGCAGAACGCGCTCTGCTTGCTGTTGATAGCCGAGCTCCAGCCAGAGTTGGGTGATGCCATTGGCCACTTCGCGCTCTCGCGCTGCCACTTGCAAAGCCATTCCATCTGCTTGTTGTGATGCCTTTCTACTTTGCAATTCAAGAGTAGAACCACGTTCAAATTGCTGCATTAGGCCGACAGAAATGTTGGTCATTGGGTCTTCGTCGAACTTAAAGCTATCGACAGGTAAACCACCAAAGCCCACTTTCAGTTTGGGATCCATCAAGGTAGAGGCTGCAACGCCACTTTCCCGCATGGCTTGTGATTGGGCAAAAATCTGCTTGCGGCTGGCGTCATTCGCCAGAGCCTGTTCAATCAGCAGGGTTAAAGGATCGCTCTGTGAGAGCAACTGACCTGATGTGGTAGTTGAAGACTGCGCCATCACCGGAGTTGCAACCAGAGCACAAACGCTGATACACAGCGCCAATAAGCTTGGTTTCATTTTTATAATCCAATCTGCACGTCAAAAAGCGACGTGAAAATACACACCACAGCTCGTTAGAGCTTGTGACACGACATATTGATGATCGGATTACACTATTGGTGGGCGATAGAGAGATTGCTGTCTTTCAATAGACCAAGCCGCGGATTCACGAGGGATCAGCGCCATGTGATAAGAGGCAGGTAAGGAGTGCGCAGTTTGAGGCAAAAACGCAAAGACACTGGCACAAGCCGCAGTGCAGCAATTGTGTATCGATGGGGCGTCTGTGGCGCAGTGGTTGGTTGGCGTCTTAGCTGCTTGATTGCTTTCGGCTTGAGAGCTTGCCGAGTGATGGCTTCCAGAGTGCATAGCATGGGGATCAACCACCTTCATCCTCATGCCACAGTCGGATGTCATTGTGATTGGAGACTGCACCGTACTTTGAGATTGCGCCGTACCTAGCATCTGAAAAGTCATTAAAGGCGCGCTGGAAACAATACCAGAGGTCAGCATGGCAAAGATGCTGATGATGGATATCCAGAAGATGCGAACGGAAGAGAAACGCATGTCGTGCCTTAAATGAAAAAGATAGCCGTACTTTAAAGCTTAACCCTAGGGGAAGGTCAAGCAGAAAAGCGTTCTGAAGGATGGTTTTGCATCATCGTGTTAGCGCGAGTTTGCCGCAGAGCCCCAATTCTGTTTTCCATCGCTATTGAGATAGTAATTTGCGAGAAATCGCGCATAATCCTGCTATTCAACACTCACAGAAGAAATGACTTATGACTAATTTCCAATATTACTTTCATCCACTGCCTTGTTTTAACTGTAAAAAAACTACCGTTAGCACGGATCTGGGTTGGTTAACGGCAGCGATGAAAGAGGATGTGTTAGCGCAAGTGGCAGTAATTACTGCACAAGACAATGTGGAACCTGATCTGGCGGTCAACGTGACTTGTACTAAAGAAGAAGCGCGTGATTACTTGTTACTGAACTTCTACGGCTACTCAGAAGAAGAGCTGGTGGATCAAGTGGAAGAAGAAGATGAACAAGAAGTCGCGGCTGAAATCGCCGATCTCACCGCAGAAGGTAACGAGACAATGGTGTTCGAACACGAAATTGCCCTACAAAGTTGTACCGATTGCGATATGGATAGTGAGTGACACGGAGCGAAATGAGTTAGCTTAAACGCGCTTTTCAGGTCAAAAATAAAAAATCCCTCAACGTTGGTTGGGGGATTTTTGTTTCTAGAGCAGAGCCTTAAACTTCGCTCCACACTATTTCCCCGTTAATGTGGCGCATAGCTGACGTTGTACAAATTTGTTGCTAAGCTATTGGTCAGACCAGATAAGGTCATGGATGAAATGCCTAACTAAAGGCAATAAAGGGAAATTTTGGTGAGATTACATACAATTCAAGGCTATATCCAGATCATGTATTTGGCGGAATACCCTGACAAACTGATGCTCTTGGATGGAGCAAGCCGGGCCGATATTCCCTATCTTAAGCAATTTATTGAGCACGAGTTGGGAAAATCATTCTCCGACCTTAAAGTGGTGGTGGTGACGCACATGCATCCGGATCACGCGGGTGGGGCCCATCTTCTGCGACGTTTGACTGGGTGCAAACTGGTTTCGGCTGACAAAACGCACGATTGGTATCACGGCTGGGATGGTTTTTTGATGCATTTAACCGATCTGGCGTTAGCACGTTGGATGGCTAATCGACTAAAAAAGCCAAGGCGTAATCTTTGGTATTCGAGGCGGCTTAAACCGGACTACCGCTTGTGTGACGGTCAAGCGATTCCGGGCTTTGAAGATTGGCAAATTTTAGAAACGCCGGGGCATACCGATCGCGACCTCTCGGTCTATCATCCTCAGCAAGATATACTCTATGTCGCTGATTTAATGGTGGAAGTGAAAAAACATCTGATCGCGCCTTTTCCTGTTTTTCATCCCAATAAGTATCGTACATCGCTTAAGCGAGTGTTCGACATGCAGCCGAAAAAGCTACTTGCTGCGCATGGTGGACAAGTCGTATTTGATGAGGTTGCTTATCAGCACATTCTGAATACCGCACCGCGCAGCCCAGCAACACATTGGCGGGTAACCAAAGTTAAGCTGAGAGGGTTAGTTGGTTCGATATGGCGTTTTGCTGTTGGCAGCAACAAAGGTCGTAAAAGAGAGTGAGGAGGAGAAAATCTCCTCCTATCAACTCAAGAGGCTAATACGTGAGACTGACTTGGGTCCACGAGGACTTTATCTGACATGCCTTGACGGCCTAACAACATCATGTAGGTCATATCTTGGCGGTTACTAAGGGTGATCTCAATCGGCCACTCTTGGTCTCCCATCCGTAACAGGGTTTCGATCACACAGCGGTGTTCAAAGGTTCCGTTGGAAGATTTCACTTTTCTGCATGCTTTAAGAGGCGCACTGCAACGCACAATTTTTTCCAAATGATAAACATCAGGATGAAGGTCAAACTCGACGTACTTTCTGCCTTTCTTTCTCAGGCAAAGCAGATTATCAACGTGCAGAGAAGAAGTCTGCGCGCCAGTATCAATTCGTGTCTCTAAGTGAGTAATCCCTAACTCTGGTAAGCAGACAGCTTCAGTATTTCCGATGATCAATTTCTGAGTCATTGTATATATCCAAGCTTGCTACGCAATTTTAAGTATAGTGAAAGGCTCGCTTTCACCGCGGATGATTATCCTTTGCCTCGTGTGCGATTGGCATTCGGCTTCGCGTTCTTTTCGATAAACTCATAGATCATACCGGCGATGTCTTTTTGCGTGGCTTTTTCGATCCCTTCTAAGCCAGGAGAAGAGTTCACTTCCATGACCACAGGGCCGTTTTTCGACTGGAGAATGTCCACACCACAAAGGTTCAGTCCCATTGCTTTGGCCGCATTAATCGCGGTCGCACGCTCTTCTTTGTTCAGACGAATCAGTTGCGCCGTTCCACCACGGTGTAGATTGGAGCGGAACTCACCCTCTTTCGCTTGACGCTTCATCGCGGCGATGACTTTGTTCCCTACCACAAAACAGCGAATATCAGCGCCTTTGGCTTCTTCGATAAACTCTTGCACCATGATGTTGGCTTTGAGGCCCATAAAGGCTTCGATAACGCTCTCTGCCGCTTTGCTGGTTTCAGCCAATACCACGCCAATGCCTTGAGTGCCTTCAAGAAGCTTGATCACCAATGGGGCTCCACCAACGTTTTTGATCACGTCTTGGATGTTGTCTGGATGATGCGCAAACCCGGTGCGTGGTAAGCCAATGCCTTTGCGCGATAACAACTGCAAAGAACGCAGTTTGTCGCGCGAGCGGCTAATGGCAACCGATTCGTTGATACAGAATGTGCCCATCATTTCAAACTGGCGAACCACTGCAGTACCGTAGAAGGTGACTGAAGCGCCAATGCGTGGAATGACAGCGTCATATTCCGGCAATTCTTCACCCTTGTAGCGAATCTTAGGGTTGTTGCTCGTAATGTCCATATAGCAGTGCAACGTGTCGATGACATCCACTTGGTGTCCACGTGCTTCACCAGCCTGCTTTAAGCGAGTGGTGGAATATAGACTCTCATTACGAGAAAGAATAGCAATACGCATGGCATTTCCTTAGTAAGTCATTACCAATTTCAAATCATTTAAGAATAAAGCGAACGGGTTTAAATGATGTGACATACCCCTTAAATAACGCGGGCAAAAACCATTCGTTCACACGATTCAGGATTGTGGTAGAACACCACATCGTTTTTGAGGTGCGCACCTTAGATTTTTTTAACTAGCGATGAAAACGAAAAAAACTCATCGTAAGGACAAAAATATTCTATCAACGTGGTAGCCCTTACGGCTAATGATTGTCAAGTGAAAAAGGCGTCGGATATTAGAAAAATTGGTTATGGTAGCGTGAGTTACAACTGGTCCGATTAGACTTCTGGCCGTCTGAAGTAGCTTATAAGCGGATGATGCAACAAGTGGCTCGCTACCTGTTTAGTAATAATAGAAGAGGGAACTCATTTGGTGCGATTGTTTTTTCTTCTATCTATGTTCTTAGATAGGAGTGACAGTGCGTAGTCGGTAATCGATCTCGCCAAACAGCCCACCTCATTTCTTGAACGTTTATTAACCACTGGTAGCAACTTAATCGATCTCGACAAGGTTCTCTAGCACTGAAGGTTGAAAATGTGCAAAAACACAACTTTTTGTGCAGCTATCTTGCTGGCGGGATAAAATAAAACCCCGCCTGGTTTCCCAGACGGGGCTTATTCTCTTTCGCAGCAATCCAGCTACTGATAGTGCTCCCTGCATCTATCCATGATATTGGCTAAATCCTTTAACCTAATCCTTGTTACATCGCCTTCCTAGCGGTGTCCTTGCTGGCCTGTCATCCTGACGGGCGTAACTCTATCCCAGAGTGTCACTTCCTTGCTGATAACTCATCCTAAGTCATCAAATCTTCATCCTGAAGATACCCAATCCTTTAGGCTTTGTCCTGTTCCCGCCAACATCCTGTTGACGAACCTAGTATTGATTTTTTACGTAGCGCTGACAATTGCTGTTGTGGAAAATAATTAGTGAGAAAAAATACCATTTGAATGAAAATCATATAAAAACAATGGGTTGTGGCTTGTACTGGCTGTGGTCTTAGCTGAAAATAGTAGAAAGGCTTACATTGCTTGTAAGAGATCTCGCACAAATTCGATGGCAAAAGTCGTTATTAACCATTTTATTGTTATGGGAAAAGATGCTGCGCCTGTCACACTCTCGCTGATGGATGAATGCGGAGTGGGTGTGCCGTTACTAAAAATGAGGCGGATGGACTGGCATGAGAATTGTATGTGTTTTAATCATCAGGAAAACGGAACAAATTTGCCATTTTTCTGTCATATGAGCTGAGTAGATTGGTCAGTGCCATGACAATAGGTACCATCAGGGTCCAGAAAATGAGTTGCAACTCTTGATGCTTTGTCATTATCTTGTGAAGTCAATCACAGCCAGAGCCGAGGTTACTCGATATGTTATCGAGGCAAATAAACCTCAGAGAAAATAGATAAGCCTATATTTAGGCAGATAATTTAAGGAGATTGCTATGAGAAAAGTGAGAAGAGCTCAGCTTCATCGCATCCGTATCCAATATTGGAAAGATGTGAAAGATGCATCTAAAAAATCTTGCTAAGTAGTTACAACCGTAAACCGTAAAGTTAATACCGCAATAAATTAGTTATACCAAAGAAATCGAGCTGGCATTGGGACGAGTGATCCCCACAACTGCCAGCTCAAATATCTCTTCATCTAGTCAGTTTTATCTCACCAGAATCCGAGTTTGTATCAAGATCTTAAATAGATCTTATAAGTAGTTTGCGTCGGCTAGATCGCTTGCTAGAACCGATTTGACTTCTGCACGTGCGTTTAGCCATTCAAGTACTTGCGCTTTTTGCTCTTCTGTCGCGCTCGCGTAACGCTCTTTGGCACAAATGAAGCCTTCGAAATGTTCTAAACCGCCACCGCCAAAGCACAGACCCAACGCATCGATGAAATCAATGAAATCATCGACAAAAACGTCATAGCGATCAAAGTCGTGGATGTCGGTTTCACAGCTGATTTCGAAACCAAGAATAGCGAACTCGCCTAAAAACAGTTTTTTGCGAAGACGACGGTTTTTGTTTTCCACTTTATCTAGTTTCATTATGTTCTCTCGCTAGGGTTGTAATGATAAAAAGCCCATACTGCAAAAACCACTGAGTATGCTTTGCTTGTTCAGGCGTGCGTCTTTATAACGTTGTTTGTCCGAGAAACCAAAGACTATTGCGCTTATTCGCTTCTAATTGACTAATTCATAACATTTATTCAAACAAACCTTCATAAAGATAGACAAAATTTGTCATTTTTCTATCTCATGATGTTCCCCGCTCAACTCTAATTATTAACACTTGGGACAATAAACTTATGAGTAAGGAAACATTTGACGCGACGCGTTATAACCATAGCCAAAACAAGCCTTTTGAAGAGGTTTTAGAAGCGAGTCTTACTCGACGTAACATCCTCAAAGGAGGGCTTGGTATCAGTGCGATGACGGCGTTTGGCGCATTTGGTTTGGCGGGCTGTAACAGCTCTTCAACGGCCGCATCGGCTGGCAGTAACGCCGGAGCAGGAAAAGCAACGGCGGTGCTCAATTTTGACTCAATTGCCGGATCGTTAACCGATGCGGTGAGCGTTCCACCCGGGTATAAAGCGCAAGTTTTAGTTCCTTGGGGAACGCCGCTCAACAGCAAAGCGGCGGCATGGAAAGCGGATGCCAGCAACAGTGCAGACGACCAGCAATACTCGCTTGGTATGCACCATGATGGGATGCATTTCTTCCCACTCAATGGCGATCCTAATGATGGCTTACTGTGTATCAACCACGAATACATTGATGAAGATGCCTTGCACACCAATGGCCAAACTTTTGTCAACGGCGTTCGTACCATCGTCGATGAAGTGCGCAAAGAGATTAATGCACATGGCGTTTCCGTTGTGCGTATCAAGCTCGAAGATAATGTGTGGAAAATGGTGGACAATGACCCGCTGAACCGCCGCTATACAGGGGCGACGGTCATGGACATTTCCGGCCCGATGGCCTACTCCGAACATCTAGTGACGCGCTTTTCACCAGACGGCAGCCAAGCGCGCGGCACGCTAAACAACTGCGGTAACGGCTATACACCGTGGGGCACGTATCTCACCTGTGAAGAAAACTGGCCGGGTTACTTTGTTAATACTGGTACTTTGACCGCAGAGCAGTCTCGTATCGGTATTGAAAAAAGTGGCACAACGCGTTACGCGTGGGAAACGCTAGCAGGACATGCAGAAGAGCGCTTAGACGAATTTACCCGTTTTAGCGTTGCACCGACTGGGGCAAGCGCGATGGATGACTACCGCAATGAAGCGAGTGGTCACGGTTACATCGTTGAGATTGACCCATATACCGCGAACTCAAGAGCGGTAAAACGTACTGCGCTTGGCCGTTTCCGTCATGAAGGTTGTACGTTTGGTAAGCTGCAAGTGGGTAAGCCAGTAGTCTTCTATTCCGGCCATGATTCACGCTTCGAGTATCTGTACAAGTTTGAATCGAAAGCGCTGTGGGATGCAGCAGATGCTGAACCCGCTAACCGTTTAGCAACTGGCGATAAATACATGGACGAAGGCACCTTGTATGTCGCACGCTTCAACGAAGATGGAACAGGTACTTGGCTACCACTTACTCTGGAGAGTGTGACAACAGACGGAGGCACACTAGCAGACAGTTTTGCTTCGCTGGCCGATATCATTCTCAATACCGCAGGTGCTGCAGACTTGGTTGGCGCGACGCCTATGGATCGCCCTGAATGGTGTGCGGTTGATCCCTACACAGGCAGCGTTTATCTCACTTTGACCAACAATACCCGACGGGCAGAAGCCAACTCGGCTAACCCACGTTTGAACAATAAGTTTGGTCACGTGATTCGTTGGGAAGAAGGCGCAAGTGCGACGGAGTTTAGCTGGGATATTTTTGTCTTTGGTTCTCCTGCCAACGGCAATGCCGATACCAACCGCTCAGGTTTGACGGATTTGAACCAGTTTGCCAGCCCAGACGGCTTGGCCTTTGATGGCCGCGGCATCTTGTGGATCCAAACGGATAACGGCGCCAGTGAAGTCACCGGTTACACCAATGATCAAATGTTGGCAGTCGTGCCTTCACGTATGGTCGACGAAAATGGTAAGCAGGAGACGGTTGGTGCCGACAACCAAACGCAGTTGAAGCGCTTTTTTGTTGGACCAAATGGTTGTGAAGTGACGGGGTTTGCCATTAGTCCAGATTACAAATCGGTGTTCGTGAACATTCAACATCCGGGCAACTGGCCATATTCCGATGATGCAGCAGAAGCCACACCTGCTGGCGTTACGGTAAGACCTCGCGCTGCGACGGTGGTGATTCGCCGTGAAGATGGTGGAGAAATTGCGCTCTAATCGCATTTTTTCAGTCAAGCCACAGTCAAAAAAATGGCCCCGATTTTGAGGGGCCATTTCGTTCCTATCAATTTTCTTTCTCGATAGTCTCTTCTCATCAAATCCTTTTCATCTGAGAGCGCCGCTACTTAATGCCATATTTGCGTAATATGTTGTCGAACGTACCGTTTGCTTTGATTTCAGCCAGACCTTTGTTAAACGCAGCAATAATCTCACCATTTCGCGCGTTCGCGACCCCAGAGGTGACGTGGAGAGGGTTAATTGAAAGCGCATTTTGGGTGAACTCAAAATCAGCCAAATTCATTCCCGCGCCTGACAAGATGGATTTGGCCACCAACTCATCTTCTAAAGTAAGGTCAATACGGTTGCCCAACAGTTTTTTTGCGTTAGTCAGCAGATCGTTGGCTTCGGGCTTATTGAAATTGGTCGCATTGAGAAATTCGTCGCCGTAGCCATAGTTGCGCACGATGCCGACGTTCTTTCCGGTCAGGCTGGACATGTCTTGATACTCGAAGCTATCCCCTTTGCGTTTGATAAACTTAAGCGAGTTTTCCAGATAGGGCTGACTGTAATTGAGGTAGGAAGGTATGTAAGGCACTTGTAGGCTCAACCTAACAAGTCGCTATTACCTGTTATTTGCGTTTTTCTAGATAACATATAACTGAATGCAGATAGGTTGCGAATTAGGCTACGTGTTTTGAGTTATCGGATTTATCACTGATATATTCAATGTTTGATATTGGCCGTATTTATTCGTTACAATTCGGCTCGTTTAAGGGAGTAGCCTTCCACTACTGATCAGTAGTGGAGTGAATATCAACAGTCTCCAAGCCTCACGCTTGTGGTATTCACGTTCGACATGTTCTGGCAAGACTTAAGCTAAATCGCGATACGGGTAGGATTGCGATTTAGCTTTTGTTTTTTGCCTGCCCGAGATGACAAAAGGAAACCTGCTGTGGATGCATGGTACG
Organism: Vibrio navarrensis; assembly: GCF_000764325.1. Taxonomy (NCBI): domain Bacteria; kingdom Pseudomonadati; phylum Pseudomonadota; class Gammaproteobacteria; order Vibrionales; family Vibrionaceae; genus Vibrio; species Vibrio navarrensis. Next base: position 2,955,421 of record NZ_JMCG01000001.1, on the reverse strand, counting down.
CTTTGTTTTTAGGGATAGTGCAAGGAATTACCGAGTTTCTCCCCATTTCTAGCTCTGCTCATTTGATCTTAATGCCGACCTTCCTTGGTGTAGTCGATCAGGGAGTTAGCTTCGATCTCGCCACTCATATCGGTACGCTGCTCGCCGTGCTCGTCTACTTTCGACGAGATATTGCTCTATTGATCACTGAATGGGGTAAATCGATCACTCAGCGTCAATATTCCTCCGCCAACAGTCGCTTAGCCTGGGCGATTTTGTGGGGAACCTTTCCTGCGGCATTAGCTGGGTTATTTCTTCTTGACTTAATCGATGACCAGCTTCGCTCTGTTATGGTTATTCTGTTTACAACCGTTGCTTATGGCGTGATGCTGGGTTTAGCCGATATCTTTGGTCGAAAAGTTAGAGAGTTAGAATCTCTCGGTTGGAGAGATGTACTGATTGTCGGGTGTGCGCAAGCATTAGCCTTAATCCCTGGCACCTCTCGTTCAGGTGTAACCATCACCGCAGCATTGATACTAGGATTTAATCGACAAGCAGCTTCTCGCCTGTCCTTTTTGCTTGCAATACCGATTACTGCTCTCGCGGCAGCAGCCAAAATCGCTGAAGTAGCGATGGATAGTTCGGTAACCGTAGATTGGCTGGCACTTTTAATTGGTAGCGTTACCTCTTTTCTCACCGCAATACTTGCGATCCACTACTTCCTCAAATTCCTGAATCAATTTGGGATGATGCCTTATGTCATCTACCGATTAATTTTGGCCGTTATTCTATACTTTTACGTTATTTAATAGGGATTAAACATGCTATTAGCTTCACTCGCGATTATCGCTGGCTTTGCACTGCTTGTCTGGAGTGCAGATAAATTTGTTGAAGGCGCAGCCGCTAGTGCCAACTACGCAGGAATGCCACCTTTATTGATTGGTATGTTGGTCGTCGGATTCGGTACATCTGCACCTGAAATGGTGGTTTCGGCTATGGCGGCTATGGATGGCAACCCTGCTCTGGCGCTTGGAAATGCTGTCGGTTCGAACATTGTCAACATTACCTTAATACTCGGTGTAACCGCGATCATTGCACCGATTGCTGTACATTCAAGCATCATCCGTAAAGAACTTCCCATTCTTTTGGTCGTCACGCTTGTCATTGGCGCAATGCTGTGGAATCACCATATCAGCACATTAGAAGCCTGGGCGTTGATTGGTGGATTCATGCTTTTGATTGGTTGGTCAATCTGGAGCGCATTACGCTCAAAGGGAGACCACTTAGAACAAGAGATGGACGACGAACTGTCTAGCCAAAGTATGTCACTGAAGTCATCCATTTTCTGGCTGATTACAGGGTTAGTGTTACTGATTATCAGCTCGCGTATTTTGGTGTGGGGAGCGGTGGAAATCGCACAACAACTCGGTGTCAGCGATTTATTGATTGGCCTAACTATTGTTGCCTTAGGAACGTCCTTACCCGAATTAGCAGCATCCATCGTGGCAGCTCGTAAAGGCGAGCATGATATAGCTGTGGGTAATGTGGTCGGCTCAAATATGTTTAACTCCTTAGCCGTCATCGGTATTGCTGGTACCATTGAACCTATTGCCAATATTGGTGCTGAAGTCTTCTGGCGTGACTGGACATCGATGCTTTTTGTCACGGGATTACTGCTGTTGACCGCCGCTCGTTTTGGCAAATCACAGACGATTTCTCGCAGTGAAGGTGCTGTTCTGTTGTTGTGTTATTTGGGGTACAATGGTTATCTCATCTATGGAGCGCTGTAATAGACAAATACTGAACGGTGAACTTATTGATTCACGTAGTAACCATTATCAATCCGTACAAAAAGAGATAGAGGAGTAACCATGGAACATATCACGGGTTTTTACGATACGCATCAGGCGCTTATTATGCAGATCTTGCAAAATGCGCTCTTGACGATTTTTATTTTTATCTTGGCTTCTGTGATATCTAAGCTCGTCAATCGCGGAGTATTTAAAGCGACAGAGAAAGTCAGCGGTGGGGATGAAATTATCGCTCGCTTGCTTTCTCAAGTGGCTTCTTATGCGGTTTATTTAGTCGCGTTGGTCATCGTTTTAGACCTCTTTGGTGTGAATACCGCCAGCTTGGTTGCCTTAGTCGGTGCTGCGGGTTTAGCTATTGGCCTTGCTCTGAAAGACACACTGAGCAACATTGCCGCAGGTATCATGATTTTATTTCTGAAACCGATCAAAAAAGGCGAGTTCGTTGAATTCGGAAGCTACTCTGGTAGCGTGGTCGATATTGGCCTATTCACTTCTGTGTTCAAGACGGCGGATGGCCTCTACATTTCCAGCCCGAACAGTGCCGTTTGGAATTCAACTATCCGTAATTTTAGTCGAAACAGCAAACGTCGTATGGATATCACGGTTGGCATCTCTTACCAAGATTCAGTCGAGGTCGGATTGAATGTGCTTAAAGAACTGGCATTATCTCAGCCACACATTCTTAAAGATCCTGAGCCTAAAGTGATTGTCCACATGCTGGCTGACAGTTCAGTGAACCTCCAACTTCGCGCCTGGTGTCCAACGGATAAATACTGGGAGACTTATTGGTCTGTTCAGAAGGAGGTCAAACCAAGAATTGAAGCCGCTGGTTTAACCATTCCTTTCCCACAGAGAGATCTGAACATGAAGTGGGTTGATGAAGGCTCGGCTAAACATTAACCAATGCATAAGTCGAGGAAGTTACGATGTTATTTGTAACTTCCTCTGATTGGAGATTTCGTTTCTAGATCTCGCCATTTCTGTCCACCATTTTTTGATCTGCGCCAGAAGTTTTGGGCGAAGAGTTAAGGTTCTTTTCCATACTTTAGGTAATTCATTAAATGCTAATTTTCTAGTTCCCGAACCTCACTTTTGTCCATCTTCGTTTCAGCCTGATCTGGCTGAAACATTTTTGCCCCATACCTTCTACGGCAAAGAGCATTACTGTCAACTGTACTATGCGTAGCCCTAATAGAACTTATCTCTGATGAACGATGGATCCGTATCAGAACTAAGAGTTGCCTTTAAGAAATTTATCTGTTGTTCTTTGTTGTGTTTGGATTCATAAATTGAAGCAATAGCCAACATTGAGAGCTGAACGTTACAATCGTCATATACAGTGCTAAGTCGGTCAGAAATAATATGAGGAAATTGAGTTGGTATACCGAATCAACTTGAAGATGCTGGCTTGAGAACCTGAAAATTATCATTAATTCGAGATGTCAAAGAGCCTGCGATCTCTGGAAGAGGCACTGCAAAAAATTGGTCTATTGCCGCCTTGAAGTCCCGTTTTCTTTTGAAGTAAACGTTGTTCCTCGCCTTCTCATTCATTACTTTCCATAGCCGCTCGATTGGGTTGAGGTTTGGACTGTAAGGTGGAAGTTAATGCAGTTCAATATTCAGGACAAACGCCGCATCTTTGACTAAGTCACTGCGGTGATATCCCGCACCATCCAAGATGATATGAAGCTTATGGGCTAAGGTATAACTCTTTCTTAACTCACAGAAAAAGCGAACAATCGATTCACTGTTAATGCTCTCATAGTTGTGAACAATGGTTGCTCCAATATCCGACAAGTTCAGTGCGCCAATAATGTTCAATCGGCTACGATTACCCGTTGTTTCAATCACTTTATCCTGACCAGTTCGTATCCAGCCATGAGATATTTTTGTTGATAGTGTTGGGTGAACTGCGTCGATAAAGACTATCGATTCATCCTTGCCACAGCTTGCCTTTAACGCTTCATAAGCCTCTATAAATGCTTGCTGTTGTGCTTCATCAAACTTGTGTGGTACGCCTTTTGGTTGCTTGTAGCTAAAACTATTGTGGTGAAGCCATTTATTCATACCAGAAACCGTGTAATCCAGTCCAAATGTCTCTTTAACGTAAGTGACAATTTGATGCGTATGAGAATAGGTTTTCTCAGTCAAATGCTCGATTAGGTGCATGGTTTGAGTAGCAGAAAGCTTGCTTTGGCTTCCGCCATTTTCAGGCTTAAGTTTTTCAGAAAGAACGTAGTCGCTGAGATGACGAGCAACGGTCGATTCATGAATACGAAGAGCTTGTGAAATCATAGTCTGACTCCAGCCTTCAGAAGCCAGCAAAACAGCCTTAATACGGTCGCAAACTCGACTATCACGTTCAATGTCGTGCATTTGTTCGAGTTGCAGTTTCTGTTGAGGAGTCAGTGTAATTTTCATGGTTCGTAGCATGATCCTGATTCTATCGAAAATCAAGCATCTTCAATGATCACGGGTATATCACAGATTAATGAATCTCTATCTTCTCACCAACACCAAAAACATTAACACAATATTATTCCTCTCTTGGAAAGGAGGAAAAATCATAAATTAACCAATCTCCTCTAATTTCACGATTTTGCCAAATGCATCACATTATGCATCAATAAAAAGCCATCAAATTCAATAAAAATCAGATGGTTAAATGATAACTTAATCTCTATTCCAATTTTTATTTTTTATTTCATGCTTGATGTGTACATTTAGTGACTGTATTTAAATCTATCAAAACAAACACCGTACAAATAATGACCATTCTCACAATCACCTTTCTTTAAAGATGTATTCCTTTTTATCTGTCCTAAAGTTCTGCTGTCTTTTTAGACACAATACATTTTTTCTTACATTTTAAGATTTCAAACTTAAGGAAAGAATATGAAATTCAACAAGAGTTTGTCTGCCGGGCTCATGTTATTCGGGAGTTTAATCGGGGGGGCACCAAGTTATGCCCAAGACGTTCCCAAAACCGCCTTCGTCCATTTATTTGAATGGGGTTGGCAAGATATTGCTCAAGAATGTGAAGAGTTCCTAGGACCTAAAGGGTTTGCTGCGGTACAAGTCTCCCCTCCTCAGAAAAGTGTCGATAACCCGGCTTGGTGGTCTCGCTACCAACCCGTTAGTTATGCTTTTGAAGGCCGTAGTGGTAACCGTGCACAATTTGCGGATATGGTGCAACGTTGTAAAAACGTAGGGGTAGACATTTATGTGGATGCCGTCATTAACCATATGGCGGCATGGAATCGCAACTTCCCAGAAGTTCCATATGGAGTTAATGACTTTAATAGCTGCACCAGTGACATCAACTATTCTAATCGCTGGTCAGTACAAAACTGTGATCTTGTCGGACTTAATGATCTCAAAACCAGTTCTGAGTATGTTCGCCAAAAAATTGCAGACTACATGAATGATGCAATCAGTATGGGGGTCGCTGGGTTTCGTATTGATGCGGCGAAACATATGCCAGCCGAAGATATCGCGGCAATAAAGAGTAAGTTACATGGCACCCCTTATATTTTCCAAGAAGTGATCGGAGCGGAAAATGAGCCAGTAAAACCGGGGGAATACACTTATATTGGTGATGTTACTGAGTTCTTCTTTGCTCGCACCCTAGGACCTAAGTTTAAGCACGGGGGAATTAAAGACTTACAAGGTATTGGTTCTTGGAATGGTTGGCTAAGCAGCAGCGATGCCGTGACTTTTGTAACCAACCATGATGAAGAGCGCCATAACCCAGGGCAAGTACTCAGCCATCAAGGCTTTGGTAACCTCTACTTCCTCGGTAACGTTTTTACTTTGGCCTATCCTTATGGGTATCCCAAAGTCATGTCAGGCTACTACTTCAATGATTTTGATGCAGGCCCCCCCGCAACTGGCATACATACGGGTAACGCCTGTGGTTTTGATGGAGGAGACTGGGTTTGTGAACATCGCTGGCGCGGCGTAGCCAATATGGTGGCTTTTCGTAATCACACTGCAGCAGAATGGCGCGTGACCAACTGGTGGGATGATGGCTATAACCAAGTGGCCTTTGGCCGTGGTGGGCTAGGTTTTGTTGTCATTAACCGAGACGACAACAAAGGCATCAACCAAGGTTTTGCTACCGGAATGCCAGCGGGTGAATATTGCGACATCATCAGTGGTGACTTTAACTCACAAACGGGAACATGCAGTGGCACCACCATCAGTGTAGACAGTTCAGGTTATGCTCATTTCACCGTGGCTTCTCATAATGCGGCGGCCATTCATGTCGGAGCAAAAGTAGGACAAACCTGCACCGATTGTGATAAAAAACCAGCAACTCCCGTCACAGCAACCAACCTCTGCTACGACAATGCCGCTAATCACACTTCACCAACACTCTACTACTGGGGAGCACAACCAGCAGGCTCACTCACAAACGCCACTTGGCCTGGCGTTACCATGACGGCAAATGGTGATTTCTATTGCCATGATGTTGAAACTGAGCTTTCAAGTGTGAATGTGATTTTTTCAAATCAAGGTGCCAATAAGAGTAACGATCTCACCACCACTACTGGAACGTGTTATAGCGATGGTAGCTGGAAATCTTTAGCCGACTGTGGGTTTACCCTAATCACAGAAGAGGATAATGATAACGATAATGCCACCCAAATCTGTTATGACAATCAGCAAGGTTTCTCTCAACCTTACCTCTACTTCTGGAATGTGGATGCAGCAACGCCTATTGCTAACGCAACTTGGCCAGGGCAAGCAATGACTCAACAAAATGGTCAATATTGCTATGACTTTGGTACTAACCTCACTAGCTTGAAAGTCATTTTCAGTGATCAAGGCAGCCGCCAAACACTCGATATGAATGTTTCAGCACCAAACCTTTGTTATGCCAATGGTGAATGGAAAGATCTCTCCCAGTGCACCAGCAACACAAATGGTGGAAATGAAACTTGGTACTTCCGAGGAACAGCAAACGGATGGGGATTAACCGCATTGGATTACAATGAGCAAACCGGCCTTTACACAACAACCCAAACCTTCAATGGTGAAGAGTCACCCGCAAGGTTTAAAATTGATGATGGTTCGTGGACAGAATCCTACCCAAGTACGGATTATCAAGTCGGCGACTACGCCACCTATCAGATTCATTTCAATAGCAGTACAAAAGCCATCAGTGTGACACAACACTAATAACCTTATCGGTACAGTCTGAAGACTGTACCGATTTTCACCTCTTACAACCAATCCTTCGGATAAGCATTGAATTTATTTGCGGGGCTGCTACATTCATGAGGTTCAATAACAAGCAATGCGCAATTTCGGTCAATAACTCTAACTCAATTTATGTATGAATAACCAAGAATATCATCAGCTCGGTAACGCCATTGCAGCACTTATACCCGTTCAACTTGAAGATACAGGTTTCAATATCTGAAAATTATCCGTAATTCTGGATACGAGTGTACCTGCAACTTCTGGTAACGTTATATCGAAAAACTCTTTGATGGCTGAAGTAAATTCTGGCTTGGAGGAGAAGTAAATATTGTTCCTCACATGCTCATTCATCACTTTCCAAAGCCGCTCTATTGGATTTAAATTTGGACTGTAAGGCGGTAAGTAATGAAGCTCGATATTGAGCACTTTTGCCGCATTTTTCACCAACTCTGACTGATGATAGGCGGCACCATCAAGCACTAGGTGAACTTTTTGCTCCAACGGATAATGCTCCTTTTTGAGCTTCCAGAAGAAGCGAACAATGCTCTCGCTGTTTATCGTGTCATACGTTTCTGTCACGGTTGCGCCAATATTTTGAAGTGGTAACGCACCGATAATATTAAGACGACTTCGACTGCCTGTTGTCTCAATCACTTTGTCTTGGCCTTTTCGTATCCAGCCATAACTGAGTTTTGTTGACTGCGTAGGATGAACGGCATCCATAAATAACACAGGGTCTTCGCTGTTTCTTAGCGTCTCGTTGTAGTATTCGATAAAGGCTTGCTGCATCTCTGGGTCAAACTTGTGCGGTACACCTTTCGGCTTCTTATATGAAAAGCCGTGATGATGTAGCCATTTGTTCATGCCTGCAACGGTATAGCGAATACCAAACTCGGCTTTCACATAAGCGACTATTTGATGGGTATGAAAGTACGTCTTCTCAGATAAATGTTTGATAAGCTGCATGGTTTGCTCAGCAGAAAGTCGGCTCTGGCTACCACCATTTTCAGGCTTAAGTTTTTCAGAGAGAGCGTAATCACTGAGATGACGAGCAACGGTCGATTCATGAATACGAAGAGCTTGAGAAATCATCGTTTGACTCCAGCCTTCAGACGCAAGTAAAACCGCTTTGATGCGGTCACGCACTCGACCATCACGAGTTGAATCGTGCATCACTTCGAGTTGTTGTTTCTGTTGAGGAGTCAGTATTATTTTCATGGTGCGTAGCATGATCCTGATTTCATCAGAAATCAAGCATCTTCAATGATCACGGGTATATGATTACAGTTAATACTGATGTTCCCCTAAATATTTTTATTAGAGGAACATCGAAGTATTAGTATTACTGGTAGTTGCCCTTGATTGATTCTTGCTCAAATTGTTGTAGTTTTCCCTCTGCCAGTACTTTAGCGAGACCGCGGTTGAAAGCATCTAAGATCTCTTGCGCTCTGGGGGATGCGCCTACGCAGAATGGGCTGTAACAGCCCATTCTGCGTTGCAGCGGAAGCTAGGATTGCTTTTCAAATACCTCAACACCTTGTGGAATCTCATACCAGCTCTGTTTCTCCTTGACCCAAACATGGGTAGTCGGTTGAAACAGGGACTGCACATCAGGCGCAACGGGCTTGAGTTTCAGTTTAATGACCTCTGGTGCCGCGGGGTTGAAGTGATATATTCTGTTGCCACAGCCGGGACAAAATTTAGCAGCATTGATATTGCCACTTTCGGAGGAGCGTTGCCAATCATGCATCTCACCTTTAAATTCAATGTCTTGCACATGAACCAGCGCGGTAACACTAAAGGGGCTGGTAGCGAGTTTTTGACATTCAGTGCAGTGACAAGCAAGCACTTTAAAGGGAGCCTTGTGCAGTTGATACTCGACTTGTCCACATTGACAGCTGGCGCTAATTGGAAATTCCATAAACAGTTCCTTTGGTGAGTTGATGTTGGATACTGTAGGGAAAAAGAGCATTGCTCTGCCACTAGAATCGTGGCTTTAGTGTGATTTCATTGCAAAGAGTGATCTGGGTGGGAAATTAGGTGGAATAGAAAGGGCAGAGAGCGATGTGGCTTTCTGCCGTTGAGGGATCACAATCGGATAAGCATTGAGAGCCGGCCACTTAGTGCGCTTCAAATGCGAGGGCTTTTTTCTCAATCTGACGGAAAAGCAAGGTCAAGATCGCATTGATGGTGAGATAAAACGCCCCAGCGACACCGAACACGGTCAAGGTATCGTAGGTTTGTGCATTGATGCGTTGTGCATAACCCATCAAATCCATAATGGTAATGGTGCTGGCCAGCGACGTCCCTTTGAACACCAAAATCACTTCATTCGAGTAAGCCGGTACAGCACGTCTTAGCGCATAAGGCAGTAATACTTGTAAGGTTCTGATTTTATCCATGCCTAATGCACGGCAAGCTTGCCATTGTCCGGAAGGGATAGCGTTAAATGCGCCTTTAAACAACAGAGTACTGTAAGCTGCTGTATTGAGAGCCAGTGCCAGCATGGCGCAAAACCAAGGTTGGCTAAACCAGTGCCATAGAAAACTGTCGCGAATCCAATCAAACTGCCCTGGGCCGTAATAGATTAAGAAAATCTGTACCAGCAGCGGCGTGCCAGTAAACAGGGTAATCAAGCCGCGGCTTAGCCAATGCAACACTGGCACTCGTAAAATCAATGTTGTGGTCATTAAAAGCGACAGGATACAGCCCACAAGCAGTGAAGCGACAGTCAGTTCTAAGCTGGTGGCTAAGCCTTGCAGTAATTGCCAAACATGTTGCTCTTTCATGCTTTGCCTCCTTCGCTGATACTCATTCCTTGAATCGAGAATTTCTTATCGATCACTTTCACCAAGCGTTGGGTGATGAGTGTGATCAGCAGATAAATCGCCGCCGCTGTGGCATACCAAGTAAAGGCTTCATGAGTTGCTGCTGAGGTTAACTGCGCCTGTTTGAGCAGGTCCGTCACGCCGATCAAGGAAACCAAAGCGGTATCTTTTAGCAGCACCAACCACTGGTTAGTTAATCCAGGCAACGCGTGACGAATGGCCTGTGGCAGGACGATGCGAAAAAACGCATGACTTTTGGCTATGCCCAGCGCACTGGCCGCTTCACGTTGTCCTCTGCCAACCGCTTTGAGTGCGCCGCGTAGGGTTTGCGAGGCATAAGAGGCGAAAATCAGTGATAACGCCACCACACCAGAGAGAAACGGGCTGACTTCGATGAAATCCCCCGTGAGCAAAAACAGCACCTGCGTTGAGCCGAAATAGATGAACAGGACGACGAGAAGTTCAGGCAGGCCGCGTAGCAAGGTGACCAACAGCGTTGTTGGCCACTTGACGACGGCAAGCCGAGCCATCTCGCCACTGGCGAAAATGACCGCCAGAACCAGACCAACCAACAGGCTGACCACTGCAAGCTGAACGGTCATCCAGCTTGCTTGAACCAGTGAAAGTGAGTAGCCCGTCAGCCCCATATTAGTTTCCGAAGTACTGGTTAAAAATGGTTTGATACTCGCCGTTTGCTTTCACTGCTTTAAGTGCTGCATTCAGATCAGCGACCAGTTTCTGGTTGTCTTTATTGACCGCAATACCAAAGCCGTTTCCGAAGTATTGTGTGTTGGTAACGTATTCGCCGACGTAAGCGAGATTGTTCTCTTTCTTGAACCATTCCGCGACAACCGCAGTGTCACCGAACACCGAATCAATACGGCCATTTTTCATGTCGATAAAGGCGTCTTGATAGCTAGCGTAAGGTACGGCGGTCACGCCTGCCATTTGCTCAAGTAAGTAGCTTTGGTGAGTTGAACCGTTTTGCACCCCAACGCGTTTGCCTTTCAGAGCGCCTTGATCGGCCACTTTACCTGCAATGGAAACAAATGCTGCGGAGTTATCGTAATAAGCATCTGTAAAGCTCACTTGCTCAAGACGGGCTTCGGTGATGTCCATAGCGGAAATCGCGGCGTCGTAGCGTTTGAACTTCAGGGCAGGAATAAGGCTATCAAACGCTTGATTGTGGAAGCTGCATTTCGCTTGCATCTGTTTACACAGCGCGTTGGCTAAATCGACATCGAAACCTTGGATTTGATTGTTCTCATCCATGTATTCGAACGGCGCATAAGTGGCTTCCATGGCGAATTTAATTTCCTGCTGCGCAGCTACGTTGGCAGAGACGAGTCCGATAAGGGACGCCAGTAAAATCTTTTTCATTGTAATACTCCGTCTTTTTATGCGCAGATGCTCCTTCTGGAGCCCGCTTCTTGTTTTGTTTAGTGCTTTAAATAGTCCGCAAACTGGCTAGTTTGTGGCTGGGTAAACGCTTGTTTAGTGCCATGCTCAACGATCTTCCCTTTCTCAAGGTAGAGCACATGGCTGGCAATTTTTTTTGCAAAATCGACTTCGTGTGTCACGACCACTTGGGTAATACCCGTTTCACTCAACTGATTAATTATCTTCACGACTTGATTGGTGATTTCAGGATCGAGCGCCGCCGTTGGCTCGTCAAACAGCAGTACCTCGGGTTTCATCATCAGAGCGCGGGCGATAGCGACACGCTGCTGCTGACCACCGGAGAGTTCCAACGGCCAAGCATCTGCTTTTTCAGCCAATTGCAACGTGGTTAAGATCTGCGTCGCTTGCTCTTTGGCTTCGGCTTTGTTCAAGCCTAAGACCTTGACCGGGGCTTCGATTAAATTTTCTAGCACGGTCATGTGCGGCCAAAGATGGTATTGCTGGAAAACCATGCCAACTTTACGTCTTAGTTGCAAACCCAGATGTTCACTCATTGGCTGAGCGAAATCGAAAGTTTGCCCGGCGATGTTCAGCTGACCGCTATCGGCATTTTCAAGTAGGTTCAACACGCGCAAAAGAGAACTTTTACCCGCACCGCTTGGGCCGAGTAAGACTAAGGTTTCGCCTTTGTCACAACGAAAATGAATATCGTGCAATACTTGGGTGGTGCCGTAAGACTTATTGATGCCATTAACCTGAATCGTCATGTCTCATTTCTGCGTTAGTTGTTATGTGGCTTATGCTAGCATTTTTGCTGATCTATGCAATAAAAATGTATATAAATTTATTTTGTTGCTTTTTTGTATAGTTTTAAGCCGATCTGTCAGACAGACCTACTGGTTAAACCAGCATCTGTTTTGCCAATATTGAGTCAATAATAGCGAAGCGACGCTGTTTTTCTCAGCAAAGGAGCTAAGATGAGACGAAAGCAACGAAATAAGGAGTGAAAATGAAAATAAATGCAATTGTTGCCTTAGGAATTGCCTCATTATTGTTGGGTTGCCAGTCCAGCGAGAATCTTAGTGCGGACGTCCAAGCAACGAAAAGTGAGCCAGTGATGAGTGTTGCTGACAGCGAGCACAATGCGAGAAACTCACTCGATTGGAACGGCACTTACCAAGGTACGCTGCCTTGTGCTGATTGCGAGGGTATTGAAGTTTCTCTCACACTGAATCAAGACGGCACCTATCAGCTCATTCGCAATTATCTTGGCGAAGTCAGTGGGCAATTTACTTCGCAAGATCGCTTCCATTGGGATGAGCGCGGCAGTGTGGTGATTCTTTCTGGTGAAGATGCGCCGAATCAGTTCTTCGTTGGGGAGAATGTCCTCTTCATGCTCGATAGACAAGGGCAGCGCATTACCGGGCAATTGGCGGACCTCTACCGTCTGAGTAAACAGTAAATAACTCTGGTGAGTTAACGTTTTTGCCGCCGCCGTTTGAGCTCTGTCGGCCAGTTTTATAGAGTGTGCGCCTACACAAACTGAGGGATTGAGCCCTCTTTTTTCTATGGGGTATTTTGTGGAGAACGTACTGCTGGTTGTCAATTTTCTTCTGCAGCACAAATTGATTTTTACCGCGTTGATTGTGTTATTCGTCATCGCGATTCGCCGTTTTACTTTGTCAATTATCCGCGGTGATGCTGCGTTGATCACGCAGAAACAGCGTAACTGGATGTCGCGCACTAAAAATGGCACCTTCGCTGCGACGCTGCTTATTCTATTTGCCCTTTGGCAAGCGGAGATCAACCAGTTCGCTCTTTCGGTCACCGCAATTGCGGTGGCAATCGTGGTTGCCTCGAAAGAGATTATTCTCTGTTTTACGGGCTCCATTCAAAGAGCGAGTTCGCGCTCGTTTCGCGTCGGAGATTGGATAGAAGTGGGCAAGATCTGCGGTGAGGTGATCGAACACAATATGATGGCGACCGTGATTCAAGAGATCGATTTGCACCACGGCCAGTATCACTTTACTGGAAAAACCGCGACATTGCCGAACAGCATGTTTTTTACCTACCCGGTGAAAAACCTTAATTTTATGAAGCGCTACGTCTACCACAATTTTTCCATTGTGGTGCCGGAGTTCGTTAACTTGTATCCGCTTATCCCTCTTTTAACCGAAAAGATTGAAGAACACTGCCACTATTTCAGTGACGTGGCTCGCCGCTACAACGCCATGATTGAAAAGCATGCCGGTGTCGATTTGCCGGGTTCGGAACCGCACATACACATTACGACCACCGCCGCTGGTGAACAGGTTGTGCACTACATGATCTTCTGTCCGACCGATAAAGCGACTCATTTGGAACACTTGATCCGCCAGGATTTTATGCATGCGTACGAAGAGCGCTTTAAAATTCAGGAAAAGAAAACAGCTGAATTGTCCCTGTCCGCTTGAAGCTGCGTAGCCGAGGTCTAGACTGAAAGGTGTGATCAAAGGCAATGTCGCTGGGGAAAATGGCAGGACGATGGAGAAGACAGAGAATTGATTGATGAACGATGCTGTCAATTGAGAGCTGTTGACGTCGGCGTTGACTTGCAATTACCCGACTACTGATGCACATAAAGAAAAAAAGCCTTATCTTATGATAAGGCTTTTTAAAATTGGCTCCTCCTGCTGGGCTCGAACCAGCGACCTGCGGATTAACAGTCCGTCGCTCTACCGACTGAGCTAAGGAGGAAGTATTCTTTCATCGTGCTTGGCACTTACTGACGCTTTTATAAAACACCAGTCATATATGGTGCATCGAGGCGGAATAACGGGCTCGCCCAGAGCACTGACCGGGGTTTTCAACAAAAAACACCAGCTAATTTAAATGGTGCCTCGAGGCGGAATCGAACCACCGACACGAGGATTTTCAATCCTCTGCTCTACCGACTGAGCTATCGAGGCAAACTATCTAGCACAAGCTAAATAGTGCAAAAGTGGCGGAGAGATAGGGATTTGAACCCTAGGTACGCTATTAACGTACGCCGGTTTTCAAGACCGGTGCTTTCAACCACTCAGCCATCTCTCCGTAGGCCGCGATAATAGGGGGAAGCGATTCGCTTGTAAAGCGAAAAAAATTCAATTGCTTGATTTATCGCCATTTAAGCGCTTGTTCGCTGTGATTTTGAGCGCTTGATCTCTTTTTACGCGACGTTCCGTCGCAAAGTATGCGTGCAAATAACAAAGATAAAAAAAACCGGAGTAGTGTGACTCCGGTTGGTGACGTTTTTTCTGCTGCTGGGCAATTAGAATTTGTAAGTGACACCCGCATAAACTGCGCCGATGCTGTAAGCCACGTCTTTGGTGACCACAGTACTGTTTTGCACATAAGTGGTGCTGATACCGAAGATCTCGGTATCGTATCCAACGCGAAACGCTAAGCCATCCAGTGCTGGCGGCGCATATTCTAGACCGAGGCCGAAATGGATTGCGGTACCCTTATCGTCTTCGAGTGTTTGTGCCGTTTCGCTCAGGTCAAGCGCCGAAAGACCAATTAAACCGTACGGGCGAAAGCCGTTGTCAAAGCTGTATCCTAGGTTGGCGTTGATCGACAATGTCGTAGGCGACCAAGTATTCACGGGGTTAGTGAACTTAATATCACCGTATTTATTGTACTGTGCCTCGATACCCACGATACGGTTAAACTGATAGCCAACGATAAGTTTTAGCGCGCTGCCATCGGCTTTGCCATCCACACTTTCATCGCTGTCGAAATCGGTAGAACCCACGCCACCACCAACATAAAATCCTGACACTTTCGACTCAGCTTGAGCTGCAGACACGGCGGCTAAGCTCAATATGGCGAGCGCGATCGCTTTCATTTTCATTGTTATTTCCCACTAAGTTGGTCTTTGGTCTAAGGAGTTGCTTGCTGTATTTTTTTGGCAACCCACAACACTTTCTGTGCTCTGGTTTTGAACACTGTTTTATAGTGGGCAGGATGATATACAAATCTCATAATAATTGCCATAGCCAGGATGGAATTTATTGATGATGTCTATTTTAGATGGTGGTTTTTAACCCAACTCTTGTTGTGTTTAAAACGAGAATAGCGAATAAAGTGGTCAATCTGTTTGGCAATGAAGCGACTATAGATTAAGCCAGTGTGACTACTGCGTGCCATTAAATGGTCAGTCATGCCAGCGATTTTGGTCTCTTCGACAGTGACGGTGCCGTCCGAAAGGGTGTGATTGTCCATTAGCAGTAAAGGTCTTGCTCCTAAAGGCAGGGTGCCAGCAATACTGCCCGTTTTTGCGGCCATCGCCAACGGTCATCGTGCAGATCCAAACCGTGTTTAGGCGCGTTACCAAGCATGGCGCCAAAACCTAACTCTTTAATGCGCTCGGCAATGGATGCCCCTTGTAATGGTGAGCCTATCGCCACGACATGGGAAATGCTGGCTGTCGAAGGTTGCCGCGACGCAAGATACTGTTTAATCATCAGCCCGCCAAGGCTATGACCCACTAACACGTTGGGTGAGAAGGGGTCGAGCGCCTCATCGATCGTCTGATAGACTTTTTCCTCATCAATCTTGACTGAGTTGTAGGTCAGGGTTTTCGTTTGATAGCCCAGCTTTCGCAAGCGGTGGCTAAGTGGCTGCATGACCAAGCCATGCATATACAACCCATGTAAGATGATGATTTTCATCTCGACTCCTTTCGTGGCAGCGATGAGTATCGCATGCGATTTATTCTGTTACTGTGACTCTGCTTGAGCAAGCAAGTTTTGTACTTGCTGAAATAATTGGTGACGGTCAGTGACATCACCAGACACGACTTCGCCAATGTTGACGCTGACTTTTGACCAGAAGCGGCTTGGTCGCTTAGCACAAGCATGTCCATTTTTATGACTGAAAAACGATCCCCACAGCCCGACTAAACCCACTGGAATCACCTTGACTGGGTTATGTTGCAAAATCTTTTCTACTCCGGGGCGAAACTCCCCCAGCAACCCATCGGTGGTCAAACGACCTTCAGGGAAAAGACACACCACTTCGCCATTGTTGAGCGCTTGGTCTATTTGCTGAAAAGCGTTTTGATAGGTGTCACGACATTTTTTCGGCGAACAGATAGGGATAACGCCAGCGTGTCGGAATAGAGGTTTGAGCAGCGGTATTTCGCTGATCTCTTTCGCCATCACAAAACGAACTGGCCTTGGTGATACCCCCATCAGAATCAGCGCGTCAACGTAACTGACGTGGTTCGCCACCAGCAGGGCGGCTCCTTGCTGAGGGATCAACTCTCGGCCACGAATCGTCACGCGATACATCAGGTGGCTGAGTAAGTAGCTGACAAAACGTTGTGTAAACTCAGGCACTTGGCGATAAACGTATACCGCCACGATAAGATTGACGACCGCGAGCAGAGCAAATAACTGGACGATAGAGAGCCCGAGTACCGTTAAAAGGAGGATGGCCAAAGCGGCTGACGCGACCATAAACAGCGAATTCATGATGTTGTTGGCGGCGATTGCTTGCGCACACTGTCCTTGCTCGGCGCGTGATTGGATAAAAGCATACAGAGGCACAACGAACAGGCCGCCACTAACGCCAACCATGAAGAGATCAAACATGACTCGCCAGTGTGCTGACTGAGCGATAAATGCTCCTGCTTGCCAGTATGAATCACTCAACGGTTGGCTGTGCGGAAGAGCAAGCAGCAAGTCAATGCCAAACAGTGTTAAACCAGCAATGCCAAAGGGCAAAATACCGAGTTCGACTTGATCAAAAGAGAGCTTTTCACACAGCCAAGAGCCAGCGGCAATGCCGATAGAAAAGAGGGCCAGCAGCAGCGAGACCACAGTACTGTCGGCGTGCAAGTGGATTTTCGCAAAGTTAGGGAACTGAGTGAGATAAGTTGCGCCCAGAAACCAAAACCAACTGATGGCGAGGATTGCCATCCAGATGCCGCGATTACGCTGGCTGTGTTTGAGTGTGGTGATTAAGGCAGAAATTGGCTGGAAGCTTCCCTTGCCCCCAGTGCTGGCAGGTAAGGAAGGGATCAAACGGCTGGTGAACACCCCAATTAGTGACAAAACGAGCACGAGCCCTGCGGCAATCGGTAGCCCATCGTCGAGCGCGATGAGTAATCCGGCGGTTAGAGTACCTGCAAGAATCGAGATAAAAGTGCCCATTTCGACCCAAGCGTTGCCTTTGACCAGCTCACGAGGCAGCAACGCTTGCGGCAGCAGAGAGTATTTGACCGGGCCGAAGTACGCCGACTGGGTTCCCGTGAGAAACAGCAGCACCAGCATGGCGATAGGGCTTTGCGTCAAAATAGCCACGGCCGCGCAGCCCATGATAAAAAACTCGGCGATTTTCAAACGGCGGATCAGGCGTGCTTTGTCCATGTGATCGGCGATTTGCCCTGCATGCGCAGAAAAGAGTAAAAAGGGCAGAATAAACAGACCCGCAGCCAAGTTGACAAATAGATCGACAGGCATTGGCAAGCTATCGAGCTGGCTGTAAGTGACCATCAGCAGCAAGATATTTTTATAGACATTGTCATTCAAAGCGCCCAAACATTGGGTGCAAAAGTAAGGAAAAAATCGACGAGAAAATAACATTGTAGCCTCCATGAGTGCGTGGCTTAACCAGGTTCCAATGGCTGGCAGAGTGCCGCAAATCTCATTTAGGCGCGAGAATAGCGATAGAAGTAACGTATATTGTTACTCGAAATCTAATCTAATGTTACTTTTTATGTTGGCTCGCGTTTGCTTCTCGCTCGGCGAACAGCGGAAAAGTCCAGCGGCGAATCGCGAGCACCAAGGATGTGCCGTGACGATCTTTGATATCCAGTTCATTGTCACTTTGGCAGGTGGCGTAGAATTCGCCGACCAGTTTTTGCATCTTCTGCTGCATTTTCTGGTTGCTGGGTAACGACATCAAGCCCGTCGCCATCACCAGTTTCTCATCCTCTGCGGAAAAATAGCTGTTGAAAAAGGCGTGTTGCACTTGCTGCTGGAAAAAAGACTGAATGGGGCCACCGGCAATCCAGGCAAACTGCTTAGCGACCTTCAATTTAAATCGGTTGTTGGGCTGCAGTTCGATGATACCAAGACGATCGAGTTGCACGCACTTTTGTATTAGATCCGGTTCACTGAATTGGTACTGTTCGGCTATCTGTTTAAAGGTGTAGCCATTCACGACGCACACCGCGACCAGTAGCAGTGCTTTGTCGTCAATCAGCTCTTTCTCCTGTTGATAACTGAGCGCGGTCAGCTCCTGTTTTTGCGCATAGGCGAGCTTAAATAACTCACTCATCTCTAAGTCGATAAGCTGGCATATACGTTCCAAACGCGCCAAGCTGATGTGGTTGCCCTCTGCCAGCAAGCGTTTCACCGAGCCTTCACTAAGATCTAAGGCGGTGGCGATGTCGGCATAGTGCACACCACGTAATTTCAGTTGGGTTTTCAGTTCAGCGATCAGTTGCTGCGATTCGGTCATGGCCTTTGTTCCATCTGATTTGCTCAGTTTCCAGTTTGGCCTAGTATGCCCACCTCAATATAAAATTGCGAACAACAAAAAATGGCCCTAAATAGGGCCAAGGGGGAAACAACGTTAGCCTCTCGGGGAAGAGACTTCGTCGACCAAATACAAAATGGATTGATAGGGTATGCCGCTGTGATGCGACAAACCAATTTCACAGGTGCGGCTATTGCTAAAGCCCCGAGTGCAATCGCTTGGCACTTGTGCTTTGAGCGGATGAACAGCCGCTTCGTTCAGCTCTGGCGTGGTAAACCCTTTGTCGCCAGCCCAGCCGCAACACTGAATATGCTCAGGCACGATCACTTGGCTGGTGCAGGTTTTGGCCAGTGACAACATGTCGTTTTCTAGTCCCATGCGGCGTGAACTGCACGTGATGTGCAGCATCACGGTTTCATCGAGTGGCTCAATGTGCAGATGCTCCAGCAGATACTTGCGCACAAAACCCGTAGGCTCAAGCACTTCCAGCGGTTTGCTAAACTGTTCAATACTCCGCTTGGCGCAGGGGCTGGTGTCCATAAGCACAGCATATTTGCCTTGACGAGTGGCCTGCCACAGCACCTCTTCCAACTGTTTCGCTTTACTTTCAGCCAGTTCGCTCATGCCTTTGCTGTCGTAGGGCATACCACAGCACTGCTCATTCAGGCTCGGTGGAATAATCACATCGTAGCCCGCTTTCTCTAGGAGTGACAATGTCACCTCTGTCAGCGGGCGTTGATCTGCCGCGCTGCTCTGCTGGCCCATATTACGGCTCGCACAAGAGGGCATGTAAACCACTTTCTTCTCGTCGGAGCGCTGCGCCAGTGGGACTTTACCTAAGTCATGCGTATTGGCCTGCGGATATTCTGCATACCAGATAGGCGTCGCCCCTTTGGAAAGCGAGCGCAGCCCGTTGGTCAGTTTACCGACCGTTTCAGCGCCGAGCGCCTTAGTGGCGATCTGGTTGGCTTTGAGACCAGCGCGCGCCAGTGCGGTGGTGGTGGAAAAATGCTCCGCCGTCCATTTGGCGATCGGCGTAAACTTCTGATACTTAGCGGTGCGAAGTTTTTTCACCAAATCGCCAGTATTAATGCCAACTGGGCAGCGGTCGGCACACAATCCGGTTGCAGCACAAGTATCAATGCCTTGATAGTCAAAGACTTTCTTTAATTCCGACGCTTGAATATCTTCGCCTGCTCGTTCACGTCGTTGCAGCTCACGATACAATACGATCCGTTGACGTGGCGACAGCGTCAGTGTTCTCGAAGGGCAAACTGGTTCGCAAAAGCCGCATTCGATACAGCGGTCGACCAAAGGATCGGCGGCCGGCATGGGTTTGAGGTTTTCGATGTGGGAATGCGGATTGTCGTTGATAATCACCCCGGGGTTGAGCAGGCCCTGCGGGTCGAACAGCGCTTTGATCTGCTGCATCAGTTGATAGCCTTCTTTACCCCATTCCAGCTCAACGTACGGCGCCATATTGCGCCCTGTACCATGTTCTGCCTTGAGCGAGCCTTGATACTTGACCGCGACCAGCTCCGCAACCTCATCCATAAACTTGCCATAGCGGTCAATTTCTGTTGGGCTGTCAAACCCTTGAGTGAACACGAAGTGCAAGTTGCCTTCGAGCGCATGGCCGAAAATGATCGCTTCACTGTATTGGTAGCGATCAAACAAGGCTTGTAAGTCGCGCACGCCGTTAGCTAAGTTTTCCACTGGAAAAGCAACGTCTTCGATAATCACCGTGGTGCCGACTTCGCGCACTGCGCCCACGGCAGGGAACATCCCTTTGCGGATCCCCCACAGTGTGGCAACGGTTGCAGCATCGCTGGTGAAGGGCACGGACTCAATAATGGTGTACTCTGCCAACGCATCCATCACTGATTTACATTGTAAATCTAACGTTGTTTGGCAGCTTGCATGAGACTCAACCAAAATGGCCGCCGCTTCGAGATCCAGCGATTGAATAAAGCTCGGCATACCGGCTTTGTCGGCAACAGAGCGCAGCGCACGGCCATCCATCAGTTCCACAGCGGCCACGGGCAACTTAGATAATGTGGTGACGGCGCGACACGCTTCTTCAATGCTGGCAAAGACCAATAATGCTGAGGCTTTATTGGGGTGCTCAATCACAGTGTTGTAGGTAATTTCGGCAATAAAGCCTAAGGTGCCTTCCGAGCCAATCATCAGGTGTTCAATGACTTCAATCGGATCTTGGTAATCCACCAAGGCATTGAGGGCGTAACCTGTGGTATTTTTAAGACGATACTTGTGCTTAATTTTATCCGATAATTCTTTATTATCAGCTACTTGTTGGCAGAGTGCTTCAATGCCAGAGACGAGCGAAGCGTGGCTTTGCTTAAACGCAGCGATGCTGGCTTGATCTGCGGTGTTCAGTATGGTGCCATCACTAAACACGATCTTCATACTATCCACGGTGCGGTAAGAGTTTTGCGCGGTGCCGCAGCACATGCCACTGGCATTATTGGCCGCTATGCCGCCGATTTTGCAGGTATTGATCGAGGCTGGATCTGGGCCGATCTTGCGTTGGAAAGGCGCAAGGTATTTGTTGGCATCTGCGCCGATCACGCCGGGTTGCAGAGTGATCTTATGGCCATTGTCGATAATTTCATGCCCGCGCCAGTCATCGGTCAGTGTGATCAGTACTGAGTCGGACACCGCTTGCCCGGAAAGGCTGGTACCAGCGGCGCGAAAGGTGCAGTGCACGCCCAGTTCGCGGCAACTTTGAATGGCGAATATCACTTCGTCGAGATCTTTGAGGCGCAGAACAATCTTGGGGATCAAACGATAAAAGCTGGCATCGGTGCCGTAAGCGAGGCGCTTGGCTTCTTGAGTGATGATTCTCTCTGGCTCAATGCGTGTCGCCAACAGCGCTTCGAGTTGTTGATAAGTGGCGTTGGAAAGGGTGTTGGCCATCAATTGCTTCCTTCTTCAGTGCAGCCGATGTGTTTTTATGCTTGAAATGGCTGCGGTGCTGGACTCATGCTTTCCAGCACCATTTTTTATATCAATCGCTTAAGGCATTTTTACCAGAGAATCGCGCGAAAGATCGCCAATGGTTTTCGCCCCTGTGAGCGTCATCGCAACGCGCATCTCTTTAGCATAGAGATCCAGCAAGTTCTCCACTCCAGCACCGCCTTGCGCCGCCAGTGCGTACACAAACGAGCGGCCAATCAAAGTGCAATCGGCGCCAAGCGCCAGCATACGCACTACATCTAGGCCAGTACGGATGCCCGAATCGACGAAGATTTTCAGGTCGCCTTTGACGGCATCGGCAATCCCCGGCAGCGCTTTGGCGGTCGATAAGACGCCGTCTAGCTGGCGGCCACCGTGGTTCGAGACCACAATGCCGTCAGCGCCAAAACGAACCGCGTCTTTGGCGTCTTCTTGGTCTAAGATGCCTTTAATCACCATCGGCCCATCCCAGAAGTCGCGGATCCACTCGAGATCTTGCCACGAGATTGAAGGGTCGAAGTTTTCCCCCAGCCAACCGATGTAATCTTCCAGCTTAGTTGGCGTGCCGCGATAGGTGGAAATGTTGCCCAGATCGTGCGGTTTGCCCAGCAAACCAACGTCCAGCGCCCAGCTTGGGTGCAGCATCGACTGAAACACGCGACGCATCGCCGCATTTGGGCCGCTCATGCCAGAGTGCATGTCGCGGTAACGCGCGCCCGGTACTGGCATATCAACCGTGAACACCAGCGTGGTTACACCTGCGGCTTTGGCGCGCTCAAGCACGTTTTTCATAAAGCCGCGATCTTTGAGCACGTAAAGCTGAAACCACATTGGGCGCTGAATGGCGGGAGCGACCTCTTCAATCGGGCAGACGGAAACGGTCGACATGGTAAACGGAATGCCTTTCTTCTCCGCCGCTTTCGCCGCTTGCACTTCGCCGCGGCGAGCGTACATGCCGGTTAAACCGACAGGGGCAAGCGCGATCGGCATCGCCAACTTCTCACCAAAAATTTCTGTTTCTAAGCTGAGATCAGCCATGTCGCGCAGTACGCGTTGGCGCAGTGCGACGTCGCCGAGGTCATCGGTGTTGCGTTTGAGCGTGCGCTCGTCATAAGAGCCGCCATCAATGTAATGAAAAAGAAACGGAGGCAATTTGGCTTTTGCCGCAGCGCGGTAATCGGTAGAAGCAGAAATAATCATATTGGGTTCCTAGCTGTCAATCTAAGGGCGCGATTTGAGCGTGTTGCACTGCTCAATCCGCTTTCACTGACTGCGCGACAAGTCGCAGTCGACATCTGAAAGTAAGCTTGCCAAGCATGCGCGCCGAATCGATGTGGCGCGCGATGTTGTGCAATGACATGGTATTTATGGGATCATCAGGGCGTCGGTCAGTTGCAAGCCATAGATCAAGACCAAACCTATGATGCCTGTCATCACAAGATAGTAGAACGTGGGAATAATGGTCTTGCGCAGCGTCGCACCTTCACGCCCCAGCAGTCCGACAGTCGCAGACGCGGCGACCACGTTATGAATAGCGATCATATTGCCTGCGGCAGCGCCTACCGCTTGCAGCGCCACCACAATCGCACTGGAAATGGTCAGGGTTTGCGCCACTTCAAACTGGAACTGGCTGAACATCATGTTAGAGACGGTGTTGGAGCCAGCGATAAACGCGCCCAGTGCGCCGACGGTGGCACTCAGTGCCGGAAATGCCGAGCCCACTAAGTCCGCAGCGAAGTTCGCGGTAGTGACGGGCATACTGGCTAAATCCGCGGCGTTAACCCCTGAGTTGATAAAAATACGTACCATAGGGATAGTAAAGACCAGAACAAAGCCAGCACCAAGCAAGGTTTTGCTTGATTCACCGAACGCTTTCGCCATCGGCTTGACACTGCCCGATTGGATAAGCACGGCCAACAGTGCGACGAAGACTAAGATCCCACCCGGCAGATAGAGTGGCTGAAACGCGGTAGTGATGCCTGTTTCACCGAGAATATTGCCAGACGCAATACTGATGCCAGTGAGCAACGCTTTGAAATCGGGACTGACACGGCTGGCGACCAGAATCACCGCCAGTAGCACGTAAGGTGTCCACGCTTTGGCCAAACTCATCGGCTTGCCTTTGACCTCTTCAAGGTCGATTTTCAGTGAACCCAACCACTCCGTTGGCCATTTTTCTTCCGCTTCAAAATCCCATTGGCTTTTGGGGACTAAAAAGCCTTTTTTCGCCGCGGTTACCACAATGGCTAGGCCAAGCAAACCACCAATCAGAGACGGAAACTCTGGGCCAAGGAACACGCCAGTTAGCGCGTAAGGCACGGTAAACGCCAAGCCAGCAAACAGGGCGAAAGGCAGAATGTCCAAGCCTTCGCTCCAACTGCGATTCTTGCCAAAAAAGCGGGTCAGCATCATCGCCATCAGTACTGGCATCACAGTGCCAACGGCGGCGTGAATAAGCGCGACGCTTGAAGTGATTTGCTGTAGGTAGATATCCCAGCTTGAACCGTGGGCGAGCAGGCTTTCACTGATGTTATGAGTATCGAGACCTTTGTTGACGCCGACGATGATCGGCGTACCGACTGCGCCAAAAGAGACCGGCGTCGATTGTATCATCATCCCCATCAATACCGCTGCCAATGCAGGGAAGCCAATCGCTACCAGCAGCGGAGCTGCGATCGCCGCGGGCGTGCCGAATCCGGATGCGCCTTCAATGAAAGAGCCAAAACACCAAGCGATGATGATGGCTTGGACGCGCCGGTCAGCGGAGATGTCGGTAAAGCCGTTACGTATGGTGGTGATGGCACCCGTGTGTTTTAGGGTGTTAAGCAGGAAAATCGCGCCAAACACGATCCACAGTACTGACACTGTGATGCCAAGCCCTTGTAGGATAGAGGCCAGCACGCGTGTGCCGGACATATCCCAGAAGAATAGGGCAATGACAACGGTCAGGCCAAAGGCGACTGGCATGGCTTTTTTGGCTGGCCAGTTAAGGCCAACAAGTAGGATGGCGGCGACGACAATCGGCGAAAAGGCCACCAAGGCAAGTATGGTTTCACTCATGGGTACTTCCTCGTACTCTGACTTTCCAATCTCAGGCGAGTTCGGCTGAAATCTTGAAAATCCTTTATTGTTTTTGTAATGGGGTTGTTAATTTGTGGTGAATTTACCCCTTTATTTTTTATTGATATAGGGAAATAATGAAATTCATTATTTCCAAAAATCACATAATAAGATGCGAGCAGATGACCTAATTTTGTTTTGCCAAGTGGTAGAACAGGGCAATTTTAGTAAGGTAGCTGAAGAGAATAGCCTTACAAATTCAGTAGTTAGTAAAAGAATTGCCAGACTGGAAGAAGAGATAGGCGTGCAACTATTGTATCGAACCACGCGAAAATTGACGTTAACCGAAGCAGGCAAGGCGTTGTTACACAGTGCTAAAAATGTGAAGCAAGCCACGATGGAGGCGATGGACGCGATTTCCGGTTTCGGCGAAAACGTCAGCGGCCACATCAAAATGTCGGTGCCGACCATCTCGGGCGATCTGATTTTAGCCGATGCGGTGGCTGAGTTTTGCAACCTGCATCCGGGGCTGACGGTAGATATGTCGCTGGACAACCGCTTTGTTGACTTAATCGCTGGAGGATACGATCTGGTGATCCGCACTGGCTATTTGGAAGATTCCAGCCTGATCGCGCGTCACATTCTCGACTCGCAGTGGGTGGTGTGCGCCTCGCCCTCGTATATCGCCAAGCATGGTAAACCGATCAAACCGGATGATTTAACCAACCACAACTGTCTGCAATACGCCTATCAAACCACGGGCGCGTCAGATTGGGAGTTTAAAGGCAGCAAAGGTAACTACATTGTCAAAGTCTCTGGCTGCTTTTCCACAGACAACGCCACCGCACTGCGCAAAGCGGCGCTCGGTGGCCACGGTATCGCTTATGTGCCACGTTGTTTGGTCTACCACGATTTTCGCAACGGCCAGCTGGTGGATATTTTTCCAGAGCAAGTGGGGAAAAAGCTGGGCATCTACGCCGTCTATCCATTTACGCGTCAACCACCGAACAAAGTTCGCCTGTTAATTGAACACATTCGCGCGCGCTATCTCACCATCTCGCACTATTTCTGAACTGCGATCTATTCAGCATTTCGATGATTGTTGCCAATTTAACCTTGAAAAAGCCGCCTCTCACCCCGAACTAAGGGGTGAAAATTATTCTTATTAGCAAGGAATAGCCGATGGCTGGCGATTCCTTTCATTCCAAGCATAGAAAGACCACAGGGACGTTATGCAATATATAAACACACGAAAACAAGAACTTATCGAACACTATTTTGGCCATCCTGTCGCCGATCCTTATCGCTGGTTGGAAGACGATCGCAGCGAGGAAACCGCGCAATGGGTGGATGGACAAAACGCCGTGACCTTCGATTACTTAGCGCAAATCCCGTTTCGCAAGGCGCTGCGTGAACGAATCGCGGCCAGCCAAAATTACGCCAAGTACTCTCAACCGTTCGTGCGCGGCGAGTATACCTACTTCTATAAAAACGATGGCCTGCAAAACCAAAGCGTGTTGTATCGCAGTAAAGGTGAACAGGACGAGGCGCAGGTATTTCTTGACCCCAATGGCTTTTCTGCCGATGGCACCACTTCGTTAGATCAGGTCTATTTTTCTAAAGATGATTCGCTGGTGGCGTACACCATTTCTGAAGGGGGCAGTGACTGGCGCAAGATCTTTGTGCTCAACACACAAACAGGTGAGCAGATTGAACCAGAAATTGTCGATGTGAAATTTACCGGCGTGGCGTGGCTCGGTAGCCAAGGTTTCTACTATTCTCGCTACGACAAGCCGCAAGGCAGTGAGCTCTCGGCGCGTACTGAGCAGCACAAGCTCTATTATCATCAGCTCGGCACCCCGCAATCAGAAGATGTGTTGGTGTTCGGTGAAAATGAGGGCGAAGTGCATCGCTATGTCTCTGCTCAAACGACAGACGATGATCGCTATTTGCTGATTAGCGGCCATGAGTCGACCTCAGGTAACCGGCTGTTTTATATCGATCTGCATAGCGAGGAGCGCCAAGTCTTCACGCTGCTGGAGCATGTTGACTCGGACACTGAACTGCTCGACGCAACCGACAGCCACTTTATCCTCTACACCAATTTGCATGCCCCTAACGGCAAAGTGGTCAGCGTGGACATTGCCAGCGGCGAGTGGCGCGATGTGATCGCCGAGCAAGAGCAGCCCTTAGAGGTGGTAGCAGCGGGTGGCTATCTGTTTGCCACTTACATGGTCGATGTGCTGTCGAAAGTGGTGCAGTACAGCTACCAAGGCGAGCTGATCCGAGAAATTCAGTTACCCGGACAAGGCAGCGCGAGCGGTTTGGAAGGGAAAAAGTCGCAAACAACGCTCTACTATACCTTCACCAACTACGTGACGCCGCCGACCATTTTTGCCTTGGATGTACACAGTGGCGAATCGGTGGTGTATCGCGAATCGAGCGCGCCATTTAAGCGCGAGGATTTTATCTCTGAGCAGGTGTTTTACCCCTCAAAAGATGGCACCTTGATCCCGATGATCATCTCTTACAAAAAAGGCATTCAGCTCAACGGCAAAAACCCGACCATCCTTTATGGCTACGGTGGTTTTGATGTCAGCCTCACGCCTGCGTTTTCCGGCATGGTTTCAAGCTGGCTTGAGCTGGGCGGCGTGTACGCAGTAGCCAACTTACGTGGCGGCGGTGAATATGGGAAAGCATGGCACAACGCCGGCACGCAAATGCAAAAGCAAAACGTGTTTGATGACTTCATCGCGGCGGCCGAATACTTGATTGAACAGCAGTACACCGACAGTGCGCATTTAGCGATTCGCGGCGGCTCCAATGGTGGCTTGTTGGTTGGCGCATGTATGACGCAGAGGCCCGAGCTGTTTAAGGTCGCACTGCCTGCGGTGGGGGTGTTGGATATGTTGCGCTATCACACCTTTACTTCTGGTGAAGGTTGGAAATATGACTACGGCACTTCGGCGCAAAGTGAAGAGATGTTCCGCTACCTGCTGGGGTACTCACCGGTGCACAACGTGCGAGAGGGTGTACATTACCCGGCGACTCTGGTGACCACCGCCGATCACGATGATCGCGTTGTGCCTGCCCATTCCTACAAGTTTATCGCCCAGCTACAGCAAAAGCAGGCGGGAGACAATCCTGTTCTGATCCGTATTGATGTCAATGCGGGACATGGTGCGGGAATGCCAATGAGTAAGATGATCGATCTTTCGGCAGACTTATACGCCTTCACTCTGTTCAACATGGGGATCCGTGAGCTCAGCCCAGCTTAAGCCCGCGAGAAAGTGAAAATGCCGCGACAGTGTCGCGGCATTTTTGTCAGCGTCTGCTAAGCCTCAGACAACTGACGGGTCGGCGGCCATGCCGAAGGTAGCTATACCTACATTTTAATACTTCTGTTTTTTTGCTTGTTGTAACGATGACTGACGTTGTTATTTAATCTGCTGGTTTGGATAGTAATGTGTAATTGCGACAAACAGATGACGCTAGGCCACTTCCTCCACTTTGAGTTGGCTATCGAGATCAAATGAGGCGCTGATCAGCTTCTTGGTGTAGTCGCTTTGTGGATGATGGAAAATCGCCTCGGCGCTTCCTTGTTCCATCACTTCGCCTTTTTGCATCACCAACACGCGATCTGAAAGCGCTTTAACCACCGACAGATCGTGGCTGATAAACAGATAACCGATATTGTGTTTTTGCTGCAAATCTTTGAGTAGATCAATTACGGTTAACTGCACCGAGCGATCGAGCGCTGAGGTCGGTTCATCGAGCAAAATAAACGACGGCTCAAGGATCAAGGCGCGGGCAATGGCGATGCGCTGACGCTGACCACCAGAGAACTCGTGCGGGTAGCGGTTAATCGCGTTTGGCTCTAAGCGCACTTCTTTGAGCGCTTCACGGGCTCGTTGCATCCGTTCGGCTTTGCTCATTTGGGGGCGATGTACGGTGAGCGCTTCGGTGATGATCTCGCCGACTGTCATGCGTGGTGATAACGATCCGTAGGGATCTTGAAACACCATTTGCATCTCTTTCTTCAGCTCAAAACGTTGCTTGGCACTGATCTGATTGAGATCGTTACCTTGAAACTCAATGTGCCCAGTGCAAGGCAGTAGGCCAATCAAAGCGCGGCCTAAGGTCGATTTTCCCGAACCGGATTCGCCAACAATCCCCAAGGTTTCACCGCGTTTGAGTTGCAGCGAAATGCCTTTGACTGCCTCAAAATACTCACAGCGGCTAGGGATGAAGTGAGGTTTGGTGAGAAACTGCACTCGAATATCTTCTGCTTTGAGCAGCATGGGCGCTTGTTCATCCACCGCGGTTTTGCTCCCTTTCGGGATAGCGTTGATCAACATCTTGGTGTAATCGTGTTGCGGATTGTCAAACAGCGTCGCCGTTTCACCTTGTTCCACCACTTCGCCTTTGCACATCACCAGCACGCGGTCCGCAAAGTGCTTCACTACGCCAAGATCGTGGGTGATGAACAATATCGCCATGCCCATTTTGGCTTGGATCTCTTTGATCAGTTGCAGCACTTCCGCTTGTACCGTCACATCCAGAGCTGTGGTGGGTTCATCTGCGATCAAAATATCAGGCTCGTTGATCAGCGCCATGGCGATCATAATGCGTTGCAACTGACCACCCGAAAATTCGTGAGGGAACTTGCTATAGGCTTGCTGTGGATTCGGCAAATGCACCAGATGAAACAGCTCCAGCACTCTCGCTTTGGCTTGCTTGGGCGAAACGGGACGATGGCACATGATCGCTTCGGCGACTTGAATGCCGACGCGTAAATAGGGGTTGAGCGAAGTCATCGGCTCTTGGAAAATCATACCGATACGATCGCCGCGAATGGCGCGCATCTCTTTTTCACTTTTTTCTAAGATCGCTTGACCTTCAAAAACAATCGAAGAGTCTGGATGGATAATGGCGTTGTTAGGCAAAAGCTTCATTAAGGCGCTGGAAGAGACCGATTTTCCGGAACCAGATTCGCCAACAATCGACAACGTTTCTCCTGCGCGGAGCTGGAAAGTGACGCTTTTTACAGCATCCACGATACCGTCATTGGTGGTAAAGCTGACGGAGAGATTCTCTACCGTGAGAATGGTTTGCGATGACATTGAAATTCCTTGTCTTAATTGAGCACTCTGGCCACTTGAGCAGCCTCTGAGTAATGATGGAGCGCCGAAAACTGAGCATGCGCGTGGCTGACGTGTTCCAACTCCAGCATCCAGTGCGCGTTGCGTTGGGCGCGGCAGAAAGCCGTCATGTAAGAAAGAAGCGCGTCGGTATGTTGAACCAGAGTGGAGCGTAAACGGTCAATCAACTCGCCCGATTCCAAAGCGAGGAACTGAAACAACGCATAGGTTTGATTGAGAGTGCTGAAAGCATCGTGATGCAACCCCATGCGGTTATAAATTTCAGATTGCGCGATGCTGGCGTCCCGCAGCCCGCTCAGCAGGCAGGCAAACTGGCAGGGCTTGAGTGAACAGGCCTCGGTTGCAGATTGAATATGCATAGGCAGATGTGAAAGCACATCGTTAAACAAATGGTGCGCTTCCGGCCAGTGGCCTTGTTCCATCAGCTCTTGCGCTTTGAGGTAGCGCATCCAACATTGTTCCACATCCACTGTCTCAATCCTCAGCAAAATAATTTCCATAAGTTTAAATGAAAATTATTATCAATTGCAAGTGGGTATCAAAAGCATAAACTAGTGAGCCAGCTTGGTGGAAATATCGCCAGTTGCGCGGGGCTGTAGGTTAAGTCACTAAAAATCCTATTAAATCCAACTAGACTTGATGTACTGTGAAGCTAGATACGCCCAACCATCTCGACAGAACGCTCAATGACCACATTGTTCGGGCTTAGGGTAACAAGACAACAACAAGAACAAGGAGGCAGGTATGGCGATTCAAAGACTTACCGCAGACCAACTTTACTCTGTGGCTGAATTAGAACAACTGCCATGTAAGTCAACCAAAGAGTTGACGCCGATCGATGAGATAGTCGGACAAGAACGCGCGCAAAAAGCGGTCGAGTTTGCTATGTCGATCAAGGAGAAAGGCTACAACATTTACGCCATCGGCCAGAACGGTTTGGGTAAACGCACCATGATTCTGCGCTACCTCAATCGTCATCCTCACGATGCCAGCGCGCTGTACGATTGGTGCTATGTGGCGAATTTTGAAGATATCCGCACGCCGAAAGTGCTTAAACTTCCTCAAGGTGTCGGGGTACGTTTTCGTAACGACATCGAAAAGCTGATGACTAAGTTAGTCAATGCGATGCCGTTGGCGTTTGACAATGAAATGTATTTCAGCCGCGCCGACAAACTGAAAAATCAGTTGGCGCAAAAGCAAGAAGCGGAGCTGGAACGCATCTCCAAAGATGCCAAAGAGAAAGGCATTAGCCTTACGATTACCACGCAGGGTGATTATCAGTTTGTTGCGATGAATGGCGAAGAGCTGCACACCGAAGAAACCTTTGATGCGCTGAGTCGCAAAGAACAAGAGAGCTTTGGCGCTAGCATTGATGAACTTGAAGTGAGTCTGCGCTCCATGGTGCGCCAGCTTACTGAGTGGGAAGAGGCGTATACAGAGAAGATCAAAAAGCTCAATGATGATGTAACGCGGGATGTGATCACCCACTTTATCAAGCAGCTCAAACTCGACTATTCACAGTATCCGGAGATCAAAACCTATCTCACTGAGCTGCAAAAAGACATCATCGAGAACGCTGACATCTTTTTGGAAGAGAGCGGTGAGCAAGGGGAAATCGCCTCGGCGGCGCTGGATAAAAAGTTGCCACGTCGTTACAAAGTGAACGTATTGGTCAGCCGCAAAACCGACGAGTTTCCGATTGTGGTGGAAGAGACGCCCAACTATCACACTCTGTTTGGCTCGATTGAAACGGCGACTTTTAAAGGCACGGTGTTTACCGACTTTTCGCTGATTCGTGCAGGCAGTTTGCACAAAGCTAACGGCGGCGTATTGCTGATGGATGCGCAAAAAGTGCTCGAACAGCCTTACGTTTGGGATGGCCTAAAACGAGCGCTGCGCTCACGCCAACTCAGTTTTACGTCACTGGAAAAAGAGGTCACGCTGACTGGCGCGGTATCGCTTGATCCAGAGCCTATCCCACTGGATATTAAGATCATTTTGTTTGGTGACTATCGCACTTACCAACTGCTGCAACACTATGATCCTGAGTTTAGCGAACTGTTTCGTGTCACTGCCGATTTCGAAGACGAGATGAAACGCACTCCGGAATCCGAGCTTCACTACGCGCGGTTTATCTCTAGCGTGGTGCATGACAACAACATGCTGCATTGCGATAAAAAAGCCATTGCGCGCATCATCGAGCACAGTTCGCGTATCGTCGCTGATCAGGGCAAGCTTTCTCTGCATTCGGCGCACATCGCCAATCTGCTTCGTGAGTCGAACTACGTGGCGAAACAGTCCAATTCCAACATGATCCGCATCGGTCATGTGGAGGAGGCGCTGAGCAATCAAGAGATGCGTGTGAGCCGCTTAAAAGACATGGTGATGGAAGGCTTTATCAACGGCACCACCTTGATCCGTACCGAGGGAAAAGCGGTCGGTCAGGTCAACGCGCTGTCTGTGATCAGCACCAGTGACCATGCATTTGGCGCACCCAACCGCATTACGGCCACCACGTGTTATGGTGATGGCGAAGTGATCGACATTGAACGCAGTGTCGATCTTGGCGGCAGCATTCACTCCAAAGGGGTGATGATCCTCTCTGCCTATCTGTCGTCGGTGTTTGGCCGTAACGCGCGTGTGCCGTTAACCACCACGATCACCTTTGAACAATCATACGGTGGTGTGGATGGTGATAGTGCCAGTATGGCGGAGTTGTGCGCGGTGGCATCGGCATTTTCTAAACAGCCAAACCGTCAGGATATTGCGATCACCGGCTCCATGAACCAGTTTGGTGAATCGCAGCCGATTGGCGGCGTGAACGAGAAGATCGAAGGTTTCTTTGATGTGTGTGTGATCAAAGGACGTCATCCGCAGCAAGGCGTGATCATCCCGCGCTCGAACGTGCATAATTTGATGCTGCGCCCGGACATTGTGCGCGCAGTAGAAAAAGGGGAGTTTCACATCTGGGCGATTGAGCACGTCACCGAAGCGATTGAAATCTTCACTGGCAAACGGGCTGGTGAGCCGACCGACGATGGCAGCTACCCGATCGATACCATCTTTGGTATCGCCCAAGCGAAGCTCAACGCATTGCGTAAATAAATCTTTCAAGGGTCACAAAGTGGCCCTTTACTTTGTCTTCTCTGGCGAATTCGACACTTGTATCACACAGTCGAACAATTGACGTGTGTTTCAGAAGAGGTGGTGCTTGTTTCCACCGAGCTTTCACATCTAGCTGAAAAACAGAAAGAGCAGTTAAGCTTCTTCCGTCTGTAAAATCCACGTGCTGTAAAATACAAAACCGCCACAAATATGGGCGGTTTTTTATCATCTAGCTTCTTAGCTTCTTAGCTTCTTAGCTTCAGTTTGGTGCCATCGAAGGTGAGGTGGCTGAGCAGGCTCTTGGCGTTGACTTTGCCGTAGTCATCAAATTCCACTCCGTAGCGTGCGTAGTGGGTCGAGCGTTGCAAGTTGCACACTTTGCCTTTAAGCGGGGCGAGCGTCACGCCGCCATTTTTGCCTAAGACAATATCGAGCGACACTTCTTCGCCTACTTGGAAAGTGCGGCTCATCGGCGTAGTAATAAATCGGCAGCCACCACGGGAGAGATCGCGTATTTCGCAATCCACGCCAATCTCGCCCAAATAGGCTTTCGCGCTAAGGTTTACTTCATAGCGGATCTCTTTGCGCAGCTGCGACACCTGCATGGTGCTCGGCACACTCAGTACCAGCAGCGGGAATGGGTCGCCTAAGCGGTAGGAAATTTGGCTACGAAACTGAATGATCGCCCCTTCACCGCGATGCGACAGCGCTTTGATATTGATCCAAAAACCTGCTTGAAAATAAAAGCGCAGATCTTCATCCGAGATCTGTGGCACCTCGATCAAGATCGCATTGTTCGAATGCGAACCGATGAACTTACTTGTGGTTAAAAACTTGATGCCGACAGGTGTCGTGACGTTCAGCGTCATCTCACTGCCATGCTCAACCATCGCCAGTGCGTCCGTACTGTTTAAAGTGGATACGTTGTGCGTTTGATTGCTCTGTTGTACCGACGGACTACGTCCTTGAATTCTCGCCATAGAAAACGTCATTTATTGTTGTGATTCCTGATAGAGCAGCCCGAGAGATTCGGCAGAATTGTGTCACTGCCTTCTCGCATACACTAAGCGTATGCCCCAAATGGTATTCGCGCATATTTCGATTGGGAATTTTATTCAGGGGGATTAACATGTTCAATGATAAATACCTGAAATTTTGGAGGAATAGTGTGAATAACGTCACTCATGATGAGAAAAGTCAACGTTACAGCGTGCATTTGGAAGGAGAGTACTATGCCACGCTCGCTTACCAACTGGTCGATGGGGTGATGCACATTACCTCAACTAAGGTGCCAGAGGCCCTGCAAGGGAAGGGATACGGTAAAGTATTGATGGAAGCGGTACTGCCTGAAATTGAGCGAGCTGGCTACAAAGTGGTGCCTATTTGCAGCTATGTGAAGCATTATTTGCAGCGCAATCCGCGCTGGCAGAGCTTGGCCGCCTGACAAAAACAGGGCCAGCACGGCTGGCCTTGATAACCTATGCTTGCGTCTTAACTAGCACGCTGGCGAATGCGCCCCATGATGTAAGTATTGATGAACTGGCCATCGCGAAATGACGCATCCACCGCTTCTCCCTCAATCACAAAGCCATGTTTCTTATACAGGGCGATGGCTTTTTCGTTATCGCTGTTGACTTCAATCTGAATGCGGTGAACGTTAAGCCAGTTGTCTGCCAGCTCAGTCACCGTTTCGATCAACCTGCTGCCAATCCCCAAACCGTGGTAATCGTCATGCACGCCAATGCCAAATGAGGCTGTGTGCGCGGTGCGCGGGCGTTGAGAATGGTGAAAGCCGATATTGCCGACCACTTTGCCATCGACAACCGCAACATAGCTATACACTCCGGCGGGAATATTCGATAAGCGCTCTTTCCACATTGCTACTGACGGTTTTGGGAGTTGCAGGGTTTCACGTTGCGCTTTCGGTTGTGAGTAGAGTTCCACCAGTGCTTGCGCGTCATCAACGCAAGTCGGACGAACGATAATTTCCATGCTTTTCTCCTTGTTTGTTGTTTTTTTAACCAATCTAACTAGAAAAAATCATAAAAACCAGATTTTTTGTTAATAAATTGAGTGACTTGATTTCAGAAAAAACTAAGGAAAATCGCCGAGGTTTGCGGAGATTTCAGTAGAGTTATTGGAGGCTTGGCTGATAAGTGAGCAGTTGCACTATTTTTTGTGGCCATTTTTTTGTTCAGAAAGATTTTGTTCTGTAATAGGATGCCGTGTCACTGTTGAATCAACAGGGCACATTAAATAACTAAAAAGTAATAAGGAAAACTGATGCAATTGCGACGTTTTACTCCTAGCTCCGTGGTGTTGGCGATGACTCTCGCTTGCCCAATGATGAGCGTTGCTCAGGAAAGTGTTGTTCCAAAGACCGAAATGCCATCCCCAACTTGGATGCGCGATATTGCCTTGTCGCCAGATGGCCGACATATCGCTTTTACCTATGCCGGACAGATTTGGTTAGTGCCTTCGCAAGGGGGCGATGCACAGCCGCTGACCTCGGCTGACAGCTACAGCGAGCACCCAGTTTGGTCGCCAGACAGTCGGTCGATAGCTTTTACTGCTGATCGCTTTGGCCCGGGTGACGTGTTCATCACCTCATTACGCGGTGGCGAAGCGAAGCGTTTAACTTACCACTTCAGCAAAGATGTGCCTTACGCTTTCAGCGCCGATGGCAAACAGGTGTATTTCAGCTCAGCGCGTTTGGGCGATGCCGATGCCAGTGTGAACAATGGCTTTGCCGGCACCGCGTCTGCGCAGCTGTATGCGGTGAATGCAGAGGGTGGGCGAGAAAAGTTGATGCTGTCGAATCCGCTCAGCAGTTTGTCCATCAATGGGCAAAATGGCCAGTATCTCTATACCGATCTGCCATCCCCGATGGAACAGCAATGGCGTAAACGCGATGTCTCTGAGGCAGCGCGCGACATCTGGCGCTTTGATCCACAAACCGGCAAGCATAGCCGTATCACGCAATACCGCGGTGAAGATCGCGATGCCGTTTGGTCTGCCGATGGGCAGTCGCTCTACTATTTGTCGGAGTGCTCAGGCAGCTTCAACATTTGGCAAAAAGGGTTGAATGAAGCGGATAAACCAGTGCAAATCACTCAGCACGAGTTTTTGCCTGTGCGTTTTCTTTCAACCAGTCAACAGGGCGATCTCGCCTACGGTTTTGACGGGCAGATCTGGCATAAAGCGGCGAGTGAGTCCGCTGCTAAGCCAGTTGAGGTCAATATCCGTCAGGTGTTTCTCGGGCAAGGCAAACACTTCGTTAATCTCAATTATGAAGCGACAGAAATCGCGGTTTCGCCAGTGGCGCCTGAAGTGGCGATAGTGGCCCGTGGCGATGTCTATACCGTGTCGCTGCTGTCGGGGGCAACCAAACGCATCACCAAAACCCCGCAAGCGGAGCGAAATGTCTCTTTCTCGGCTGACGGTTTGTCGCTGGTGTACGCTTCAGAACGCCATGGCAACTGGGATATCTTCCACAGTTATGTTAACGATACGGGCAAGAGCTTTTCCACTTCACTGGATGTGCGAGAAGAGCAACTGTCGGATGAGCCAGTTGATCAAACTCAGCCACTCTACTCGCCTGACGGCAAAAAGCTGGCGTACCGTGAAAACAGCAACACGCTTAAAGTCTACAATCTGGAAGAAGATAAACACTATGTGTTACTCAATGATACCCAGCTCTATTCCTACTATGACCAAGATCTAAGCTACGCATGGTCGCCCGACAGCCAATACTTGGTGACGCGTAACCGCGCGGTTTACAACGCCGATATCGTGCTGCTGAAAGCCGACGGCAGCGAAGCGCCAGTGCAGATCACCAACAGCGGTTTTGTAGAAGGTGAGCCGAAATTTAGCGCCGATGGACAGATGGTCTACTGGTTAACCGACAGAAATAGCCTGCGTGATATCGACGATTGGGCAGTACAGTCGGATGTCTACGTTACGGTGCTCAACCAAAAGGCCGATTATGAGCTGAAGAAAAGTAAAGAGCAGAAGTGGCTTGATCGAGAAATCGCGCTCGACAAGGGCGAAGAGGGCGAGCAAGCCATGCCGATGGAGACACAGGTTGAGCCGCGCGGACTCAAGCATCGTACTTACCGCATCACGCCGTACTCCATGTCGCCACGCTTTACCTACCTCTCGCGTGATAACAAAGCGCTGTTGGTGGCAAACCAAGTTGGCGACAGCGTCGAGTTCACTAAGATCATGATTGAAGATAGCAGCACCGAAGTGTTGTTTACTCGTGCTGCGGAAGAGGTGAGAGCGATCGAAATGGAGCCAGACAGTGAGACACTGGTGCTGATTGGCGATCACGGCATTGAAGAACTTCATTTGCCCAGCGGCGAATCCAACTATGTCGACTACCAAGCTGAAGCCAATTACGACTTTAGCGCAGAAGTGGCGTACATTTTTGACCATGCTTGGCGTTTAACCGCAAGCAAGTTTTACGATAAAGGGCTGCATGGCGTGGATTGGGCCGCTTACGGCGAAGCGTATCGCAAGCATTTGGCAGGAATCCGTACCTACCAAGATTTCGCCGAGCTGCTGAGTGAAATGTCGGGTGAGCTCAATGCCTCACACACTGGCGCGTTCTTCTTAGACGGAAAATCTGGCTGGCCAGAACAAGCTTCTTTAGGGCTTTTCTATGATGACAACTACCGTGGAAAAGGGGTGCGTGTTAAGGCCGTGCTGCCTGCGGGCCCTGCTGATACCTATCAGACCATCATCAAACCGGGCAGCATTATTTACTCGGTAGATGGTCAAGAGATCACGCCAGAGATGAACATTTATCCGCTACTGGATGGCAAAGTTGGCAAAATGGTGCGTCTGAATGTGCTGAGTCCGGGCGAAAAAGAGCCGCAAGAGACTCAATTGGTGGCGATTGATCTAAGCCGCGAGGCGGAACTGGCCTACGAGCGTTGGGTCGACGAGCGCAAAGCGCTGACGGAGCAGTGGTCTGACGGGCGCTTGGGTTACGTTCATGTGCCAGAGATGGGACCGACCGCTTACGAAAGGTTGATCAATGAGTTGTTTGGTGAATACAACGACAAAGAGGGTGTGATTGTCGATATTCGCTACAACATGGGCGGCAATTTGCACGACCAGCTCATGGAAGTGCTCTCCGGTACGCGCCACAGCGCCCAAGTCACACGTGACGGCTATCAGTTGTCGACTTTCCCTGAGCGTCGCTGGGCGAAGCCGAGTATCATGTTGGCTAATGCGGCGAGCTATTCTGATGGCTCGATTGTGCCCTATTTTTACAAGCGTGAAGGCATTGGCCAATTGGTCGGTGAACGTGTGCCGGGTACGGGCACGGCGGTGTTGTGGGAGCCTCAGCAAGAGTCTCGACTCGTCTATGGTGTGCCTCAACTTGGTTTTAAAGACGACCAAGGGCAGTGGTTTGAAAACCAAGAGGTGATTCCGGATGTGTTGGTCTATAACTCACCGGAAGACATGGCCAAAAATTACGACAGACAACTGAAAGTCGCGGTTGAAACCCTACTCGCAGATTTGGATAAAGCGAAGTAGCAGAGCCTCTATTCCTCACTGTTCGAAGTCGATTGAGCCCCCCGAAGATTGTCCATCTCGGGGGGCTTTTTATCCTTTTCTTCCCACCGATACCTTTTGTAACAATTATTTCACCTTTCGATGCCAGCGGAGTATGATGACGACTGTTCTGAATCGGCCGCGCTGGGCTTATTCACGTTAAAACTAGGGACAGATCATGACCGCAAACCGCCAAGGTTGGAAAACACCGCAAAACTTCTTACTGCTCGTTTCTATTATCGTACCCATCGCCTTCTCAACTTGGATGGCGCTTCTCAATAACTTCGTTATAGAAAAAGCCAACTTTGATGGTGCAGACATTGGTTTGCTGCAAAGTGTGCGTGAGATACCCGGTTTTCTCGCCTTCACCGTGGTATTTGTCTTACTGTTTGTTCGCGAACAGCGTTTCATGTTGATTTCACTGGCGATGCTCACGCTCGGTACGGCGATCACTGGGCTGTTTCCTTCCCTGTTTGGTTTGCTGCTGACTACGTTATTGATGTCGACCGGTTTTCACTATTTTGAAACCCTCAAGCAGTCGCTCTCCTTACAGTGGCTGAGTAAAGCAGAAGCGCCGGAAATGTTGGGTAAATATGTCTCAGTGGGCGCACTGGCTTCGCTGGTTACTTACGGCTCCATTTGGTTAATGTTGGAGCAACTGAAACTCGATTTTCGCACCGTATACCTCATCGCTGGTGGAGTGGGTTTTGTGTTGGTGCTGGTGATGGTGTTTGCTTTTCCAGAGTTTAAAACCGAGGTACCACAAAATAAAAAACTGGTGCTCCGCAAGCGTTACTGGCTCTACTACGCCCTCACTTTTATGAGTGGTGCACGTCGGCAGATCTTTACCGTGTTTGCGGGCTTTTTGATGGTGGAAAAATTTGGTTACTCGGCGGCAGATATTACGCTGCTGTTTTTGATCAATTACCTATTCAACTTTTTGTTTGCCAAACGGATTGGCCGTTTTATCGGTGTGGTGGGCGAGCGCAAGGCGCTGATGTTTGAATACGTTGGGCTGATTTTTGTCTTCGTCGGTTACGGCTTAGTCAAAAGTGCAGAGTGGGCCGCTGCGCTGTATGTGGTTGACCACCTCTTTTTTGCGCTGGCGCTGGCGATCAAAACCTACTTCCAGAAGATTGCTGATCCCGCAGATATGGCCTCAACTGCAGGCGTTGCTTTCACCATCAATCACATCGCGGCGGTGGTGATTCCGGTGACCTTTGGTATGATCTGGCTGGTTTCGCCTTCCAGCGTGTTCTACATTGGCGCGCTAATGGCCGGGGTGAGTTTGCTACTTTCGCTCAATATTCCGGCCAAACCCGAGGAAGGGAACGAAACGCGCGTCTTGCGCTGGAGCTAAATTCCTTGCAACGCTGGGCTTATTGGTCGTTAAGATAACAATGTTGCTTTCGCGGCTGATGGTCTTGAATTGGCGCCGGGCTGTAGAGCCTCGGCGCGCTGTTTTTGGGCAGATGGACAAGGTTCAAATGATGGCGACGAGCCCATTGCACCGTCAGTGAAGTCGGTGCCGAGAGCGTCACTAATGTGGCGATTCTGGCGCGCACCGCTTTGTGGATCAGCTCCAAACTGCAGCGACTGGTCATCACCACAAAGCCTTGTTCTGGATTGACGTTCGCTCGCACCATCGCGCCTATCAGTTTATCCAAGGCATTGTGACGACCAATATCTTCGCGGCACAGTGCCAGTTCACCGACGTCAGTGACATACAGCGCCGCGTGCAATGCGCCGCTATGTTGAGCTAACACTTGCGCTTGCTGAATGCGCTCACGTAGCCCAGCAAACAGAGCTGGCTTAGGCGGCGCAATCTCTGGTAGCACCTCCAGCGATGGCAAAGCTTGCTCCAGCGCCTCAACCCCACAAATGCCACAGCCGCTGGTTCCGGCTAACTGGCGACGCTGGCTTTTCAACGCCCAAAATGCACGATTGGCGATCTCAACCGCCGCGTGCAGTGAATCTTGGCCAACGCTTAACTGTACATCGTGAATTTCACGAGCTGAGTGCACCACGCCGCTGCTGAGGCTAAACCCGGTAACGAAATCTTCGATGTTGCCCGGTGTCACCATCATCACCGCGTAGCTGATGCCATTAAAACTGATGGAGAGCGCCGTTTCACTCGCCAGCGCTTTACTGCCTTGAGTGCGCCCAGTATTCATCTCTACATATTGATAACGATCTGGTTTGTGTGCAGCGAAGTTGGCTTCACTCAGTTGCGTCAGAGGTGTGATGGTGCAGGTCATGAGTTTTTCTCTCTTTATGCCGTGGCGAGCGAGTCAGCGGCAAATATCGTCTTTGCTTTGGCAAAGCATCTCTCAGCCAGCACCGAACGCGGTTCACTGCTGCGAATCAGTAGGCCAATCCGAGAGTGTACCTTGGCGTTGGAGATCGGGATCATCCGCAGATGCTCATTCATGGCTTCCATGCCACCATTAAGTGGCATAATGGTGCAACATAGCCCGGCGTTGACCGCTTGCAGCAACTGAAATGTCGAGTCACTCTCTAACTGAATGTGTGGTTCAATTGCGTGACTGTGAAAACTAAGGTCAATCGAGCGGCGGTAATGCATCCCCTGAGTAAGCAAGCCTAGCGGGATCTTATCGAGACTCTCCCAAGCCATTTCGCTCTCGACGAAGGAAAAATAGCGGCTATCGTGCAGTAGCCCCATACGGGTAGGTTGAAGTTCAAAAACCTCAAATTGGCGCGTATCGAGTTGATCGAGATAGCAAAGACCGAGATCAAGCTGATTGCGTTTTAACGCGTCAACCACTTGTTCCGAGGCCATTGAAAAGAGCTGATAGCGCAGAGCTGGGTAGTGTTGGGTGAGTGGCTTGAGCAACGTCATAGGGTCAAGGCTGGCTAGAGGGACCATGCCAAAACGCAGATTCCCGACCAGCTGTCCGCGGCAGTTGGCAGCTTCTGCTTGCAAACCGTCGTGCGCGGCGAGCACACTGCGCGCCCAAGCGAGAATGCGCTCGCCTGCATCGGTAAATCCTTCGAAGCGCTGGCCACGGTTAATCAAAGTGAGTTGCAACTCCTCTTCTAAATTTCGAATGCGCATCGAAAGAGTTGGCTGGGTAATGTGGCACATCGCTGCGGCTTGCCCAAAATGCTGGGTTTCGTCGAGAGCAATGAGGTATTTCAATTGCTTAATATCCATAGTGCTTTCCTAAGCCGCCAAGCGTAGAGAGGTTGCAGGCGTTAAAATGGCCTGACTTGAGTCGTTTTGCTCAATATTGACGATCAGCGCTTCGGATTGCAATCGGTGAGTACGCATCGCTTATTGAAAGCGCCATATCTTTTTACTCAGGCGCATGACAGAAAAATGTCGTGAATTGAATCGGGGGCGCGTAATGACAGTGGTTGAAGCTGGTTAATAAATAAGCTTTGATAGTCGTGATGACGTTCTCATGGAATACAGTCATCTCACCAGTGAAATAAATATGTCGCTCAGAATGTCACAACTATTTTAATTTTTTATCGAATACATTATTTTACTAATATTAGAGACTTGCAGCTTCTATAAAATATTCAATCTTCATTTTAATAATAACTTTTAATGTCAAAAATAGCTGTTTATAGAAATATTTCTGAGCTTTTAATACACTTTTACTCTGTGCTGATTTTCACTTTCTTTGATTGTGGTCAAGAATAAAGTTGAAAATGACCCAGATCAAATTGATTGTTTTTATCAATTGATAGATGAGCTCTATCAAGATCGAAATTCGGACTTGCCTGGCAATCATGGCCCTCAACGCTTTGTTTTTAAGAGAGCAATAGCGAGACAAGTGATGAAAATGCAAACTTTGTATTTAATTATCCTGATAGTTCCTATCAATTAAAATTAAATCAATCAATTTGACTAACGTAGAAATAGGGATTAACCTCTATCTAAAATAAAAATCGCCCAAATAATTTGTGGCATTGAATAATCAGTCAGTGAACTTTATCTCCTCAACGTTATTTCACCGAAATCAAAGTGCTTGACGCTAGGATCGCTATTTTCTATCGCTCATTAATAAATCCGAGTGGTAAATCAGAGTGGTAAATCAGAGTTCATTGTCATTCCGAACGAGGAGTGTCGTCATGAAGCAAAAAGAACAGATTGAACAATATTCTGGCCCTGCGGGTGGCTGGGGAGCGCTCAAAGCGGTCACGAAAAGCTGGTTAGGCAGCGACAATGCCTTTCGAAACTTACGCGCGATGCTCAAGACTAACCAAAATGGCGGCTTTGACTGTCCGGGATGCGCTTGGGGAGAATCACCAGAAAACGGCATGGTCAATTTTTGCGAAAACGGCGCCAAAGCCGTTAACTGGGAAGCCACCAGCCGCTTAGTCGATCCGGAGTTTTTTGCCCAGCACAGTGTCAGTGAGTTGGCAAAGCAAACTGACTACTGGTTGGAATACCAAGGTCGTTTGAGTCATCCGATGCGCTACGATGCGAGTAGTGATCACTATGTCGCTATCTCTTGGCAAGAAGCGTTTGATTTAGTCGCCAAGCATCTCAACGCGCTGCAATCGCCTGATGAAGCGGAATTTTACACCTCGGGGCGAGCCAGCAACGAAGCGGCCTACCTCTATCAGCTGTTTGTGCGTGCCTTTGGCACCAATAATTTTCCCGACTGTTCCAATATGTGCCACGAAGCCAGCGCGATAGGGTTGTTTGAAACCATCGGGGTGGGTAAAGGCACGGTGGTGTTTAAAGATTTAGAGCACGCTGATGCGATTTTTATTATCGGGCAAAACCCCGGTACTAACCATCCGCGAATG
This sequence comes from Vibrio navarrensis, assembly GCF_000764325.1. Classification (NCBI taxonomy): domain Bacteria; kingdom Pseudomonadati; phylum Pseudomonadota; class Gammaproteobacteria; order Vibrionales; family Vibrionaceae; genus Vibrio; species Vibrio navarrensis. Next base: position 2,912,035 of record NZ_JMCG01000001.1, on the reverse strand, counting down.
TTAGAACCGCTGCGCGCGGCGGTAAAACGCGGCGCACAGGTTGTCTGCCTTAACCCACTCAAAGAGCGTGGTTTGGAGCGTTTTCAAAACCCACAATTGCCGATTGAAATGCTACGCAACGGCTCAAAACCGACCAGCAGTGCTTATTATCATCCGGCGCTGGGCGGCGACATGGCGGTGTTTCGTGGCATGGCGAAGTTTCTATTGCAATGGGAACGTGAAGCGCACGCACAGGGCGGGGAACCTGTGTTTGACCACGAGTTCATTCGTCAGCATACCAACGGGTTAGACGCCTATTTAGCCGCTGTTGAGCAAACATCATGGCTGCAAATTGTTGAGCAATCAGGTTTGCAACTCGATGAGATTGAGTCGCTAGCGCACATCTATCGCCACGCCGATCGCGTTATCATGTGCTGGGCGATGGGGCTGACGCAGCATCGCCACTCGGTAGTGACTATTCAGGAAGTGGTGAATCTGCAATTGCTGCGCGGCAACGTGGGCAAACCGGGCGCAGGTTTATCGCCAGTGCGTGGTCACAGTAATGTGCAGGGCGATCGCACCATGGGGATCAATGAGAAACCGCCTGCGTTTTTGCTTGATGCACTGGAGAAACGTTTTCAGTTCAAGGTGCCTCGCTCACATGGCCACAACGCCGTACAGGCGATTCAGGCGATGGAAGAAAAACGCGCCAAAGTCTTTATCGGTCTTGGTGGCAATTTCGCCCAAGCAACACCGGATACGCCTCGCACTCACCAAGCCATGCGCAACTGCGAGCTAACGGTACACATTGCCACTAAACTCAACCGCTCTCATTTGGTGACCGGGCGTGATGCCTTGATCCTGCCGTGCTTAGGTCGCACTGAAATCGATGTGCAAGCCCATGGCCCGCAAGGTGTGACGGTGGAAGATACCTTTAGTATGGTGCACCTCTCGTATGGTCAACTGAAACCGCGCTCGCCGCATTTGCGCTCTGAACCCGCCATTTTGGCCGGGATTGCCAAAGCAACATTGGGCAATTTCCCGATTGACTGGGATTGGGCCATTGCTGATTACAGCCGTATTCGTGATTTAATTGAGCAGACCATTCCCGGCTTTAAAGATTTTAACCAACGCGTGCAGCACCCCGGTGGTTTCTATCTGGGCAATGCGGCGGCGCGGTGTGAGTGGAATACCGCCAGTGGCAAAGCACAGTTTTCTCCTTCAGCTTTGCCCGCACAACTGGTGAATGAGCACGTTACGTCACGTGGTGATAATCCGGATTTGATTTTGCAAACGCTGCGCTCGCACGATCAATACAACACCACGCTGTATGGTTTGAACGACCGTTATCGTGGTGTGTTTGGCCGACGTGATGTGGTGTTTGTCAATCAAGAGGAAATTCGCCGTTTGGGTTATCAAGCGGGTGACAAAGTCGACTTGGTGAGCTTGTGGGAAGATGGCGTGGAACGCCGGGTGAGCGGCTTTGAGCTGGTGGCGTATGATATGCCCGCGGGACAAGCTGCAGCCTATTACCCTGAGACCAACCCTTTGGTTCCGCTGGAGAGTTACGGTGAACGCACATTTACCCCAACTTCCAAGTTTATTGCGATTAAACTTAAAAAAGCCCAGCCAAGTGAGGTGATTGCGACCACCGCAGTGTAATCACTATGCTAAACAGCGAGGCCCTGCATCATGCAGGGCCTCGCTGTTTTTACGACCACGGATACCAGAATAGCGCCGTGTCGAGTAAGCGCTTACCAATCGCTGCCGCGACGATCACGACAATCGCGGTGAGGCAAAGATAATCCACTTGTTTGAGCGGTTTTAAACTGTACCAAGTACGCGAATTATGCCGACCAAAGCCGCGTAGTGTCATCGCGTTGGAAATTTGATCTGCGCGTTCCAAGCTGGAAAAAATGAGCGGGCCAAGAATTTTGGCGACGTTTTTCAAACGCGTAAACAGCGGTGCTTTCTTGCTGAGTTCGACTCCGCGAGCTTGCTGGGCGTGCATGATATTGACGAAATCTTTCTTCACTTCCGGTAGGTAACGCAACGTTAAACTGACCGCGTAGGCGATTTTGTACGGCACGCCGAGGCGGTTAAGGCTCGCGGCAAACTCCGTCGGATGGGTTGTGAAGACAAACACCAACGCAATCGGGAACATGCTGAAATATTTCAGTGTCACGGTGACTAAGTAAAACAGCGTCTCTTGGGTGAGCGAGTAGTCTCCGGGCAGCGAGAGCAGCACGTGCGCTGTGCCGATGTATTCGCTGCCTTGCTGCGGAGCTAAGGCAAACATAAACAGCGCGTTGAGCAGAAGTACGCTCCCAGTACCCAGCAGCAAGGATTTATACACGCGAAATGGTACTCGGGTGAGTTTGAGCAGCCCAAGCCCCGCGATGATCAACAAGCCAATCATCCGTAAGTCAAAGGTAGTGAGTACTACCGTGATCCACGCGATGAACAGGGCGAATTTTGTGATGCCGTTAAGCTGATGCAAAGGCGATTGGGTATCAATGTAGTTGATACCAAACTTCATTTTGGTCTCTTTCATGCCTGCTTCTCGTGACAGCGCTCGGTTGACAAGGTTTCACTTTCGTCGACTTTCTCGCGATGGTCTTTCTCGCTGGCGATAAAGTGGCGCATCAATCCATCACGGTCGGCAATAGCAAACTTTTCCGCCAACGGATACAAGCTGGTGACCGTGAGGTTGGCGTTATCGAGCAAAGCGGGCGAGCTCAAAACGTGGGTCATCGGTGCATCGGCGATCAATTTGCTGTCGGCAATGACCAGCGAACGTGTGGTGTATTCAAGCACTAGGTGCAGATCGTGCGAGATGATCATCACCGTGATGCCAAGCTCGCGGTTGAGTTTTTCGATAAAGCGCAACATCGCAGTGTAATTGCGATAATCCTGACCCGCGGTCGGTTCATCAAGGATCAACAGTTGCGGCTTTAAAGCGAGAATCGAGGCGATGGTCACGCGTTTTTTCTGTCCGTAGCTCAACGCTTCAATCGGCCAGTGACGATACTTACTCAGTCCACACAGCGCCAGAGCCTCGAGCACTTTGCTCTCGATCTGCATTTCGTCGAGGCCACGATTACGCAGGCCAAAAGCGACTTCATCGAAAATCATGTGATGGGAGATCATATGATTGGGGTTTTGCATCACAACGCCGATTCTTTGGCTGCGCTCAAAAATCGACAACTGACTGAGATCGTCGCCATGTAAGTGCATTGAACCTGCATCTGGCGTCAGTACCCCCATCAGTAGTTTGGTGATGGTTGATTTTCCTGAGCCGTTTTTACCCAGCACGGAGACAAACTCGCCACGTTGAATATCGAAACTGACGTTCTCAAGCGCATTTTTCTCACCATCATAGGAATAGGTCAAATCACGCACTTGCAAAAGAGGCGCCGATAGTGAACGCTCAGAGACAGGCTTAGCGGCATCAAACCAAGCGCGAAGCGGCTTGGCAAACGGTTCAACAGGGATGTGCGACAGCTTCGATGGATGATGCTGTGCAGTAAGCTGGCAGCCAGCCGCTTTTAAAGCCGAAAGGTAGAGCGGCTCACGAATTCCGTACTGCGCCAGCAAAGAAGAAGCAAGTAGCTTGTCAGGTGTGGTGTCAGCAATTATTTCGCCGTTATCCATCAAGATGATGCGATCCACTGGCCGATGCAGCACATCTTCCAGGCGGTGTTCAATAATCACCACGGTTTTGCCACTTTGTGTGTGCAGATCATCAATGATTTCAATGGTCTTCTTGCCCGTTTTCGGGTCAAGTGCGGCTAGCGGTTCATCAAACAGCAAAATATCGACATGGTCGACTAAAATGCCCGCCAGTGAGACTCGCTGTTTTTGCCCACCGGAGAGATCGTGCGGCGAGCGCTCCAGCATCATCTCCAGATCAACCATACGCGCAGTGGCTTTGACCAGCGGGTACATCTCAATATTGCTAGTCAGTTGGTTTTCCAGCGCGAACGCAATATCTTCACCAATGCTCAACCCGACAAACTGGCTGTCGGTATCTTGCAAAACCGTGCCCACTTGTTCGGTGAATTGGTGCATGTCAAAAGTGTCAGTATTTTGCCCATTGATACGCAGCTTGCCAGAGATTTCTCCTTTCACCGCGTGCGGAATCAGCCCGTTGAGGCATTGGCCAAGCGTCGATTTACCGCTACCGCTTGGGCCAATGATGACGATTTTCTCTCCTTTCTCTATCCTTAGATTGATATTTTTTAGCGTCGGTTTGTCCAGCGACTCATATCGAAAAGAGAAGTTAGAAAATTCGATGGTCATGCGCGATTAAGCCTCAGTTAAGTTGCGGCTCTGCTTATTGCGCTTCGCGACCGATTTAAGAATGAAATAGCCCACAACGGCGATCAGGACGGTGTTACCTGAGGCAATAATCGTCAGTTGGGTAAACACTTTTGTGAAAGGTTCGGCATATAACAGGGTATCGAGGAACGCAGAACAGCCATAACCAAACACGTTGCCAAGCAGCGCAAGCAACACAAACAGGGCAAAGTCTTTCATACTAAACTCGCCTTTTTCCAAGCGGTTGCGAGTCAGAGATGGGAAGAAGCCGATAATCAAACCAACCAAACCAGAGCCGAGAGCCCAAGTCAGCCACACGCCCCAACCGGCGAACAGGTCCGTCACCCAGTGACCAATAAAGCCCACCAAAAAGCCGACCAGAGGGCCAAAGAGAACAGAAAACAGCGCGAGTACCGCCATCGCCGGCTTGAGTGTGGTATTGGCAAAAACCGGAATGCCAAACATGGGCAAGCCACCAATGCCGTAAAGCGCCGCACCGATTGCAATCACCACTACGGTTTTAGCTGAAAGATTCATAGTTAACCTCTGTTCAATTGTCGAAAGAACACATCATTGTTTGCGATGAGCCGCCTGATTGTCTATGAAATAGACAAAACAACCAAGTCGCTTATGGTCGGTGCGATTAATCATCAGAAAAGTTGTGATGTTTTCTGCATATCCTTTTGACACGCTTGCTTTTTCCGCACACATAAAAATAAGGCGCGCAGTATACAGAATTATATGAGGTGAGGGAATGGACTCTGATTAAGCGGCTTGCATGAAATGGGGCTGAAATGACAGCCCCAAAATAAAAAGAAACGAAGGGATGGAAATTAGTGGTCTAAGTATAGGTAGTTCTGCCAGCTTTTCATGCGAATCAAAACCTTACGCATGATAGAGACATGGGTGAAGGTGTCTGAGTAAACGGCTACTTCAACGGCCGTTCCCATAGGTAGCTGATACTCAGAGATATCATCTGTAAGTCGTAAAGTGACAAAAACGCGCCCTGAGGTTTTCAGTGCTTCTGTACCTAACAATGAACCTCGAGCTTGGATTTGGCTCTCGCCAATCGCAGGTAACACTTCGATCACCTCGCCCTTAAATATTTTTCCTGGAAGCGCGCGGAAAAGAAACTCCGCTTCAAAACCACGCTTTAAACGTTGAAGTGAGTTCTGACGAAAAGCAGCGGTGTAAATCTTTTCTTCCGTATGAACAAATGTCATCACTGGCGCTAAAGGCAGCGGAACAGACATTACTCCAGGACGCAGCGCCAACTGAGTAACGTAGCCATCGCTTGGCGCTCTCACCACCGTTTGCTCTAGATCGAACTCTGCTTTTCGCAGCTCGGCTAACAGTTGGGCGACTTGAGTGTTTTCCCCTCCAATCTCTGAATCGAGAGATATTTTGGCTTGCTCTTGCTGAGACTGTGCAACCTCCAACGCGGCTTGAGCAGCCTTATAAGCTTGGCGAGTGGTATCCATTTGTTGCTCTGTAAACGCACCACGCTCAAAACCTCTGAGATAGCGATCATACTCACGTTTGGCTTTATCTCTCTCTGCCATCGCTTTTAGCACTGCCGCTTGTGACTCTTTGACATTGGATTCCAAGCCTAGTGCGCCTTGGCTGGCTTCCTTGACTTTTGCTTTCAGTCTTTCTACTTCTGCTTCAAAAGGGACAGGATCAATACGAAACAGGACATCCCCTTGATAGAGAGGTTGATTTGCTTGAACAGGAACATCAATGACTCTACCACGCACGCCTGAAACAATAGGAGTAGTGGAATAAACTTGGTTACCGAGTTGCGTAAAAGGATGGTTGTAGTTCATCAATAGAATCAAGGTCCCAATAAGAACGACACCACCCAAAACGGCGGTAGGGACTGTCCACTTGTTCAGCGGGATCTTAAACACTTTAAAAATGGCGATGCAAAGGGCGGTATATGTGAGGACAAGCAGTAAATCCATTATTGTTTCTCCTTTTCAATGTCCGCATGGTCAGCATCAACCGAATTGTCACGATGCTGAGGAGACTTCAGTTGTTCTATCTCACTGCGCAGTTGCGTCACCTCATCCATCAGCGCTGTAACACGATGATGGATATCATGTTGTTCTTCTTCTAGCTTCTGAAAGCCCCAGCCACGCTCTTTGCGCCAAAGTGTTGCCCAAATCCAAAGAAAGGGCCACAGTGCGTGAAGGGTGAATAGACTTACCCAGCCAGCATAGTGAATGGCGTCTTGATGTGGATGCTCGCGCTCTTTGGCAATTTCGTATGGAATATCGTGAATCACGATGATGCCGTAAAAAATGACTAAGGCGACGAAGACGAGCAATCCCAATGCAAAATAATCGAGAAACATCTTACTTCCTTGCTAAAAATGGAGTGAATTAAAGGTGTAGTAAGTATTCATTATAGGATTTATTACTGCAAGGGAATTGGCTAAGTATCAGAGAGTTATTAGATTAGGAGCAATAAAATGAAGCTTAACGCTCAACGGAACGTCGGCGTTAAGTCATTTGAGAATTATTCTTCCGTACACACCTGATTGCGTCCGTTGGCTTTGGCGCGGTAGAGCGCTTTATCGGCGCGATAGAAGGTGCGTTGGGTATTTTCACCGTCGCGATGCATGGTGATGCCGATTGAAACGGTCAAACCGCGTTCACCTAAAATCTCCGTCCAGCCAAACTGGAAAATGCGTTCGCGGTAATTTTCTGCGTGCAGCTCGGCTTTAGCGAGGTCGGTATTTTCTAAGATCACTAAGAACTCTTCTCCGCCAAAACGCACGCACGAGGCACCGCGAAACTTAAAGTAAGCGGCAAGCTCATGTGAAACGCTGACGATCGCCTTATCGCCGACTAAATGGCTCAGCTCATCGTTGATCGATTTGAAGTGGTCGATATCGATCACCATCAGCGCAAACGGTGTTTCATGCAGCAGCAGATCTTTGAGTTTCACGTCCAGCCAACGTCGGTTGTGCAGCGCGGTGAGCGGATCGGTGAACACATCCTGTTGCAACTGCGCCATGGTATTTTTGTGTTGCTGTGTGGTCTCTTTGAGTTCCTTGTTCTCAATCTCAGAGAGGATCAATTTCAGTTGCAGATCAAAACGGGAGATGCGGCGCAGCTGGCTTGCTCCCAGCTCACTGATCGGGATGTGCTTCATCAGATCCGACTCAATGCGAAAGCCTTTCTTCTCACACGCCAACGCGTCTTTAAATCGACCTTGCGCGGCTAATACCTTACTCATTGCGTCGTAAAACTGCTTTGCGACGATAGGAGAGGCTTTCAGCTCAATGTTCTTCGCTGCACTGACGAGCAGCATATTGGCGAGCTCTTGTCTGCCAATCGCACATAGCGAGTAAGCGAGTTCGATACGATTCATGATCGACAACCAGTTTGAGTGCAGGCTGCTCGAAGAGTACTGCGCTTTTGACAGAGCCAGCAAGGCTTGCATGTGTTGGTTTTGCAATCGGTGCAACTTGGCTTGGTAAAGCAGAACTTGCCCTGAGAGAATTTTATCGCTGACCAGAATACTCAGCTCTTCACACTCTTTTAAAAGATCCTTGGCCACATTGACACGGCCCAAATGGATGTAGCAGGAGAGCAGATAGAGTTTATAACGTAGCCGCAGTGAACGGCTGCTGATGGAGTGGTCAATACCATCAATTTTTTGATAGTAACGCAGCGCGCGGTTGTGATCGCCAAATGCATCGCAAAGGTTACCCATGCCGACAATCGAGGTCACATATTCATCGATAAATCCGTGTTCAACGGCAATATTCGAGGAGGAGACGTACTCATTGAGCGCGGCGGTATAGTCGCCAATGTCGACCAATCGCTCACTCAGGCTAGCCTTAACCGTAAGAATGTCTTCTGCGTCTTCAGGTAATTCAAGCAATTGCAGCGCTTGACGCAACTCATCAATGCTTAGTTGTAACTGCTTTAACTCGTAGCGATACTCCGCGCTGATGATGTAGCAGTGCGCGCGCTCTTTGCGGGTGGAAGCAACATGCTGGCGAACATGATTCCAAAGAATAATGGCCTCTTCTCCGGCCACGGAGGCAGGATCAAAACCCGCGTCGGTGACTTTATTCAGCAGCTTTTCCATGCTTCTTTACCTTTGTCTTTTTTCTTTGGCTCTCTTCCAACTGCTCAAGCGTAAACGGAAAAGTGAGAATATCGTGCAGCGTGATTTCGGGTAGGGCGCCGTTTAGTCCTTTGCGTTTCCAAGGATAGATGCTCAGCATACTGGAGAATATGGTGAACAACTCTTCAGCCGCCTGTTCTTTTTCGCTGATCAGCATCGCCACACGATCAGCGCTCAAACGGGAAATCAGATCTTTGGTGGTGGAGAGGCTGTGCGCCAGTTCAGTACAAACGTCTAAATACGCAGAGTCGCTGTGGCGGATCATGATCACCGCGTGGTTGCCTTTTTTCAGTTCGGTCTTAAACAGAACCAGTTGTTCCCACCAATAAGTCTCGGACACCACATTGGAAAATTGTTTTTCCGGATCATATTCGTGCTGCGCACGTATGCGGTTAATCAGTTTGCGCGCGCGTTGCTCCAGTTGTCTTTTTGAGCCACGAGCTTTGTCCATGCTGACGCGGCTGGTTTGTTCTCGGAGCATCTGCAGTGAGTGGCGGCGATACTTCTGAAAAGCTTGATACGCCAACTCATAATTGCCTTGCTCTTCGGCGACTTTAGACTGTTGAAAACAAATTTGGCTGAGCAGTTCGCCATTGTCAAAACGAACGGCGGATGCTTCTGCCTGTGCGAGCAGTTTCGCCGCATTGAGGGTATTTTTACGCAGCAGTTCCAAGCGCGCTCGGCTGATGTACGAATGAGCTTTCATCCACGTCAGGTTGTGCTCAACAGCGAGTTCATGGGCTTTTTGCGTCGCTTCATCGGCAGCATCAAGCCGCTCTAGCCCAAGTAAGGCTAACCCGCGAAAATCCCAGATTTCAGCTTGCCAAGTTTTGTCGTGGTAGTCCTTCAGCACTTCGGCCGCACCATCCAGCACGGTTAACATTTCCACATAGTTGTTGAGCAAGTAGTAATCCCAAGCCAGCAAAATACGTGCTTTGCCTTCTAACCAGTCAATGCGGGCGTTATTGGCGACTTTAACCGCGAGTGCATGGGTGGCGGCGGCCAGTTTGTAGTCTGTCGTGATGCGCCAAACATTGCCAAGGCCAATCAAAGCCTCAATTTGGATCTCCACCTCATCAACTAGTGCGGATTGCTCGAGGGTGTTTATCCAATACTGCTGGGCGGAGTAATACTTGGCTTGTCCCCAGTATTGCAGGGCGTGAAGGTGGAGAATTTCCGGAAGATGATCGTCGTTATCTAAGCGGTTTTGTTTACTGTAAGCGTCTTTAACAAACTTTAGCCCACGGCGATAGTCCATCAAGTTCCAACAGCACTGCGAGAGGATCAGCAGTGCGCGAATTTCACCTTCAGGGTAGAGAATCTGTTCCGCACGGACGTAGCACTGTTCAGCGACTTTGAGTACCGCTTCTGGCTCTTGATTGATGCGAGCCTTGAGCTGTCTGAGTTCTGTATCTAACTGAAATTGGCTTTTATCCAAAGTTTACATCCGTGACAGTAAAGAGGGCGTCTAACACTTTCATTATATTGACGTGTCAAAAATTAGCACTATATCTGGGCTTAATTGTTCCGCTCGCTGTCGCTGGGTTATGAATATTGGGCGTTATTTCACATTCTTAACTCAGGTTAAACCTTCTACAGTGCTGCATTAGGACAAAAGCTGCTTGAGTGTCAGTGGCTTTTCGGTCACACCGAGCCGCTGTGCCGCGGTTTGCCCTTGTTTGTCTTGATAGCATAAATTGTGCCACGCTCTGAATATGTCTAGCAGTGACAAAATGCCTCCGGGGCGGAGTTTACGTCTTGGCTCGTTGATAAAGCTTTCAAACAGAACTTGGAAGCGACGCTGGAAGAAGGCGATGTTGCGCGTAGTGGCGGTATTAAACCATTGTTCGGGATGGTTATTATTGCCAGCAAGATAATAGATGCCTTTTTGTACCTCACCTTGATTGGCAATCGCCCAGCGATCTCGCCACCAGCTCATATAGACAATGTCGACTCGTTCAAAAGGCTGATCCATTTTCCAGTCCGCATCTTCTTCAACATACATCAGGTCAACATTCTGACTCTTGATCCGCGAGAGGCAAACACTCAGTGCCGCAGAGCGCAGTAATGGATCTTGTGGCATGTAAATAGAGACACGACAAGCGTCGTTGCACATATCCAATACATGAAGATAGTGAGCGTAAGAGGTGTAGGGCGGACGAACCACCGCGCCTTTTGACGGATAGTTAAACACCGTCATGTTGCCCATCGGGTCTTCTACGTTTCCGCGTGCCAAGATGGTTTGATATTTCTGATCAATTCGCTCGCGCAAATAGTCTGACGGTGCTCCCGCTGCTTCTTTGGCTTCAGCAACGTATTCGGTAGAGACAAAACGCGAAAGCGGTTCGTAAGGGTTATGATCCACCGAGCCTAAAGGCTCTTCATTGGCTGAGTAGTTGACGTGCTGGCAAAGAATGTAGCCGGACTGGGCTTCACCCGACGCGATCCAGTACACGCCGTTATCGCTGTTAGGCTGTAACGGAACATAGTGGGAAGCAAGTTGATAACTTTGTGCATGATTGACCCAGCGTGCATCAATGGTGGCCAATTTGCGTCGGCAACGGCTGGCAATGTGATCGACGTGATCGTAAAACGTTTTTGGATTGATGTGCAGCTTGCGACAGATTTCTCGCACTGAGTAGCCAGTAAACAGCAGACCCATCAAGTTTTCTTGGAATTGCAGCTTTTTATTTGCCCCAGACCATTTATCGACAAAGGTTGATTGACAACTTTTGCAGCGATATCTTTGTCGATCGCCACTGTAGCCAAATGCATGGTAGAGGTGTTTGTGAGTATGAACCGATAGGCCAAAGTTGGCGCAATCGTCATTGCGACAAGCAGGTAAGCCGTCGCTGTGAAGCTGACGCAAGCGATGCAGCTCGTTCAGCACTTCACGGTTGTTAAGTAAGGGGGGGAAAGCTCCACATTCACGGCAGACCATCGCTGGACGCTTAGGGTTTGCATGTTGCAAAACATATCGTTTTGCATCGCTCAGACCAAAGTTGTCACACGCCAATGTTTTACAAAAGTTGAGTTGTAACCCATCTGCGTCTTTTGGCAGTTCGCCGTTAGACACGATCACCCCCTCGGGATTATTCGCATGGCCGAGCGAACCCGGCCAAAAGTTTAGATATTGATTGCTGTTTCTAGCGCAACTTTCATCATGTCATTGAATGACTTCTGACGATCTTCAGAGCTCAGTTTTTCACCGCGGATAATGTGATCAGAAACGGTCAGAATAGTCAGCGCTTTTGCTTTAAGATCAGCGGCTACGCCGTAGATGCCCGCCGCTTCCATATCCACACCTAGAATGCCCAGTTTCTCCATCTTCTCGAAGATATCAGCTTCCGGGGTGTAGAAAAGATCTGCAGAGAACACGTTACCCACTTTTACAGGGACGTTTTGCGCACGTGCTTGCTTCACCGCTTCTTCAAGTAGGCCGTAGTCTGCTAGAGCGGCGAAGTCGTGATCGTTAAAGCGGATGCGGTTCACTTTAGAGTCAGTGGATGCGCCCATACCGATAACCACGTCCATTAGGTTTACATCGTCACGTACCGCACCACAGCTACCGACACGGATAACGTTCTTAACGCCGTACTCTGCAATCAGCTCATGCACATAGATACACGCGGATGGGATGCCCATGCCGTGGCCCATCACAGAGACTTTCTTCCCTTTGTAAGTGCCAGTAAAACCAAACATGTTGCGCACATCGCAAACCTGTTTAACGTCTTCAAGGAAGGTTTCTGCGATGTATTTCGCGCGCAGCGGGTCACCTGGCATCAGGACGGTTTCTGCAAAATCACCAGGTTGTGCGTTGATGTGTGGGGTTGCCATAGCGTTCTCCAATATTTCTATTGAGGTAATTGTCATCAAAATGAATTCTAATTACCAATTCTGTTGAAACTGTTTCTGTTCGTTGAGGCAATACTAGCTAGATAAATGGATATTCCATGAGACAGGGCTCACAGATTGCTTTGATTTATATCTCCGTGCCTCTATTGATAACTAAATGTGTTGAAAGCAAAAAGGCAATCGATTTGTCTTAGGTAAACCAGTAGTGAACTTGGCTTGCTGTTAATGATATTGATGTAATTGGCTGTGTAAGCTCACAAGGTATTAACCTTGTTAATCATAAAGTAACCTATTCTGTTTGCGAAAAGCTGGATGTATACAAAAACAAATCTTGTATAACTCATGATTTTTTTGCTATATCTATACAGGAGATTTTTTTGTATAAGGTGTGGTGTGATGGAAAAGACAGGTATCAAAGTTGGCGTCAGCGCCTGTGTGCTTGGCGATAAAGTCAGATTTGACGCTGGACACAAACTGAGCCGATTTGTTGTTCAGGATCTTGGTGCTTATATGGATTTCGTTTCTGTTTGTCCGGAAGTGGGGATGGGCATGCCTGTGCCACGCCCGACAATTCGTTTGGTCTCGGACGCCGAGCGCATTGCTTTAGTGGAAACCAAAAATCCTGACAAGGATTACTCGCATGCGATGTTGGCCTACGCCGAACAGAAAGTATCGCAATTGATGGATCAAGAGTTGAGTGGTTATATTGTCTGCGCCAAATCGCCAACCTGTGGCATGGAAAAGGTCAAGGTGTACAAACTGCATGGCGCGGAGAAAGAGGGAGTCGGCTTATATACGCAGACTTTGATGCGCAAAATGCCGTGGTTGCCCGTAGAGGAAGATGGCCGACTGCATGACCCGGTATTGCGTGAAAACTTCATCACCCGCGTCTATTGCTTGCATGATTTCAATCAGAATGTGGCACGTGTGCGCACGCGCAAGAGCATTGTCGATTTCCACTCACGCTATAAACTGACCTTGATGGCCCATCATCCGCAATCTTATCGTGAGCTTGGTCGTTTGGTTGCCGCGATTGCAGAGTACGACTTGGAAGCCTTTATTCCCTTATATCGCGAGGGTTTGATGCGTGCATTAACCCACCGTGCCAGTCGCAAAAACAATACCAATGTGTTGATGCACTTGCAGGGCTATTTTAAGAAAGTGCTCAATAAAGAGCAGAAAGCGGAATTGGCGCAAACGATAGACGAGTATCGTCAAGGCATGCTGCCTTTGCTGGCGCCACTGACGCTGATAAAACATTATCTCAACACTTATCCCGATGATTATCTGCACAGTCAGAAGTTTTTAGCTCCTCATCCTCAGGAATTGAAATTACGTTATGGTTTATAAGCAAACAGAAGAGAAACTCTACGCTATCCGCGAAGTGGCAGAAATGACGGGCGTGAAGCCCGTGACACTCAGAGCTTGGCAGCGTCGCTACAATCTCGTTCAGCCGCAAAGAACGGAAAAAGGTCATCGGCTGTACAACGAAGAAAACTTGGCGATGATCCGCGAGATCCAAGGCTGGCTGGCTAAAGGGGTCGCGATTGGTAAAGTGCAGGCTTTGTTGGGCCAAGCGGCGGATATTAGCCGCCTAGAGAGCTAAGCGCTTGAAGAAGTCGAAGCCATGCTCTCTGCGTTAGCCGATCTCAGTGCAGGCAAAGTGGAAAGCCTGTTGAACACCGTGCTGCGCGAGTACCCCTTTAACGTGGTGAGTGAGCAGTTTTTATCGCCGATATTGCAGTCCGTAGAGTTGGTGAAAAGCGCAAGCCGTTCACTGCAAAAAGGCTTGTTGCGTTCGATCCTTGTGCGCCGTTTAGCCGCAATTTTAGATGCCGAAAACAAAGCGGCGAGCAAAGGCAAGTGTTTGATCGTCAGTTATGAAAGCAGCGATTCATTGGCGAGTTGGATAGAAGCGGCGCGTTTGAGTGATAAAGGCTGGCATATCACTTTGATTGATCACGTTGATGATGTCAGTGGTTTGCTGCAAGCCGATGTGTTAACTAAATATCAGCGGGTGCATCTGTTTTCCAATCGTGCGCTGCAGGAAAAGCAGCAAACTATCGTACGCCAACTACAGCAGCAACATAGCGCTGTCACGTTGTCAGAAGTGCTGAGTAAACTCCATTTTGAGCAGGTAAGCCCATGAAACTGGTTTGGTTTAGACGCGATCTACGCGTGATCGATAACCCCGCTTTGCAATATGCTACAGAAAACTCGCAGCAGGTGGTCGCCTGTTTTGTCGCCACGCCCGCTCAGTGGCAATCTCAGCACATGGCGCCTATTCAAGCTGACTGGATTTGGCGTCGCTTACCTGAGTTGCAGCGCGACCTCGCGGCGCTCAATATTCCTATGCTTTACGCCGAAGTGGACACTTACCAACAGAGCGCAGAACAGGTCGCAAGCTGGGCTAGGCAGCTCGGTGCAGACAGCGTGGCGATCAATGCCGAATACGAAGTGAATGAGCAGGCGCGTGACCATTGGCTGGAAGCTGAGTTAAGGCAAAGCGGCATGCATCTACAAAGTTTTCACGACAAATGTCTAATGCCACCTGGTTCAGTGCGCAACAAGCAGGGCGAGTACTTCAAAGTCTTTACCCCGTTTAAACGTGCTTGGTTAAGCCAGTTTACGCTGCCCGTGATTACCACCTCTTCTGCGGTTGCACCTTGTCACTTGCCGCAAAGCTTGGCTGAGCAAATTTTAACGCCTGACGCGCCATTTTCTTTCCCAAGAAAAGCCAGCGATGCTTGGCCAGCAGACAGCACTTCGATTTTGCAGCGCCTTAGGGACTTTTGCGCAACGTCGGTGGATACCTACGACAAGCAGCGCGATTTTCCCGCAGTGGCTGGCACCAGTCAGCTATCGCCCTATTTAGCGTTAGGCGCGTTGTCGGTACGTCAATGCATCGTGCGTTTGCATTGGCAGCAGGCGTTTTTATCTCCGGGGCGGGAAACATGGCTGAGTGAGCTGATCTGGCGCGAGTTTTATCAACATCTGATTTGGTTTGAACCTAAGTTGGTAAAAGGGGCGGGCTTTGTCGAATGGGAAAGCAAACTCTGTTGGCCGGGTAAGTCTGCATGGCTTACAACGTGGCAGCAAGGGCAAACCGGGTATCCGATAGTCGATGCGGCGATGCGCCAACTGAACGAAACCGGGTGGATGCACAATCGTCTGCGCATGATCGTGGCGAGTTTCCTCACTAAAGATTTGCACCTCAACTGGCGCGATGGCGAGCAGTATTTTATGCAGAATCTGATTGACGGTGATTTTGCGGCCAATAATGGCGGCTGGCAGTGGTCGGCATCCACCGGGTGCGACGGTCAGCCCTATTTTCGCATTTTCAACCCGACCAGTCAGGGGGAAAAATTTGACCCGGATGGCCGCTTCATTCGCCGCTGGGTACCTGAACTGACAAGCGTACCCGATAAATACATTCATCAGCCGTGGAACTGGCCTGGGAAAAGCATGCTCAGTTACCCAGCGCCGATGGTTGATCACAAACGGGAAAGAGAGATAACCTTAGCGGAGTACAAAAGAGCAAAGGACAGCGACTAGATGAAAGGCAAGACGGCGCGATTATCGGCTTATTTTATCTCACTTTTTGCCAGCAGCAGTTTATGGGCGGCGACATTTGATTTGCCGCGGGAAGGGAGCCGCTTGATTGGCCGGATTCAGCACCATGTGGTTGAAGGTGGTGAAACCATGGCCAATATTGCCAAGCACTACGATGTCGGCTTTCTTGCTTTGATGGCGGCCAATAAAGGGGTTGATCCTTTTTTGCCGCAAGAGGGTTACGTGCTCTCCGTGCCAACGCAGATGATCCTGCCGCCTGTAGAATACAAAGGCATAGTGATCAATCTGGCTGAGCTGCGTCTTTACTATTTTGAACCTGAGATCAACAAGGTACATGTGTTCCCAGTCGGGATTGGTCGTGTTGGCCGAGACACGCCAGAAATGGTGACCAAAATCAGTGAAAAGCGGCCTAACCCAACGTGGACGCCGCCCGCTTCTATTCGCAAAGAGTATCTTGAGAAAGGCATTGAACTTCCTCCCATCGTCCCCTCAGGCCCGGAAAATCCGCTCGGAGAATTTGCGCTGCGTCTTGCCTATGGCAGTGGTGATTATTTGATCCACGGTACCAATAAAGATTTTGGTATCGGTTTGCGTGTGAGCGCTGGTTGCATTCGAATGGAGCCAAAGGACATCGAATGGCTGTTTTCTCAAGTGCAAAAAGGGGATAAGGTGACGGTTATCAACCAGCCGGTTAAAGTCAGCTTGGAGCCGGGGCGCATTGTCTATCTTGAAGCGCATGAACCTTTGACACGCAGTAACGGCGTACAAGATGAGCTGACTGTGCCTATCGAGTTGGATTGGTGGATGGGAGAGCTCAATTTGGATGACACCAAAGCCAGAGCGGTACTGACATCACAAAACGGGGTGCCCGTTGAAGTGGCAGCGCCAGACTTTGGTTAAGTCCGGCGCTGAGTGAAGCTTATTTGGTATAAGATTGCGCGATATTATCAATACGCTCGTTAGCACGCACTGCTTCTTCTTGTGCTGCCATCGCGGCCATTGACGCTTCTTTTGCCGCCATTGAGGCGTTTTGGGCCTGCATTTCTGCATCGGCTTGATTGCTCTTCAATGCCGCGACTTCTTTGCTCAGCATCTCAACCTGATTCTTCAGTTCGTCGACTTGCGACATGGCTGCTTTGGTCTGTGCATCCGGACCAGATGCACAACCTGCCAGTAAAAGGACAGACGTTGCGGCAGCTGCAATTAGGATTTTGTTCATAAAAACTCCTTGTTCTACTTTTTAGTTAGTCACTGCTTAGATAAATCACAAAGCTTAGATCAATCAAAAAGACTCCATGATTGTAAACAGTATAAGTGACAAGTGTGAGTTAAACTGTGGCAGAGGCGCAAATACCTGAATTTTTGACCAAACACTCACTTTTTGCCCGTTGTACCTCGCGGCTAGCGGATGTTGAGTCTGAAACTATGCCGCAGAGGTGGATTAATTTTCTGTGATCTCTATCCTTTATCAAGTGGTTTGCGGTATCATTGCGCGTTTTTTAAAAGCCATTTCCAGCGTAAAATTTGCCTGTCTGGACTGGTGCGAATAAGTGGAGAACCCTTTGCAATTTAAAGATTTAGGCCTAGATAATCGTTTGTTGAAAACCTTAAAGCATTTTGATTTCAAGCAAGCGACCAAAATTCAGCAGCAAGCCATTCCCGTGGCGATCGCAGGAAAAGACTTGCTGGCATCGTCGAAAACCGGTTCAGGTAAAACCCTTGCGTTCGTGTTGCCGATTTTGCACAAATCTTTAAAGAACAAAGCATTATCTGCAAAAGATCCTCGAGCGCTCATTCTTGCGCCAACCCGTGAGTTAGCCAAACAGGTGTATGGCGAGTTGCGCTCTATGCTGGCGGGCTTGTCTTACGATGCGACCTTGATTGTTGGTGGGGAAAACTTCAATGATCAGGTGAAAGCGCTCAGCCGCTACCCGAAATTTATTGTTGCCACGCCCGGACGTTTAGCGGACCACCTTGAACACCGCTCACTTTATTTAGACGGCCTAGAAACTCTAGTGCTGGATGAAGCTGATCGCATGTTAGATCTCGGTTTTGCTCCAGAGCTGCGTCGTATCCACAACGCGGCCAAGCATCGTCGTCGTCAGACGCTCATGTTCTCTGCGACGTTAGATCATGCGGAAGTGAATGACATCGCATCGGAAATGCTTGATTCACCGAAGCGCATTTCCATCGGTGTTTCGAATGAAGAGCACAAAGATATCACACAGCGTTTCTATTTGTGTGACCATCTGGATCACAAAGAAGCGTTACTTGATCGCGTGTTGAGCGAAGCCGAATACCGTCAGGTAATCATTTTCACCGCCACGCGTGCTGACACTGATCGCCTGACGGAAAAACTCAATCAGCAAAACCTCAAAGCGGTAGCACTGAGCGGTGGGTTAACTCAAACCCAGCGCAACACCATCATGAGCCAGTTTGAGCGCGCGGTGTTTAAGATCTTAGTGACTACCGACATTGCTTCGCGTGGTTTGGATATTGCCAACGTGACTCATGTGATTAACTTTGATATGCCAAAACACACCGAAGAGTACGTGCATCGCATTGGCCGTACTGGACGTGCTGGCAACAAAGGTGACGCGATTTCTCTCGTTGGACCAAAAGATTGGGACAGCTTTAAGCGTGTTGAAGCGTTTTTGCAGCAGGACATTACCTTTAGCCACTTCGACGATCTGAAAGGCAAGTTTACTGGTCTGAAACCACGCAAACCGGATTACCGTAAAAAAGCAGTGGCGCAAAAGAAAGCCAAACCGCAAGCGAAATCGACAGCGAAGAAGCCTGTCAAACGCGATAAGAGTTTCTATCAGAACGTGGCCGTGGGCGACAGCATCTTTATTCCGAAGAAAAAGTCACCATCCGCCGCTGACGAGTAAGCGTCAACCTTCTTGTTTGAAAAACCGCCGACTGGCGGTTTTTTTCTGTCCCTAAATCTTTGCGATATGATCGATTGGCCGCTTTTACCGTCGATCGTATGTAAACGAGATGTATTCCTACTACGGTCATGTGACATTAATCTCAAAAATAATGCCAATGATAATTGATATCATTTCTATTTATAGGCAGAATAGGCACGTTTATTAATTCTATAAATCTAAGTGCCTTTTCTCATGAAATTTGCTCATGTTTTACTCATGCTGGCTGTGGCTCCGGCAGGGATTACTTTTGCCCAAGATTCTTACCAATGGCTGCGCGATGAGAGTCGCCAGTCTCCGCAAGTGCTGGAGTATTTGCAGCAACACAATCGCTTGACTGACGAGGCACTGTCACCTTTACGTGATTTGCAGCATTCGTTGCTGAGCCAATGGCAAGCGATGACGCTGAGTAAGGCTGATGAGCCTTGGCAAAGCCGTTTCGCAATGGAATGGAAGCTCTCATCACAACGGGGCGAGCTTAGTTTGTTGCGCCGAGCAAACGCAAAAGCGCAAGCTCAGCTGGTCTACTCGTTTGCGCCAAGACAAGCGCAAGCCGAATACTATCAAATCGGCGCTTGGGCGGTCAGCCGCGATCAAAGTAAGTTGCTGTTTAGCGAAGATATCGACGGCTCAGAGCGCTATCAACTGGTGGAAGTCGACCTCAAACAAGGGGGAGAGAAAATTTTAGCCACCGGGCTCGATCAGTCAATGCTTTACTCGGCCGATGGGCAATCTGTTTACTTGATTCGTAAAGATCCCACCACGCAAAGGCCAAGTGAAATCCGCCGCCTAACCGTCGCCGATTTGAGCGAACAACGGATTTGGCAAGAGGAGAGAGCGGACTGGTTACTCTCTTTTTATCAAGCCAGCGATCCGCGTTATGCCTTGCTGCAAAGTAACAATGAAAATAGCAGTGAACAAAAACTGCTCGATCTACAAAGCGGTGAAGTGCGGCCAATTCGCCCAGCGCAAGCTGGCCTTGAGTATTACGCCGATGTCGCCAAAGACACGCTGTTCATCAAGAGTAATTTGCACGGCCAACCGCGCTTGTATACCGCGCCGCTGAAACAGCCAAGCGAGTGGACGCGCTTTACTCAGGCGCTGGATGGGTTGCAGCAGTTCCATCTGTTTGCCGACGCGCTAGTGGCCGTGACTCAGCAAAAGGCCGATTCACAAGTCTTGGTATTTGACTATGCTGGCGAGCTAAAAAAGCGTTTGCCACTTAATCAGCAAGGACAAGTGGCGTGGGTATCGCGCAATGGCGATTTTGCCAGCAATCAACTTCGTCTGCGCAGCATGTCCATGACCACTCCGCCAATGTGGCAAGAGCTGAATGTAAAGACGCTTGATCTGGTGACGTTGTCACGAGATGTCTATCAAAACTACCATGCTGAGCACTACGTTTCTGAGCAGGTGATCCTTGATCAAAATGGCGTTGAGGTGCCGATCACGCTTGCCTATCGCAAAGATAAACTTAACGCGCACTCGCCAGTGATTTTGTACGGCTACGGGGCTTACGGTTTTACCATGAAACCTTACTTTATGCCGCAAATCATCAGCTTGCTGGATCAAGGGGCGATTTACGCCATTGCCCATGTGCGCGGTGGCGGGTACTACGGCGACGCTTGGCACCAAGCGGGGCGAGGTGAGCAGAAACGCCACTCGATGGATGATTTCGTCGCCGCCGCCAAAAGCCTGCAACACTACCAACAGGGTGAGCGCTTGGTTTACGCCATGGGCTCTAGCGCGGGTGGCACTTTAGTGGCCGGAGCGCTCAATCAAGCGCCGCAAGCTTTTGCCGGAGCGGTGCTCAAAGTGCCGTTTGTCGATGTGGTGAACAGCATGACCGACACCAGCCTACCGTTGACTGAGCAGCAATATGGCGAGTGGGGTAATCCGCAGGTGGAAAGCGCGCTAAAAGCGATGCAAGCCTATGACCCATATGGAAATATCAAAGCCGTTCCTTATCCGCCCTTATTGGTGCAGATCGGCCTTAATGATCAGCGTGTGCCTTATTGGGAAGGAGCCAAATATCTCAGCAAGTTGGCCGAACTGAGCACCGGTCAAGGTCCTTATTTACTGCAAACCGATTTCGAATCGGGCCATTCCAGCGATCGTCGAAAAGCGCTGGAGCAACAAGCGTTGGAATACGCGTTTCTGATTTCACTATTTAAAACATCGAGCCAAGCGGAGCAAAAATGAAGTTGAATCCTGTTTGTGCGGCGGTACTGTCGGTACTGGCTGCAAATGTCGTCCACGCGCAAGAAAACCTAGCGGTGATGGAAGAAGTGGTCGTTACGGCGAATAGGATTGAGCAGCCGATCTCGAAGGTGGCGGGCAGTGTCGCGGTAGTGACGGGGGATGCGCTGGAAGAGAAAGGGGTGACTGAGCTGTACGATGCGCTGCAAGGCGAGCCCGGCGTGAGCGTGACGGGCGGTGCGGGCCGACCACAAAACATCACCATTCGTGGTATGACGGGCAATCGTATCAGCATCATTCGCGATGGCATTCGCTCTGCTGACGGCTTTGGCGCGAATGACATCAATGATCAAGTGGGGCGCGATACCTTTGATCTTGCCAATGTCAGTACCATTGAGCTTATCAAGGGCGCGAGCTCATCGGTGCATGGTTCGGGGGCGATTGGCGGCGCGGTGATCTTAAAATCCAAGCAGCCGAGTGATTTTCTGCAAGGCAAGGATTTCTACGCCGATGTGTCTGGTACATACACCGACATCAGCCAAAAGTACAAAGGCGCGAGCAATCTTGCTTTTCGTTCTGGCGATACTGACAGCCTGATCAGCGTGGCTTACTGGCAAGGGCAAGAGACGCGCAATTTTGATCAAGATACCTATAACCGTGAGCTTGATGGTTATAGCGTAGCGTACAGCCTCAACCATTTTTACAGCGACGAGCTGATGTTAAAAGCGCGCGCCGAGCTGTACACACAAAACCAAACTCGTTTGGAAGGCTCCGCCTCGATTCAAAAAGATGGAGAGTGGAAAATCGATGACTTCGCGCAAGATCAAAGCAGCGAAGAATACAGCGCTTACCTTGGCGCTGAACTTACCCCGCTGGATCCCACTTGGTTCCGTCAGTTAGATACGAAACTTTATTGGCGTCATACTGAGTCAGACGAGCAAACCAACCGTTTGATGCATCAAGTGGATCACAATAATTTGCTGGTCAAACGCCGCGAACAGGAACACAAAACCTTCACCGATGAAACCATCGGCATGCGCGCTGATTTCACGCAGTCGCTTTTCGCCGCAGGCACAGATCATCAGTTAGCATTTGGCATCGAACTGGCGAGTGACTACTACCAACGCACCGATCGCGATAAGGTGCTGGATTGGAACGGCGTCAAAATCTCAGCCAAGCAGCCGTTTGCCCCGGCTCGCGCTTACAACCTTGGGCTGTATGTGCGAGACATGATCGAGTTGCAACAATGGACCCTTACCGGCGGCTTGCGCTTTGACGCTCATCGCTTGACGCCAGATGCCGATGGCGAAGTCGGCGGTTTCCCGCTGAAAGATATCGACAGTTCAGAGCTGTCGCCGAGTTTGTCGTTGTCGCGTGAGCTATTTGCCAACAACCGGGTTTATGTCTCTTACAACCACGGTTACCGAGCCGCGGAATATGACAAAGCCTATGGCTATGTGTCACACGAGTTTGTTCCTCTGACCCCTTTTGTGATTGCGCCGAATCTGGATCTTAAAGCGGAAACCTCGGAATCTTTTGAGATTGGCAGCAAATTTAATAACGGCCGCGCGCGTTTGTCGCTGGCTGCGTTTTACAACAAGTTTGACAATTTCATCGATATCGTCACCATCAGCTTTGATGCCAACAGCGGCAATTACATCAAGCAATATCAAAACCTTGAGGGCGTAGAAACTTACGGCGCTGAAGTCTCTGCGGGTTATGCCTTGAGCCAAAAGTGGGACGTCGGCGCCAAGCTGGGTTACGTCGATGGTAAAGAGGCAGACGGCGATTACATTCGCAGTATCACGCCACTGGAAGGCAGTGTGTCGCTCGGCTATCACGTGCAAGATTTTAGCGCCTACGGCTTATGGAGCTGGGCAACGGCGATGGATCGCGTACCAACCTGCCAAACCGATCTCGGTTTAGCCGCTCAGTGTGCTACCACCAGCGCGTGGAATCGCGTGGATATCGGAGCGACCTACCAGCTGTCTAAAGATCTTCGTCTCAGTGCGACGATCGCCAATCTGTTTGACAAAAAGTACATCCGTTATCAAGACGTTGCCGGCATTCTTGACCAAGACAAGCACTACTCGAGTGAGCCGGGACGCTATTTCACTCTCAATGCCAAATATCAGTTCTAGGATTTCACCATGAAGTTAACCCCTTTAGCGCTGTCACTTTTGGTTGCGGCAGCGCCAGCGATTCAGGCCGGACAGTGGGATTACCCTGCCGAAGGCACGACGGTCACCGATGCCGCGCAAGCTAAAAGCTACCTTGATGCCCATTATGCGCAGGACGGTGAGTTTATCTTGCGCTACCAAACGGCGTCGAAGTTGGGCCGCCATTACAACTTTGATGTTTGGGTCAATGGTGTTTATCAGCCGCAGCGCACCTTGGTCGTGACGACTAACCCAGAGCAGCAAGTGGTGCGTGTATTTAAAAGTGTGCAAGACACGCAGTTGCGTAACGGCCAAGCGCTGGTGGCGGCAGAAATCGAGTCACCGCGCACGCTGGAAGCAAAGGAGCCGCCAGCACTGAGCTCAGGCAATTTGCTGGACGTCACTGTCTCGCTGTTTGACCCAGATCTGCGCACCATGCAGCAACAAGCAGCACCAGAGACGGTCTGGTCCTCATTGGATGAATACCCGCAAGCGGTCGAGTATGTTGAGAAATCCATTCAAGTGTTGCAAGCCGATGGCAAGCTCTACCTTGCCAATCCGCGTGTTAAGCAAGTGGACGCGCAGGCGCTGCTCGCGGTCACTGAGCAGGGTGGCGAGCCTGTGCGTGACAGTGGTGATTTCTTAGCGCCTGAGGGCGTTGAAGCGTTTCCTTCTATTGATGCGTTGCAAAGTGTGCGTTTGGGTGACGACGCTTTTCCGCAGCTCATGGCGTTTTATCATCTCGATAGCTCGCTGCGCTATTTAGCCAGCCTGAATTACACCTTGTTTAGCGAGCCACTGCGTTTTGATGCGCGCGGTTTAGCCAAGGACAACTCCAGTTACTACTACGGCCCGCGTGCGGTGATGTTCGGTATCGGTGGCGCTTCACTTGATGCCATCGATGCCGACGTGATCCGTCATGAGCTCGGTCACGGCATCCATTATCAGATAGTACCGGACTGGGCTTATGGACACACAGGAGCGATTGGCGAAGGGTTGGGAGACTATTGGGCAGGCAGCGCCAGCTATCGTCAGCAATATTTGGACGCTTCTCGTCGTGGCCAAGAGTTTGAGATTGATACCGTATTTAATTGGGATGGTGTGTTTGGCGTACGCCGCTCGACCCGCAGCTTGTGGAATCAGCGTGCGCGTTATTTCGAAGAGGCCGAATACCCCGCGCACGTGAGTGTGGGAGGTGAATTAGGTGACGAGCTTTGGTCAACGCCGCTGTTTCAAGCGCTCAAAGCGGCGGTCGCCCGCTATGGCGATGGCAGCGATAGCGTGTTTCGAGAGTTTGACACCATTGTGCTTGAGGGCATGTACGGGGTTGGCCGTGGGGTAAAAATGCACGATTTAGCGGAGTCGACGGTTTTTGCTGCCAAAACGCTGTTTCCAAACAAGGAATATGCGCAGTTTCTTATTGAAAGCTTCAATCGTCATAACCTGCTCAAAGCGCCATTCAACGTGCGCTACAACTCCCGCTATATTGGACAAAGCGAACCCGTTGAGCTCAGCCTGACGGCCAATGAGCGCCAAGCGAGCATTCAAGGTCAATGGCAGCTCAACGGAGCGAAGGTGCGAGAGATCGCGACCACCTTATCGGATGCGCAAACCTTGCAGGTCGCACTGCCCGATGGGCTTGTTTGTGGCGCGCAGTTTGACTCGACTGTGGCGTTGGATTATCAGTTCGCCGACAGGCTAAAAGCGCAGTCGTGGCGCGACGTCGTATCGCTAGTGAACGGCACGCCGCTGCTGCAAACTCCAGCCAGAAACCTGAATGCGCCTTTGTTGGATGCCAAAGTCGATAGCCAAGGCCGGACAAGCCCCGGCAACAAGATCTTTGTGCAAACCCTAACGGACAAAACGCGCAAAATTGACAGCAGTTTCGCCGTTTATTTGCACATCGAGCACAGCGCACTGCAAGACCTGCAGGTGACGTTGATCTCTCCGCAAGGCAAATCGGTGCCACTGCTCAATCACCAATCTGGCGCTCAACACGGTTTTCAAGGTTACTTCACGGCTCAGTATGACGACGAGCTGCAAGCGCTACTCGGTGAACCAAGCTGGGGCACTTGGCGTCTTGAAATATCTGATCGCGTTTCGGGGAATGTTGGGGTTCTGAAAGCGTGGGGCGTAAGTCATTTTGCTCAATATCAGTGCAGTGCGGGCAGCCGCAACAATACGGAAGGTGAGAGCCAGAGCAGCCGTTCTGGCGGCAGCGGTTCTCCTTTTGCCTTGCTCGGGCTGCTACTGCTTGCCATGGTGAGAGCCTTGCGCTCTCGATAACAACAAACGCAATTTACTAGAAGAAGATCAATCTATGAAGTTTCAATATTCTGTCATTGCTATCTCTTTGGCTCTTGCTGGCTGCGGTGGTGGAGGCGGCGGTAGCGAAGTGCCAACCTACCAAGTGTCAGGAAATATCGCGATGCCCGGCTCACTGCTCGATACCTCGGTGTGTATCGATGACAACCAAAATTTTGTCTGTGATAGCACTGAGCTGAAAGTGAAAAGCGACAATAGCGGCAAATTTTCTCTTACCTCGACCAACAAAAACATCTTGATCAGTACGATCCTCGCGCAAGTGGATAACGGAGCAGGGCAGATCGTACCGCTGGCGGCTCCGGGACAACGACTCGCGCAAGGGAATCGCATCAATGGCGTGACCACCTTGCTGGCGGGGTTGGTCAATGATGGTTACACCCTAGTGCAAGCGGAGCATATCGTGCAATCGCAGTTGAACGCGGCGGGCATATGGCTAAGTGGCAGTGTGCTGACAAATGCCAGTGAAAACGCGTTGGTGACGCTGGAACAAAACACGCTGGCTTTGCTGGCTGAGATGACGGCAGATCAAATGAGAAGCGGCGTTTCTTTGTTAGCGCAGGATCTGAGTTTTGACGGCAAATCCCTTACGGCTGCGCTCCTTACTCAATCGGAGCGCGCTGCGCTCGTGGCGAACATCGTCTCCGAGGTACAGCGTCGTATCGGCCACAATGACACAGGCGCGACACTCTATTTCACCGATGGCGATCAAGAGGTGGCCGAAGCGCAAGAGTCTTACCCTGGGCAGGATGCAGAATATGGCCTTGATAACAGCGACCAACAAACGCTGACGGGCAACGGTTTCAAATTTGTTAAGTTGGATGCCAAAGGTCAAACCTTAGCCGATGACGCGACCAATTGGGCTTGTACGCTGGATGAGCGTAGCGGGCTGGTGTGGGAAAACAAAAGTGGCGATGCCAGCTCAGTGCAGTTTAAGGATCGCACCTTTGTGTTTGAGTCACAGACTTTCAAACCTTACAGCGACGATCTGCAAGTGGTTGGTTGTGTCGAGGCCAAAGATAATCTCTGCTCTACCCAACAATACGTTGCACACATGAACCAACAAAGTCTGTGTGGCATCACTCAGTGGCGTTTGCCGACCTACCTTGAGTTTTACGACATCATCGACTTTGGGGAAACAGCCAAAGATGAGAACGACCACGTCTATGGTCTCGATGTCCGCTATTTCCCCCAGCAAACACAAGGCAGCCCAGATCTTAATACTGGCGCGATTTGGCTGAACAACATTAGCTTCAACAACTATTCGCCATATCAAACTTTGGGCGCGGTTCAGTATCCTGTGGTCGCGACCAAAGGTGCGGATCGTGGATACGTGAGCTTTGTGGAAATATACTCCGACAAGGTGACTCCAGATAGCGGCACTTCCTTCCAATTCCCAATCCGTCTGGTTGCAGCAAAGGAGCAGTAAGATGAAAAAATTAATCACCGCACTGGCGCTCGCTGCGGCGTCTCAAACGGCGATGGCCGCGCAAGAGTGTTCAATTGATATCGCCAAAAGTGCCCCAAACTCGCGTTATGATTACTCCGCGCAAGGTACAGTAACCGATTTAAAAACAGGTTTGACGTGGATGCGTTGCCCGGTTGGTATGCGTTGGAATACGGCGCAGCAAGCGTGTTCGGGTACGGCTGACCAAGTGACGTGGCAAAGTGCACTTTTGACCGCCCAGCAGATCCGCGATGAGTCGGGTAACCATGCACTGCACAATTTTGCGCAGAAAAAGCAGTGGCGTTTGCCGAACATTAAAGAGTTGGTCGCTTTGACCGAGCACGCTTGCTTCGGCCCGGCGATGAATGGGACGGCGTTTGCTAGCGGCTACACGGTGGAAACAGGGGATTTAAAAGGTTACATCTGGAGCAACACACCAAGTGGTGATGGACAGGGGATCATGACCTTTGATTCCGTTAATGGTGAGGTTTACAACTACTCTCATTCTGCGCAGAATAGCACCTTCTCAATGTTATTGGTGACCGACGAACAATAATCACGCTGTAGCGAGAACCGCTGTCTACTAAAACTCAGCGGTTTACTGAAAATCAATAGCAACAAGCTCCGCACTGGCGGAGCTTGTTGTTTTTCGTCACATGAAATGGTTTATCGAGGCGCTTAAAGCGAAACCTTAAGCGTTTAAACCTTAAAGTAAGCCAATTGTTGCTTTTGGTTCTCCGCCAAGCTAGAAAGCTCGTGGCTTGCCGCCGCCGCTTGGGTAATGCCTGTGACATTTTGACTCACCAGCTCGTAGATATTGCTCAGATTGCTGTTGATGTCTGACGTCACCTGATTCTGTTCTTCAGACGCGGTCGCCACTTGGGCGTTGATCAGCGCCAGTTCTTCAATCGAATGGCTGATCTCCTGCAGTGTGGCACTGACATCGCTGGCTAAGGTTTGGTTACTGGTCAGCATTTGCAAACTGGAGTTCATGCTCTCGTTGGCCCGTCCCGATTGATTTTGCAGCTCTTCAATAATGGCTTGGATCTCTTTGGTTGAGTCTTGCGTTCTTGCTGCGAGCATACGGACCTCATCGGCAACCACCGCAAACCCTCGGCCGCTTTCACCCGCTCGTGCGGCTTCTATGGCGGCGTTGAGCGCGAGCAGGTTGGTTTGCTCCGAGATGCCTTGAATCACTTCAATCACTTTGCCAATTTGTTCCGATTGGGTTTTCAGCGAGTTAACCACTTGGGCGGCGTTGTTTAGCTGCTCGGCCATCTTGTCGTTGGCGCGGCTGTTTTGTTCGAACATACTTAGGCTACGCTTAGCCAGTTGATTGGCTTGATTGGCCGCACCATCTGCCTTGGCTGCGTTGGCGGTCACATCGGCGGCGGTCGATTCCATCTGGTTGACAGCGGAAGCCACTTGTTCGACTTCGCTCTTTTCTTGATCAGAATTGACACTCGATTGTGTCATTATGGCAGCGAGTTCGGTCGACGCTGACGCCACATCGACACTGATACGCACCAGAGAATCGACGGTTTGGCGCAACTGCTTCACTGTGCTGTTGACATCTTGCGCCAGTTGCGCGACTTCATTTTTACCTTCTACTTCGGCGTTAACCAGCAAGTTACCGCTGGCGACTTGTTGCATTGTCTGCTGCAAAGCGCGGATTGGCTTAACGATCAGGCTGGCTAACATCAGGCTAATCAGCGCGGCGACGGTTAGAATGCCAATCATGGCGAACACGGATACCGTCAGGGTTTTATCGTGCTGTTGCCCCGTTTCGCTGACTTCTTCTAATGCCATCTGATTGAGCTTTGTGGACAGTCGATCAATCGCTTTCACCATCTCTTCGCCAGCGAGGCGATAGGCGCTCATGGCGTTATCGTATTGATCCTGAAAGCCCGGTGGCGGGTAACGCTCGTGATGCTTGGTATTGAGCAGTGGCAGCATGGTGTTGCGAGAATAGCTTACGTAGTGATCCAGCGCCTGACGCATTTGCTGCGTCTCCGTTTCTAAGCCATCCATGGTGCTTATCTGATTAAGCAAGAGGCGAATATTGCTTTGTCTCTCACCGAGGACTTGGCTCAAGGTACTGACATCATCGGGATTAAACAGGCTATAAATGGCCTTAATACGCATCGCGTACATATTATCGACGATTTCGCCCAACTCATTTTTGTGCACGATGAGCTGCTCTGTGGAGACAGTGACGCGTTCAAACGCCTGCTTAAGTGTGCTTGTGCCTACGGTGAGCCCTGCGAGCAAAAGAACAATGGTAAATGCGACCGGCAGCAGAATTTGTGCCTTGATCGACAGTGCGCTAAGTAATTGACGCATTAAAACAACCCTCTGTATTTATTTTCTAAATGATAATAAATATTATTTGTAAATTATACATAAATCTATCAATTGAAAGTTCGCCTATTCAACCACTTATTTTGTCAAAAATATCACTACTAATTTGCTGTGTGTCTCAAATCGGTGAGATAGTGCGCACGAGTGCCGATTTCTTACTCACATCTGTCACTTTTGATGAATAAATTGCTTGTTGAGAGTCGGCTCTAGCAGGTATGGCGTGGTTTTTAGTGCTGTACGGAAAGGCTGTTTTTCCCGCGTATTTTCTCTAAGTAGTGGCTGCGATTATTAATTGATCAATCAGCAATGTGTCATAGAGGGTTCAATTAAGTGAAACACAAATGTCACATTCGCGTCCTAAAGTGAGCTTCGTTCAAGTAAAACACAACGGCAATCGAGCCATAAAGGATATTGTGATGAAAAAGACAGTAATCGGTGCAATCGCTCTATTGGGCGCTCTGACAGTGACCTCAGCTTCTGCTAAAGAAACTATCTCTGCAGTGGGTTCAAGCAGTGTAACTCCACTGATGGAAGTTTTCTCTGAAACGTACATGAAGAAAAACCCAAATGTATTTATCGAAGTACAAGGACCGGGTTCTTCTGCTGGTGTGAAAGCGGCGAAAAACGGCAGTGCCGACCTTGGTATGTCATCTCGTGACCTAAAATCTTCTGAAAAAGAGCCAACTCTGGTTGAAGAAGTGGTCGCTCGTGACGGTATCGCAGTGGTGGTCAACCCTAAAAACACGCTGAAAGGCCTGACGGCTGAACAAGTGACTGCAATTTATAAAGGTGAAGTGACTAACTGGAAACAAGTGGGTGGCGAAGACAAACCAATCGTTGCGATTACTCGTGACACCGCTTCGGGTACTCGCGGCGCATTCGAAGACATCATGAGCCTGAAAAAGAAAGTCTCAGGTAAAGAAGTGTCAGCCATCTCTCAACGTGCTCAAGTCGCTAACGGTAACGGTGCGCTGAAAACTATGGTTGCTTCAAACCCATACGCAATTGGTTACATCTCACTGGGCACTGTGGATGAATCCGTTCACGCACTCGCGATTAACGGTACCGACGCATCGGTAGCTAACGTGAAAAACGGCTCTTACAAAGTAGCGCGTCCTTTCCTCGTGCTTTACAAGCAAGGCAAACCTTCAGCAGAAACTCAGAAGTTCCTAGATTGGATGCTGACACCTGAAGCACAAACTCTGGTAGAGAAAGAAGGCTACATCTCGGTTCACTAATTCCCAATCTAAGTTTGCTCAGCCCAGTTTGTGGGCTGAGCGTTTTCTATCCACTTCGAACTTTATCGAAACGTGAGATTTTATAATGACCATCGCAACTCGTAGTGAAAAGCTTATGAACAGTGAAGCCAAAGCTATTAGCAAATCCGGTTTACGTACACAAAAGAGAGTTGACTGGCGGGAACGTATCTTCCACGGTCTTTTCTTAACCAGCGCGGTGATTGGCATCGTCTCTTTGGCTGTGATTGCCTACTTCATTGTGCGAGAGAGTATTCCCGCTTTCCAAGAGGCTGGTGTTTCAGGCATCGTACTCGGTGAAGATTGGCTGCCACCTGCACTTTATGGTGTCGCGACCATGATCGTCGCTTCAATGGTGTCCACCTTTGGCGCTGTTTTGGTTGGTGTGCCTGTCGGGGTGTTAACCGCCATCTTTATCGCAGAAATTGCGCCAAAGCGTGTCGCCGATATCATTCGTCCAGCGGTTGAACTGCTCGCCGGCATCCCCTCGGTCGTTTACGGCTTCTTTGGCCTAGTTATCATCGTACCTCTGATCCAAAACGTTTTTGACGTCCCAGCGGGTAACACCATTTTGGCAGGGATTATTGTGCTTGGCGTGATGATTCTGCCGACGGTAATTACCGTATCAGAAACCTCGATTCGTGCGGTGCCAAGAGCTTACAAAGAGGGCTCCTTGGCGCTGGGTGCTTCGAAAATTTTTACTATCTTCAAACTGCTTGTTCCTGCTGCGCGCAGCGGCATCATGACTGGCGTTATTCTAGGAATTGGCCGAGCGCTTGGCGAAACCATGGCCATCATTATGGTGATGGGCAACGCTCCAGCCATGCCACAAGGCATTTTAGACTCCGCTCGTACACTGACGGCAAACATCGCGATTGAGATGTCCTATGCCAGTGGTGTGCACGCCAATGCACTCTACGCCACAGGTGTCGTGCTGCTGGTGTTCATCATGATGCTCAACGCATCTCTGCTTTACCTTAACCGAGAAAAAGCGAAGTAATCGTTTGTGAAGGTGACAATTATGGATCGCGCAAAATTAAAACAAGCACGTCAGTTTAAAGACAATGTGTTAAGTGGCTTTATCTGGTTGGCAGCGGCTCTGACCGTTGGCTTCCTCTTCTGGATCATCTGGTACATTCTGTCGAATGGCTTACAGCACGTGGATTGGAATTTCATTACCGACGATTACACTCGTACGGGTGATGAGCACGGCATCTTCCCGATGATCATCTCAACCATTTACATGGTTATCGCTTCTATCGCAGTAGCGGCGCCTCTGGGCATCATGACCGCGATTTATTTAACCGAATACGCCAAAGTGGGTAGCCGCTTGGTCAAAGTGATACGCTTTTGTACCGAATCGCTGGCCGGTATTCCATCGATCATTTTTGGTCTGTTTGGTATGACGTTTTTCGTTGCCATTCTTGGCCTAGGTTTCTCGATTCTCTCCGGCGCGTTAACCCTGAGTATCCTGATTTTGCCTGTGATTATCCGTACCACGGAAGAGGCGTTGATGGCCGTGCCACAGACATACCGCGAAGGCTCATACGGTCTGGGCGCGTCTAAAATTTACACTATCTGGCGTTTGATTCTTCCAAGCGCAATGCCAGGTATCTTAACCTCGGTCATTCTAAGTATTGGTCGTGTCATTGGTGAATCCGCGCCCGTGTTCCTCACAGCAGGCATGGTTGCACGTATTCCTGATTCGTTATTCGATTCAGGTCGTACGCTAACGGTTCACCTTTATAAGCTAACCACAGAGCTGTTTACCATCGAAGAGTGGAATCAGGCTTACGGTACAGCAACGGTACTGATTGTATTGGTCCTTTTGATCAACATGGTGACCAAACTGATCGCCAAGCGCTTCAACACCGCAACGTATTAATTACTGCGCGCTTACGCAGGTTAAATGACACGAATTTTCCGATTTAGAGATAAAGAACATGAACAAATTTGATATCGAAAACTTAGACCTTTTCTACGGCGACAACCAAGCGCTTAAAGCGATCAACCTACCGATTCCTGTTCGTCAAGTGACGGCGCTGATCGGCCCTTCAGGCTGCGGAAAATCGACGCTACTGCGCTGCCTCAACCGCATGAACGATCTGATTGAAGGGGTAAAAATCACCGGCAAATTGGCGATGGATGGTGAAGATATTTATGGCAACGTTGATGTCGCCGATCTGCGCATTAAAGTCGGCATGGTGTTCCAAAAACCAAACCCATTCCCAATGAGCATCTATGAAAACGTGGCTTATGGCCTGCGTGCTCAAGGCATCAAAGACAAAAAACATATCGATGAAGTGGTCGAAAGCTCTCTGCGCGGTGCTGCGTTGTGGGATGAGGTAAAAGACCGTCTGAAATCACACGCGTTCGGCCTTTCTGGTGGTCAGCAACAGCGTTTGTGTATTGCCCGTACGATTGCCATGGAGCCGGATGTGATTCTGATGGACGAGCCGACCTCCGCACTTGACCCGATCGCAACGCACAAAATCGAAGAGTTGATGGAAGAGCTGAAGAAGAACTACACCATTGTTATCGTAACCCACTCGATGCAGCAAGCGCGCCGTATCTCCGACCGTACCGCTTTCTTCCTGATGGGAGAGCTGGTGGAACACAACGAGACGCAAGTGATTTTTGGTGAGCCGAAAGATGACCGCACGCGCGGCTATGTGAATGGTGACTTTGGTTAATGCGAAATTGCTGGCATACAATATTATAACTACAAGCGATGGTAAATCTTGCCCCTCATACGAGGGGCTTTTTTCTATTTGTGGCAGGAAAAGCCTTTGTGGCAATAAAAAGCCTCATAAGATAGCAAGTCTGTTGGCGCTTAAATTGTTGCCGCTATCGAATTTGTGACTATTCAACGGGCAAATTTGCGAAGCACTTAACAGCTGATTGTTAATGCGATTGATTGCACATTGACTCGCCGTTAACTTTAATTCGAGAGAATAATTAAGTGGTGTAGCAAGGTGAAGATCAGAAACTTTACACGTAAGGTCTCGTCAACGAGAGATCATCGACTGTTGGCGCAAACCATCTTTGAGTTTTTGTCTGAGTTGGTGGGTCCGAAAGCGATGGCGATTTTTGACGATCCGCTGATCAATACCTCTTTTACTTTGCAATACAGCCATGGTGAACCGTGCAGTTTAAGCGAATTTCCAGCCACTTTCTGGCCTTGGGCAGGCCAGTTTGATACCTCCGAAAGCTTGATCCCTCTGGCCATCAACACCTGCAACTGGGATCACCAACAGCCGTTAGGTGGCGCCAGCTACATCATGATGTTGGACAACTATCCGATGCTGCGTACCTACTTGTTAATTCAGGGCGTAAACGAAGGCTCAGCGCACCACATTTATGAAGAGACCCACGATGTAATGCAACTAGCGGCAGCGCGCTGGCAGTGCATCCGCGCCGAGAAGCACGCCTGCTTGGAAGTGAAAAACCGCGACATCCGTGAAGCGCAATACATCGACGAAATCAATCAGCGTGAGCGGTTTATCGACAACATGAAGTTGGTGCAGCAAGTGGCATTGGAAATCTCAAACCCCGGTTCGCTCAACGATCTCTACCGAATGGCCGTCGAGGCGCTGCGTGATCGCCTTGGTTTTGACCGCTCAACATTCATGTTGCTTGATATGAAAAAACGTTGTTTTAGTGGTACTTACGGTACAGATGAATACGGCAATACCGTCAGCGAATTCCACACTCAATATGATCTCCACCAACTTGGTGAAGAGTACATCACCGCGCTCTCCTCGCGAGAAACCAACTTGGTAGTGATTGATGAAACGCCGCTCTATACCGCAGGCAAAGTGGTTGGTCAGGGTTGGAATGTGATGCTGATTTTACGTGACGGAAACGAGCCCTTCGGTTGGCTGGCGCTGGATAATTTTATTCACCGCAAACCCATCACCAGCTATCAAAAACAGATGTTGCAGTCGTTCGGTGCGCTACTGTCGCAGATCTATATCCGTAAACGGCAAGAGCAAAACGTGCGCATGTTGCACTCCAGTATGGTGGAGTTGTCGCGTTGTACCACAGTAAGTAATGTGTGCCGATCGGCGGTCAGCTTTGCCATAACGCACTTGGGCGTAGATCGCATGGCGGTATTTCTTACCGATGAGAGCTGCTCTTACATGCAAGGGACTTGGGGTACGGACATTCAAGGCAATGTAGTCGATGAATCCTATTTCTTTGGTGAAACACAAGATTATTCGCTTATCAATCTCGCTCGTTCTATGCCCAACGAAGTTGCGTTTGAAGAGTCAGTACCAATTTATCACGATTGCAATATTGTCGGCTTTGGTTGGGGAGCGATGACGCTACTCACCAGTAATAGCGATGGGCCAATTGCATTCATAGCGGTTGACAACCTATTAACCCGTGGGCC
The DNA here is from genome assembly GCF_000764325.1 of Vibrio navarrensis. Classification (NCBI taxonomy): domain Bacteria; kingdom Pseudomonadati; phylum Pseudomonadota; class Gammaproteobacteria; order Vibrionales; family Vibrionaceae; genus Vibrio; species Vibrio navarrensis. The sequence goes on along the minus strand of NZ_JMCG01000001.1, from coordinate 2,877,095 downwards.
GCTGACCTCGCAACTGCGAGAGGTGATCCGCATGTTTGCTTCCAGTTTGGCTGAGGTGTTGCAACGCACTCAGGCACAGGAAGCGATTCGTGAGCTTAATGAAAATCTGGAAAAAGAGGTGCGTAAACGGACGTTAGAACTGGAACAAGCGAATCTGCAACTGGAAGTACTCTCTAAACTCGACCCTCTCACGCGTCTTGGTAACCGCCGCATGCTCGAACATGTTATGGAAACCGCTTGCCACAATGACGATGATGAGGAACTCGCTTTCGGTTTGATCTTGCTTGATATTGACCACTTTGGCTTGTTCAACAACCATTACGGCCATTTAGAAGGCGATATCGCCTTGATGCGCATCGGCCATATTCTTGAGCATCACACACAAAATGAAGAAGAAGTGTTCTGCCGAATTGGCGGCGAAGAATTTGTTTTGCTGATGGTGGGGAGCGATGAGAAAGCGGTCAGAGCGAGAGCGGAAAGTATTCGTGCGCGGATTGAGCAAGAGCAAATTACACACGAAGTGAATCCACATGGTCGCATGCTCACCGTTTCTATTGGCGTATCAAGCAAGCGGGCCTATGGTCGCGACCTGCATTTTGATCGCCTTTATCAACAAGCCGACCAAGCGCTCTACCGAGCAAAAGAAACGGGGCGCAATCGAGTGTGCCACTATCACGACATCGTCGAAGCGCTCACTGAATAATGGCCATCAATCGATGGCCAAAAATTTTCTGTGACGTGACGCGGCCGTTTATAACTTGGCGAGCGGCTGTTCCTGCCTGTTGTGACCTTTCCCTACGCGACTAAGCAAAAGCTTCAGTTGCTCTGGCGTCCAATTTACCGCTTGGGCTGAAAAGTGCGCTTGATGCATTAATTCAAGCTGCTGCTCAATTTTTGCACGTAACGCGGCGTCTACCTTATGTTGGTTTAGCCAAATGCGCGTGGCCGCCTCAATCTGCGCCGCGTCGCCTCGCTCAATCGCTTGCATTACCGAGGTTTCGCCCATGAGAGCCTGTTGCTGATGAGGTGCCTGCGTGCGACGAACTTGGCGGCGCCAGTAAAGTGCAAAAGCAAGCAGAGTGAGAACCCACAGCGCGGCAAACAGACTCGTGAGATAAACCCAAATGGGAGATGCGCGGCTTTCTGCCGCCGGGTTCTGGTTGCTTTCGTTGTTGATCTGGCTTGCCGCTGGCAAGCTCGGCAGGCTAAACACTTGTGAACTGCTCGGGGTGATTTCTAGGGTGAGCCCTGAGGCCGTCGCGCGTTTCGGCTGATCGCTTTGCGTGTTCCACCAATCGATACTCAATTCGGGTAACGTTAAACGGCCTGTTTGGCTTGGGATCAACACCTGTTTGACGGTCATTTCTACACTGCCGTCGTTAGCGGTACTAAACTGTGGCTTTTCTGGGTAGACACGCACCGAATCGGGATAATTGATGGCAATCTCCGGCAGCAGATCCGCCGAGATCCCTTTGGCTTTGAGCTTGATGATACGTGAAATCGCACTGCCTTGTTCCACGCTGTCTAAATTTCCCTCTTGGCTGGTTTGCCAGCTTTGGGTCAGTGTAAGTTGGCTCGCGGGCAACCAAGGCCGACTGGCGTTGGCCGGGATGGCTTTCACCTCAATGTGTTTCGATTCGCCGCTACTGTTGAGCGATAGCAGGCGGGCCGAGCCAGTTAAGCTGTCGCCATAAATCAGCGAGCCCTGAAACTGCGGGCCTTGGATTTCATACTCGCCTGCGGTTTGTGCGCTGATGAGGTAGTTTTGCTCGACCACGGTCACTTGCAGTCCTTGTTCGACTACTTGGTATTGCTTGCTTTGCCCGACAGGCTGCATCGACAAACCGTTTACTGAGGGTGGAATGATTCGCGGGTTTTCCAACCGTCTTGGGTCAGCTTTAATGCGGATCTCCACTTTTAGCGGTGTGGTCTGCGCGGGGTAGAGCGTTTGTTGCCCGAGCTGCATTGAGTATTGAATGATGTCGCTCACCTTTGGCGTATTGCCATCGCTTGAGACGATCAACTCGATGGGTTGACTTTGCAGCCCTCCCGCACTGAACGCGGGGATCGTCAGGTTCCCAGTACGTTTTGGCGAGATGGAAAGTACCCATTCACTTTTTTGTGAGTACTGACCGTTGATGTAGTTCTTGGCCGAGCTGAACTGGGGCCCCGATTTGAAGAAATCGTTATCGAGTACACTGAAATCAATGTCGCTGGAATCGACAGAAAAATCGGCGCGAATGCGCAGCTCGATCAGCTCATTTTGTGCCAATCGGGTCTTATTGACGCTGGCAACCAAGGAGTTTGCCAAGGCATGCTGACTGACAAAGCCAATCAGCAAGATAAGAAACAGGCTTAACTTTTTCATCGGGTTTCGCTACCAAGTTTTTCCATTGTTATCCGGTTTAGGTCTATTTTGTGCTTGCAACAAGATCTGCGCTTTGAGCAAATAAGCAGGGTCGCGAGCACTCTCTATCGCCTCCAACTTGCGTTTATCGGCATCCACTTCGTCTTGCTTTGCCTGAGCGGTTGGCTGTTGTTCGCTATTGCTACTTTCTGTGGAGTTGGGTTTGCCTTGTTGCTCTTGCTCTTGCTCTTGCTCTTGCTCTTGTGCTTTGGCAGTTTCTTGAGGCTTTGACTCTGCGTCTTCGCGGCGATCATCTTGCGCATTTTTTTTATCTGCTGACGACGATTTTTCTGCCGTTTTTTCTTGACGGCTGCTCTCTGAACTCGAAGACTGCTGTTGCTGTTGCTGTTGCTGTTGCTGTTGCTGTTGCTGTTGCTGTTGCTGTTGCTGTTGCTGTTGCTGTTGCTGTTGCTGTTGCTGTTGCTGTTGCTGTTGCTGTTGCTGTTGCTGTTGCTGTTGCTGTTGCTGTTGCGCCTTTTTCACCGCCTCAAGGTTGGCTTGCGCTTGGCTAAGATCCGGCTGCTTGGTTAACGCTTGCTGATAAGCCGCGATCGCGTCGTCAAACTGGCCGTTTTTGGCTAATGCATTACCAAGGTTATACAGCGCCGCTGCACTGTCTGAACTGGAAAACCACTGCGCGGCTTGGGCGTAGTCACCCGCTTGATAAGCGGCTGCGCCTTTCCATAGTGGGTCGCTAAACGTTTGTTGTGCGGCTTGATACTCTCCGGCATCAAACTGCGCTTTGCCTTGTTGATCGGACGTTAAAAAGGGCGAGGCGCTGGCGTTTGGTGTGTGGGCTAGCGGCAGCGCGATGAGCAGCATCCAAAATACGCCTTTACGAAACAGCAGCAAGCTTAAGCCGAGAATCACGGGCATCAGCCAAAAACCGCCGTTAACACGAGAGAGGCCGCTCTCTTGTTGACGGCTTTCCACCTGCTGCCACAACCCAGGTTGATTGCTGAGCGCGGCAAGCTGTTCGATGTCGCGGTTATCGTGTTGCACGGGGAGAAAAATCCCGCCAGTTTGCGCGGCGAGCTTGGCCATATTGGTTAGATTCGATTGGGCGACGATCGGTTGACCTTGAGCATTGGCCAGCAGTGAGCCGTTTGGCAGACGCACAGGTGCGCCCGTAGGTGTGCCAACCATCAACACAGAGACGCGCACCGAGTGTCCTTGCACTAGCGCAAGAGCCTGTTGTAACTCGCTGTCGTCAACATCATCACTGATCAGCACAATGTCGCCGCCACGGCCCGAATCCGCTTGCAATTGAGTGAGCGCCAATTGCAATGCGCTGGCTAAGTTTGAGCCTTGAAACGGCATCAGCTCTGGCGACAAGTTTTCCACCAGATTGGCTAGCGTTTTACTGTCGCTGGTCAAAGGGCTGAGCAAATACGCATCGGCGGCGTAGGCGACTAAGGCGGTGCTGCCTTCTTGCCATTTGGGCAGCAGATCGAGCGCTTTGTATTTGGCTTGCTGCAAACGGCTGGGCGAGATGTCATCGGCGTACATTGAGCGCGACATATCCATCAGCAACACGCGGTTGTGGGCGAGGTCAAAGCTCGGTAGCGGGTTCTTTTGCCAACTGGGGGAAGCCAGTGCCACGATAGTGAGAGTCCAAGCCAGCAGCCATAGCCAGAGTGTTGAGGTTCTCTGCATGGCGTTGTCTTTGAGTAGGTGCGCGGCAATCGGGCCTGTGCGCCATTTTTTCCGGCTGGCTTGGATCAATATCGCCACGGGGATAACGATAAGCGCGAACAGCCATTGTGGATGAAGAAAAATCAAATCAGACACGGTTGCTCCTAAAAACAAACAGCAATAGGGAAAGCAAGAATGCGATGGCTAACGGATAGATGAACCACTCTGATTGTGGACGCCAGATCTGCACATCGCTGGTGACCGGTTCGAGTTGGTTGATGGCGTTGTAGATGCCCGCCAGCTCTTTGGCATCACGCGCGCGAAAATATTGCCCGCCGGTCATTTCAGCCATCTGCGTTAAGGTCTTTTCATCCAGATCTGCGGCGGTGTTGACTTTGCGCGTCATGAAAAACTGCTTCACCATCATTTCACCTGCGCCAACGCCGACGGTGTAGATCTTGATTTGATGACGCTGCGCGATTTCAGCGGCTTCTAATGGCGAGAGGATACCCGCGGTATTGCTGCCATCACTGAGTAAAATAATGGTGCGTTGTGGCGCTTTGCTGTCAATAAACGTTTTGCTCGCTAAGCCAACGCCATCACCAATGGCGGTCTTTTGCCCAACTAGGCCGATCACTGTCTGGTTGAGCTGCGCGGCTACCGTTTGGCGGTCAGCGGTCAACGGCGTTTGCAGATAGGCATGGTCGGCGAACAGTACCAGGCCGAGTCGGTCGCCTTGGCGCTGCTCGATAAACTGTGTCACCACTTTTTTAACTGCGCTCAGGCGGTCGATGTATTGACCGTCATCCTGCATGTCTTCCTCTTGCATCGAGCCGGATAAGTCGACCACCAGCATCAGATCGCGATATTCAGGCTGGAACTCAATCGGCTCACCAAACCAAACCGGACGCGCCGCCGCGCACAGCAGGCATAGCCAAATCAGGAGTGTCGTGGCTTTGGTGATTCGCCCTTGTTTTGTCTGATTTGTGGTACTTGTCGGCAGATAAGCGAAACGCAGAGCGTGTTCGGTTTTTGCTTCAGGCAACAACTTGTAAAGAATGAGCGGCAGTGGCAATAACACAAACATCCACCACCAAACAAAACTCAATCCTTGTAGCTCAGCCACGTTTACCTCGCTTAGGCGGTAGTGCCCGTTCAACCCAAATTTTACAGTCGTTGATAAGTTCAGCGTCGAGTTCGCTGCGTTTGCTCTGATATAAGGCGGCTTGCCACTCGTTCATTTTGTTGCAAAAGCGCGCTTCACCGAGCTGCAAATCGAGAAACTGATACCATTTTTCTCCATGTAGCGACGCGATGGTCTCGCGCGGGAAATAGCACAACGCGGCTTGGCGCAGCAGCTCAATCGCCGAAGAAGGGGTATGTGCCACGATCGGCTTTTCAAACAGTTTCAGTGCAGTGCGCTTGGCACGCAGCCTATGGGTACGCCAACGGAGATAAAGCACGATACACAGCAGTGTGGTGACCACGGCGGCAAGCACTGCCCACCAACCCCAAGCAAGTGGAAACCAAGAGGGAGTGGCAGGAAGAAGAATAGGCTGCAAGGCTAAAGTATCAGTTTGGGTTGTCATTATTGTTCTGCAATTTGATTGATGAGAGGTTTAGCGCAAGAGAGCGTGCTAAACGGAATTCCATGACGATAACTTAACAGACGAAGCTGCTGCTGATGCTGTTCAAAGTTATTTTTTAAGTCCATTTTTTGTTGTTTACAACCAAAATTAAACCAGCGTGAGGTTTGCCCGTTGGTCAGCTTCAACTGGCCCCGATAATCGGTTTCACCGTACTCTAGCGGGTCATACAATTGCACTAATCGCACGCTATGATGCTGTTTCAGCGTCGCGATCTGTTCAAGTACCGATGGAGCAAAACGCACAAAATCGCTGATAAAAATGATCTCACTGCCTTTGGCCGACATCCGTTGCAGTCGCGGTATTACTGCGGCTCTGTTGAGATGAGTAGGGCTATCTGCAACGACACGATTGTGAGCGTTTAGGATGGCGTTAAGTATCGTCAGCCCACCTTTGACCAGACTGGTTGGCTTAAACTCCAGCAGCTCTGAGCCCGTATCGATGAGCGCGCCAATCCTATCTTTCTTACTGAGCGTGGTCCATATCAAAACGGCGGCGAGATGGGCGGCTTGAACTGATTTATACAGATATTGAGAACCGAACAGCATATCTGGCCCCAAATCGAGATAAATCAGCACCGATTGCTGTTTGTCTTCGCTGAATAACTTGGTGTGCGGCTTACCGGTTCTGGCGGTGACGCGCCAGTCAATACTGCGAATATCATCACCAGCCTGATACTGGCGTACCTCTTCAAAGTCCATTCCTCGACCGCGCTGGCGGCTGCTGTTCATCCCGCCAAGCACGGACCAAAGTGAGCGTGCCGGAGGCTGCCAGCGTATCGATTGGCTTTTGTAGTACAAAAGCTCTTCCAGCGACAAAGTAACCCCGTTGCTGTGCGGTGGCAGTGCAAACTGAGCCATAAGTTACACGCTGCCAACCAGAGTGAGGAGTTTGTCAATCACCTGATTGGCGGTGACGCCTTCTGCCTGCGCTTGATAGCTCAGCATGATTCGGTGGCGTAGCACTGGGTACGCCATGGCTTGAATGTCGGCAGGTGTGACGTAATCGCGGCCACTAAGCCAAGCGTGTGCGCGAGCGCATCGGTCCAGCGCGATGGTAGCCCTTGGACTGACGCCCATCGTGATCCAGCCCGCCAGCTCATCGCTGTACTGCTGAGGAGCACGGGTTGCCATCACCAGACGCACCAGATAACGCTCCAAGGTTTCCGCCATGTGCACGTTGAGCACGGCTTGGCGCGCCGCAAAGATCTCAGGCTGTGTTACGCGTGGTTTGTCCACCGCCTTTTCGCCTTTGGCTTCCCCCCGGTTGATGCGCAAAATGGCAAGCTCATTATCTTCATCTGGGAAATCGACCTCAAGATGCAAGAGAAAACGGTCCAATTGCGCTTCCGGCAGGGAATAAGTGCCTTCCTGTTCAATCGGGTTTTGCGTCGCCATCACCAAAAAAAGATCCGGTAGCGGGTAGGTATGGCGCCCTGCGGTCACTTGGCCCTCGGCCATCGCTTCCAGCATCGCGGCTTGCACTTTAGCGGGCGCGCGGTTGATTTCATCGGCGAGGATCAAGCTATTGAAAATCGGGCCTGCTTGGAAAGTGAAGTCTCCCGTTTCCGGGCGAAAAATGTCGGTTCCGGTCAAATCGGCAGGTAAAAGGTCTGGCGTGAACTGAATGCGGTGAAAATCCCCTTCGATACAATCGCCTAGGCTTTTGACCGCGCGAGTTTTGGCCAGCCCCGGAGGCCCTTCGACCAGAATGTGTCCGTCGGCGAGAAGTGCGATAAGCAGTTGTTTGACTAATTCATGCTGACCAACGACTTGGCCCTCAAGATAGCTTTTTAATCCTTCAAAATGAGCGTGTTGCATGGTTACTTACATCAATTGAGTTTTTTGTCTTTGTTCACAAAAAGTAAAGAAAGTTCCGTTATTTTTTCGTTGATTGTTATGGGGGCTGAGCAAGTGATCTCAAGAGGAGATCAACAGATTGAGGTAAAAAATCGCGCTATGACGGTTTTTCTCCAGTTTTTGCAGACTTAGCCGATATATTTTCCGTCCATGAGAATGTAATAGACTATTCTTTAAAAGCATTTGCCAGTCTAAGCGCATTGTGCGCAGGCACCACACAGAAAGTGATTCTAATTAAAGGTCCAAATATGATGAATCTTCACTCCCTGAGCATTAAACAAAAAGTTGTCATCGGGATAACTTTTGCTGTCCTTGCTTCCACCATTTTGCTGGGTATCATGGCGCAGAAACAATCAAGAGACGTTATCAGCCATCGTTTGGTTGATATCGAACTGCCCTTGATCTTGAACCAAATTAACCTGCAAGTAGACAAGGATGTGTCTCAGCTGCTCTCCGCTGCAGAGCAGTTGGCAAAAAATGAGTTTGTACGTGAAAGTGTGCGTGACACGGCTGACCCGCAAGGTCAGACCAAGCTGATTAAGCAACTGAATAACGTCAAAGAGCAGTATCAGCTTAACGATGCGTCGGTTGCAAACCGTCAGACCGCGTATTACTGGAACCAAAATGGTTTTCTACGTCAGCTCAATCACTCGCAAGATGGCTGGTTTTTTGGCTTTACCAACTCGGGTAAACAAACCATGGTGAGCATTTTTACCGAAGCCAATGGCGAGGTGAAAATGTTTGCCAACTACCAGCATCTGAGTGGCTTTACCATGTCTGGCGTATCCAAGTCGATGGATGAGATGGTAGATAAACTGAACGGCTTCCAAATTGAAGACAGCGGCTATGTGTTTCTGGTAGATAGCGCGGGTAAAATCCAAATTCACCGCGACAAGCAGGCGGTAGGTAAACCGCTTTCTTCCTACATTGACTCCAACTCAGTTGCACTGCTTAATAAAAGCAAACCGACCGTGCTGCAAATTGAAATGGGTGGCCAAGATGTGTTTGTAGCCAGTGCCTATGTGCCATCGATGGACTGGTTTGTGGTCGGCGTTGTACCCGTCGAAGAGGTGTTTATGGAGCTGAACGCCGCTGCGACGCAAATGATGATTACCACTGGTGTAGTGGCAATTATCTTCATTCTTATGGGCGTGTTTTTGGCCAACAGCATCACCAAGCCGATCCAGCAAATTGCGCTGCGTTTTACTGATTTGGGTAAAGGCGAAGGCGATCTTTCTCAACGGATTGAAGTGAAAGGGCAAGATGAGATCGCTCAGCTTTCATCGGGTTTCAATGGCTTCATTGAGAAAATCCACGCCACCATGAAAGAAGTGGCGTCAACCAGTATGTCGCTCAGTGAAGCGGCGGAGAGTGTCTCTTCGAAAGCATCCACCACCCACAACAACAGCCAAGAGCAAAGAGATCAAACCATCCAAGTGGTCACCGCGATCAACCAGATGGGGGCGACCATCAGCGAGATTGCGTCCAACGCAGCAACCGCAGCCGATACCGCCAACCAAGCGTCAGACAACACCAAACTGGGGCGTGAAGTGGTGTCTAAAGCGAAAAACGTCATTGCCCGTTTAGCGGATGATGTGGAAGCAACCAGCCAAGTGGTGACGCAACTGGCAACCACAACCAGAGACATTGGCTCGATTTTGGATGTGATTCGCGATATCTCCGACCAAACCAACTTGTTAGCACTGAACGCAGCGATTGAAGCGGCGCGTGCAGGAGAGCAAGGTCGTGGTTTTGCGGTGGTGGCGGATGAAGTGCGTAATCTCGCCAGTCGCACCGCGTCGTCAACTGAAGAGATTCAGAAAATGATCAACCAGTTGCAAAGTGATGCCAAAGATGCGGTGACCGCGATGGAAGCGGGTAAAACCGTGACCTTTGAAGGGGTGGAAGCGACCGATGAAGCGGTGCATGTGCTGGTGAGTATCTCTGAGCGTATTTCTGACATATCTGATCGCAACACTCAAGTCGCCACTGCGACGGAAGAGCAATCGACAGTAGTGCATACCATCAACCAAAATATCGAAGAAATTAATGCCATTAACGAGGTGACCACCAACACCGCAGAAGAGCTTGCCGAGGCGAGCCGTGACCTTCGCTTGTTGTCACAACGCCTCGATTCCATGGTAGGTAGCTTCAAACTGTAGAGTCAGGTAGAATTCCGCTTAGTTTCGATGTTTTAGGTAAGAACCATGACGGATTTTGAAAAAGAGCTGCAAGCAATGTCTGCGGAAGTGGCACAAGAACCAGAAGTAAAACTGCCTTCTCTAGAAGAGCAACAAGCGATTGTTGCAGAACTAAAGAAGTTAGAAGCGGAAGGTAAACTGACTCCGGAAGTACTAGAGCAGTATTTCGGTCAGTTTGCAGCGAAAGGTGACGCACCGATCCACTAAGCTAACCATTCAGTGAAGCATGGATAGACGAAAGGGAAGCACGGCTTCCCTTTTTGTTTGTTTGAAAGTCTGGGCGCTGCTGTTGAGCGGACGCGCCGTCATAGACCATCGTGTCAATAAAAACGCCTTCCACAAAGAAGGCGTTGATTTAGCAACTTGAATGCATAGCGAAGAGGGTGAAATTAACGCTCGACGCCTTTTTCATTAAACAGACGTTTGCAAGCACGGCCATCGCTGTGGAACAAGTGGCAACGGTGCGCTGGGATGCCGATCTCCAAGCGATCGCCCGCTTCCACATCAAGCGTATCAGGTTGGCGATAAATCACGTCCGCATCCGCACTTTCTAAGTTGAGGTAGGCTTGCGTTTCGTTACCCAGTTTTTCGACGATCATCACTTCACCGTCGATGACTGCGTCACCGTCTTGTGCCGACACTAAATGCTCAGGACGCACGCCTAGAGACATACGATCGCCTTTATTTACCGTTGTGCCGTCAACCGGGATCCAGAACGAGGTGCCGTTCGACAGTTTCACTTTCACCTGATTGGCTTCGGCATCTTCAATCATCACGCTCATGAAGTTCATTTTTGGTGAACCGATAAAGCCAGCAACAAAACGGTTTTGTGGGTAGTGGTAAAGTTCAAGCGGCTTACCCACTTGCGAAACGAAACCGCCATCCAGCACGACAATCTTGTCGGCCATGGTCATCGCTTCCACTTGGTCGTGGGTAACGTAAATCATGGTGCAGCCAAGCTGGCGTTGCAGTTTAGTGATCTGCGCGCGCATCTGGACACGCAGCGCCGCATCAAGGTTAGAAAGCGGTTCATCAAGCAGGAACACGTTTGGTTGAGAAACCAGAGTACGGCCAATCGCGACACGCTGGCGCTGACCGCCGGATAGGGCTTTTGGTAAGCGTTCTAGTAAGTGACCCAACTGAAGAATTTCAGCCGCCTGTTCAACGCGTTTGTCGATCTCTTTCTTGTCTGCTTTTGCCAGTTTGAGGCCAAAAGACATGTTGTCATACAGATTCAAGTGAGGGTAGAGCGCGTAAGACTGGAAAACCATGCCAACGCCACGTTTAGATGGCTCAACATCGTTCATTCGTTTATCACCGATGTAAAGGTCGCCGGAGGTGATGTCTTCCAACCCTGCGATGCAACGCAATAGAGTCGATTTACCACAGCCTGATGGTCCGACGAAAACGACGAATTCGCCCTCGTGGATCTCTAAGTCGACGTTTTTAGAAATCATTACGTCGCCATACGCTTTACAAACATTTTTTAACGTGACACTCGCCATTTAGCTCGTCCTCGATCAATTTTTTTATAATTCACTGCCCATCATTATATGAATTATCGAAGCGGACAGTAACAGTAGGAATCGGTAAGCAGGGATGTAGTAAGAAAATAGGGTAGCACTTTAACCATTTTCAGATTGAAAGTGCTACCCGCCATGGCCAAATACGGGTTTTTCTCCCCCACATTATTAAGATGCCTCCCCCGTGAATAATTACCACTAACATCTTAACGTATGCTATTTCACCCGCATGGCTATGCTAAAACCAGCGAAAAATGGGTCTAATCAGACTCTGCTGGAAAGGGTTCTTACCATCCACTCTTGGATGAGTGAAGTTTCTTCGATCCTGAGCAAGCCGACATCCTCCTGTCACAATTTATTGTAGGGGGAGTAGTCAGGGAGGAGCGATAAACTTGCCTGCCAACGCAGAGTGGTCAAACATCACAATAATCAATGTTGCAAATATGAATTCGATCACATCAAGTGACTATTTTGTGATTTAGGTCGCGGTACGGTAACGATGCAGATCACGAAAATGCGCCATAATATCGAGGGCGTAGAGGATAGGAGGATGAGTCATAGCGGTATTTTTCAGATGATACATGTCGAAATACGGCTCACCCTCTGTGGAGTAGCCCTACATCAAAATATAAAAAGGATACGAACATGAAAAATGCTCTAAGCGCTGTAGCACTAGGTACTCTTGTTGCACTGGGTTCTTTTGGTGCGAATGCTGCCATCGAAGAAGGACAACTGACAATTTGGATCAACGGCGACAAAGGCTATAACGGTCTTGCTGAAGTTGGTAAGAAATTTGAAGCGGAAACGGGCATTAAAGTGACCGTCGCACACCCAGACGGCCTGCAGGACAAATTCCCACAAACGGCAGCGACTGGCGATGGTCCTGATATCGTATTTTGGGCGCACGACCGTTTTGGCGGTTATGCAGAAGCGGGTCTCCTAGTTGAAATCAAACCTTCGCAAAGAATCAAAGAAGGCATCGTTGATTTCGCATGGGATGCAGTGAAATACGACGGCAAACTGATCGGTTACCCAGTGGCAGTTGAAGCACTGTCACTTATCTACAACAAAGATTTGGTGCCAAACCCGCCTAAGAGCTGGGAAGAAGTGGAAGCGTTGGACGCGAAACTGAAAAAACAAGGCAAATCAGCCATCATGTGGAACCTAAAAGAACCGTACTTCACTTGGCCTCTGATGGCGGCTGATGGCGGCTATGCGTTCAAGTACACCTCTGAAGGTTACGACGTGAAAGACGCAGGTATCGCAAAAGACGGCGTGAAAGACGCGATGAAGTTCGTCAAATCACTGGTTGATAAAGGCGTTATCTCTGCGGATATGGATTACTCAGTGTCTGAATCGGCGTTTAACCAAGGCAAAACAGCCATGACCATCAACGGTCCTTGGTCTTGGGGTAACGTTGAGAAATCGGGCATCAACTACGGTGTAACCACTTTGCCGAAATTCAACGGCCAGTCTTCTAAACCGTTCGTTGGCGTTCTGACCGCTGGTATCTCAACGGCATCGCCAAACAAAGACCTAGCGGTTGAGTTTATCGAAAACTACCTGCTAACCAACGATGGTCTACGTATGGTGAACAACGATAAACCACTAGGTGCGGTTGCGTTGAACTCTTTCCAACGTGAACTGGATGCAGATGCTCGTATCGCTGCGACCATGGACAACGCAATGAACGGCGAAATCATGCCAAACATCCCTCAAATGGGTGCATTCTGGGGTGCGGCGAAGAACTCTATCGTCAACGTTGTTGATGGTCGTCAAACTGTGGATGCAGCACTGGCAGACGCAGAAAAACAAATGACTAAATAAATACCCTTTTGAGGAGGGGGTAACTCCTCCTCACTTTTCTCTCTTTTATGTTTTTATATCGCTAGCAGGTTTCCTATGCAGTCAGTTCAAGGTACAGATGCTATGACAGCTCCAGCAACCAGTGTGCCGGGCAGTAAAAAAGTGCTTATCAAGTGGGCACTTCTTGGCACCATCGGCATTCTTAACGGATACGCAACAATTCTGATGTATTCCCGAGGTGAGGTTGCGTTTGCAATGCTCACTATCATTCTTACTGCGTTGGCATTGTATATTTTTGGTAGTAAAAAGACGTACGCACACCGCTACATTTACCCTGGTATCGCCGGAATGATCTTGTTCATTCTTTTCCCGTTGGCGTATACCGTCGGTCTCGCGTTTACCAACTACAGTGCTAAAAACCAACTTTCTTTGGAGCGCGCGCAAACCGTTTTACTCGATCGCACTTTCCAAAGCGGTGAAAGTTATCCATTCACCCTATACAAAACCGATGCAGGCTATCGCATTGTGATTAAAGATGGTGACGTGTCACTTTCAACGGACGATTTCGCGATAGGCGCTGCGCCTTCTGAGCTGAGTCTGATGCCAGTAGAAACGCCGATTGGCGAAGTTGAGCCGATCAAAACTATCGTGAGTAACCGTAGCGCGCTGAACAGCATCGATCTGCATCTCCCTGGCGGTGAAGAGATCCGCATGAGCGGCCTTCGTAAGTTTGCTGGGGTTGTACCGCTGTACACCATGCAAGCCGATGGTGAGACACTGAAAAACAACCAAACGGGCGAGCTGCTTAAGCCGAATATGGATGTTGGTTTCTACCAAGCGATCAACGAGCAAGGCGAGTTTGTGGGTAGTACCGTTTCTCCGGGCTTTGTGGTGCAAATTGGTACCGATAACTTTGAGCGTGTATGGAAAGATGAAGGCATCAAAGAACCTTTCATCAGCATCTTCATCTGGACCGTGGTGTTCTCGATTTTGACTGTCGCTTTCACCCTGATGATTGGTCTCGTATTAGCCAGCGTGGTGCAGTGGGAAGAGCTAAAAGGTCGCGCAATTTATCGTGTTCTGCTGATTTTGCCTTACGCTGTTCCTGCGTTTATCTCCATCTTGATCTTTAAAGGTTTGTTTAACCAAAGCTTTGGTGAGATCAACATGGTACTGAACGCGCTGTTTGGTATCAGCCCAAGTTGGTTCTCAGATCCGATCATGGCGAAAAGCATGGTGTTGATCGTCAACACTTGGCTTGGCTTCCCTTACATGATGATCCTGTGTATGGGTCTACTTAAAGCGATTCCTGAAGATCTCTACGAAGCGTCTGCGATTGACGGGGCGAACTTTGTGCATAACTTCACTCGCGTAACATTGCCACTGATGATCAAACCGCTAACGCCACTGCTGATTGCCAGTTTCGCGTTTAACTTCAACAACTTTGTGATGATTCAGCTATTGACCTCTGGTGGCCCGAACATGATCGGCACTTCAGAACCCGCAGGTTACACTGACCTTTTGGTTAGCTACACCTACCGCATCGCGTTTGAAGGCGGCGGCGGTCAAGACTTCGGTTTGGCGAGTGCCATCGCAACGTTGATTTTCTTACTGGTTGGCGCATTAGCACTGCTTAACTTGCGTTTCACTAAGCTATCTCAGAACTAAGGAGCAGTAAAAATGGCAATGGTACAAGGTAACTCTCTTAAATACCGTGTCTGGGCGACGCATATTGCTCTGTGGGTTTTCCTCTCAATGATTATCTTCCCGCTGTTGATGATCGTCGCGATCTCATTCCGTGAAGGTAACTTTGCGACAGGCAGCTTGATCCCAGATAACCCATCACTGGAGCACTGGAAGTTGGCACTCGGCTTTGCCGTGACTAACGCGGATGGCAGTGTCACGCCACCACCATTCCCAGTACTCACTTGGCTATGGAACTCGGTGAAAGTAGCAGGCATCACATCAGTGCTGATTGTGGCCCTCTCTACCACATCGGCTTATGCGTTTGCACGTCTGCGCTTTAAAGGCAAAGACACTATCCTAAAAGCGATGATGATTTTCCAGATGTTCCCAGCGGTATTGGCTCTGGTAGCACTTTATGCTCTGTTCGACAAACTAGGTCAGTACATTCCTTTCCTTGGTTTGAATACGCACGGCGGTTTGATCTTCTCTTACTTAGGTGGTATTGCGCTGCATGTCTGGACGATCAAAGGGTACTTTGAAACTATCGATAACTCGCTGGAAGAAGCGGCGGCGTTAGATGGCGCAACACCTTGGCAAGCATTCCGTTTGGTGCTTCTGCCATTGTCTGTGCCAATCCTCGCGGTGGTGTTTATTCTGTCGTTTATCGGTGTAGTAGGTGAAGTTCCTGTGGCATCACTACTGCTTTCTGATGTAAACTCGTACACATTAGCGGTTGGAATGCAGCAGTATCTATACCCACAAAACTACCTGTGGGGCGACTTTGCCGCTGCTGCTGTGTTGTCTGCACTGCCAATCACGATCGTTTTCTTACTCGCACAGCGCTGGCTAGTTGGTGGTTTAACTGCCGGTGGTGTGAAAGGTTAATCGCTAAGGCATTAACTGGAAAGTATAAGAATAAGAGCGACCGTAACAGGTCGCTCATTTATTTGTCCTTTGTCTACACTCTTGGTTTGGCCGCCGATCAGTAGCAAAGGCATTTCTGGCGTTACGCATAGCTGGCTGTTAGCTTTGTTCCTTACGCTTAAAAACTAACAGTTTTTGTAACCAGATGCCTGAGTTTAGACTCAGGCTTTTTTATATCTGTAAATTATGTTTCAGACGTGAGAAGACTACCCATTTAGCGATAATTCTCCCAGATGCATGAACACCTGATGCGTATCAGTTCACAAAAATAACCGCGAGCTTGAAAGAACGGGAAAAGAGGGGGGTTAAAACTCTCGACTGGACGGGGCGCAGCCTAAGTATTGCAGCAAGGTATAAAGGCTTTCTTGCTGCAGCGCGACTTTGCGAAACAGATCGGCAAACGTAGAGTCACCGCCAAAGCAAGTGCGAATGTAGTGGTTGATCTCATCATTGTTATAACCTTCCACATACATGGTTCTAACCCACTGGTATTCGACGGATTTTAGATTGGAAAGGGTAGTTTCACTCAGTGTCGTTTCCTGAAGTTTCAATTGATGAGCCTGTGCTGGTCGTTGGAATATTGCGATTAGAGCAAAGATGAATGAAGAATTTATGACAGATTGGTTTCAGGATGATGTAACAAGAGCAGTGTATTCGTCGAAATTGGGAGCAGACTCTGCGCGACGGCTGCGCGCAGAGCTTAAGGAATTCGTTATTTGAGATACTTAACGTGTGCTTCCATCTCTTCACCGATCTCTTTGCGCATGTTCATCAACCTAATCGCAGATTGTTCCAGCGCTTTGTCTTCATCGGTTTCTGGCACCCACTTTTGAATAGGCGTCGGTGTCCCTTCTTGGTCGACGGCAACCATGATCACAATACAGTGAGTGGTTAAGCGATTTTTTAGATCTTTAGGATCGCTGGCTTGCACATCGATGGCAATGTGCATGGATGTGGTTCCCGTGTAGATCACTTTTGCGCTGACTTCGACCAGATTGCCGACGTGGATCGGGGCGACAAAACGAATTCCCCCGGCGTAGGCTGTAATGCAATACTTACCACTCCAAGCGGCAGAACAGGCGTAAGCGGCCAAATCGATCCATTTCATGACGGCGCCGCCGTGGACTTTGCCACCGAAGTTGACGTCACTCGGTTCAGCGAGAAAACGAAGAGTAATATTGCGTTGACCACGACTCATAGAGCAATCCTTTGTTGGCAAAAATACCAGACACTTGATAACAAAGATGTTACTTATTGGCAATCAGTTTAACCTGTGTGGCGCAATAAAGTGATTTTTGGGCTAAGAGATACTGGCAGTGGAGACTTCTGCCGGCCCGGGGACACTTTTTTTACGCCGTTTAATCTGCGATAGAATGACGCCGCTGACCACCATCAATCCCCCCGTGAAATGGTAGAGATAGATCTGTTCATCCAACAAGGTGGTTGCCAATGTGACGGAAACCACCGGAAGCAGATTCATGAACATTGCGCTGGAGTCGGCTCCGATGGTGTCGATGGCCTTAACCCACATCCAGGGAGCAAGAATCGACGCAGCAATGCCAGCGTACAAAATCAGTGGTAACGCAGCCGATGACGGTTGCAACTGCTCGCTGGTCAGCCAAAGCGGCGTGAGCATGGCCACGGCAAACAAGCCTTGCATGTAAATCAGTGTCCAATTAGACATCGGCATTTTCCAGCGCTTGAGCAGCACGCAATAGGCGGCGTAGACGATAGCGGCAAGTACCATCAAACCATCTCCCGGTGTAATGGGTTGGTGGAAAAAGTAGCTTGGGTCGCCTTCGCCGAGCATCAACGCTAAGCCTGCCAGTGAGACGACTCCGCCAACCAGACTCAGTGGTGAAATCTTTTTACCAAGCAAGGGCAGACTTAAAAATACGCTCAGCAGCGGCACCAGCGAAGTGATAAGGGACATGTTCGATGCCGATGTGGTGAGCCCGGCGTAGTAACCGAGCGACTGATTGAGCACCATCCCTAACATTGCCAGAAACGCCAGTTTAGTGAGGTGAGGCTTGATGGTCGCCCACTGGCGAATGACTCCCGGCAGACAAAATGGCGTTAAAATCACCATCGCCACAAACCAGCGATAGAAGCTCATCGCACTGGGTTCGATGGTGGAAGCAGCGAGTTTATTGACAATCGAATTGCCACCCCAGATGAATACTGTGAATAACGGAAGAAGATACACCATGAGATCCTGCTCGCACTATGTAAGTTGAATTAAAGTTTGGCAGGTCTGTATAATTATATGTATCTCCAATCAGACATTGCGCGTGACAGGAAGACAAGTTTGAAAAAAAAGACGCGAAACCTTCATCCTTCTTTATCGATAGAGCGGGCACCATCCGACGTATTCATGAACTTTGAGGCGTTTCTGTCCAATACCGAGACGCGTGCGCACAGTCATCCGTGGGGGCAAGTGCAGCTGATCAGTGGCGGCATTCTGGAGATGGAAGCACAAGGCACCCGCTTTCTTGCGCCGCCGCATTTGGCTATTTGGGTGCCTCCGGCCGTGACACACAAGAGTTACAATCGTCGCCCGCTTGAATATTGCTCAATGAATATCTCCAGCAGTTTGACGGATCAATTTCCCGCCAAAACCAGTTTGATCAAGATTACGCCCATTGTGTCGGCGATCATTGAAGATTTTCGCGCTCGTGATATCAGTGTGGCGCAAAGTGATGCTGACAAACGTTTGGTACAGGTATTGCTCGATCAGCTTGCGACGCAAAAAACCGAACACCACTTTTTGCCCTCGTCGAACAATAAATATCTGGCGCCTGTGCTGGCGTATGTGGAAGAAAATCCGACCGACGGTACGCCGCTTTCTGCTTGGGCGGAGCGCGTACACACCACAGAGCGCACACTTGCGCGGCATTGTCAGAGTGAATTAGGGATGAGTTTTACCGAGTGGCGGCTGCGCGTGCGTTATCTTTACTCGATGGAGCTGTTGCGCAAAGGGCAAACGGTAAAAGAGGTGGCGCTGACACTGGGTTACAATCAGGCGAGCCCATTCATTTCGATGTTTAAAAAATACTCCGGGCTAACCCCGGAGCAGTATAAAAGCCGTTTGCTGTAACCAAGTGGAGTTTGGCTCTAAAGCGTGCTGATCACGTAATCCAAACTGCCGACAATCGCTGCCACTTGTGCGTCGTTGCACTCTTGGGCGGTGACTTTAGGGCTGTCAGGATAAACTTCCGTGGTGGTGCCAAAACGGCATTGCGTGATGCCGCCGCAAAGCCCCAGTTTCGCCATTGGGTAGTTGATCACGCCATGTTGCACCACGCGAGAGCCAATGATCTCGCCATTTTCATCCGCTGGCGCAATGTGCGTCACTTTCGCCACGCAAGCAATGACCGCTGCTTGAAACTCTGGCTGCGGGTTTTCGCTGTCGCCGACGGTGTAAAAACCATCCGGAATGTTACCGGGTTCAAATTCTTGGCCATCACGCGCTGCCAGCGCTGGGCGAAATTCGCTTTCGTCGCTGTCGGTTGTTTCGTGTAGATCGAAATGCACCAGCACATCGCCTAACTCCGCCACCAAACTGAGCAAATTGGCCGATTCTTCTGCTGGGCTATTAGGATAGAAAGATCGATTCGGGTCGAGTGCGTTGGGGTTCCAACGGTTGATCACTTCATAGCCCCAAGGGCTGACACAAGGTGCGCACACCAGATTGAAGTGAGATTCGTAGCGTTTGCCCTCGGTTGCCATAAACTGCAAAGCGCCATGCACACCGCTGGTCTCATAGCCGTGTACACCCCCGGTAATCAGTACCGTTGGCTTTGATTCGTCCCAATGTTTGCTCTTGAGGCAAAAAAGCGGGTAACGGGCGGGGTCGTAAGAGAGCGCGCCATATTGTGCGACGTCAAACTGCTCGGTCAAAGCTTGAATCTTTGGCACCACGTCACTTTGGTATTCACGTTGAATGTGAGTTTGAGCTCGCCAAGCCAGGCGCTCCTCTTCTCCCCATTTTTGTCCCGGTGTTCCGATGGGGTAAGTTTGTCTTGTTTGCATGGCATTCCCTTTAGGCGTACCTGTGGATGAAGAGCCAAGGGTAGATCGACTCTGAGCCGAAAACAACCGAGTGAAGGCGCTTCCCATCGCGATCTGAATTATTGCTTTGCAAGAATCAAGGCCGCTGTTACATTTTGAAATACAGTAATTTATATAACGAGACAATAAAATGGCAGGGGCGAGTTTATTAACCTTATTGGATGACATTGCCACCGTGTTGGATGATGTGGCCGTCATCTCTAAAGTGGCGGCGAAAAAGACGGCTGGTGTGTTAGGGGATGATTTGGCACTTAATGCCCAGCAAGTGTCTGGGGTGAGCGCAGAGCGGGAAATTCCGGTTGTCTGGGCGGTTGCCAAGGGCTCGTTTAGAAACAAATGCATTTTGGTTCCTGCGGCGCTGTTGATCAGTGCTTTTGTCCCTTGGTTAATCATGCCGCTGCTTCTGCTCGGTGGTCTGTTTCTTTGCTTTGAAGGCGCGGAGAAAATCCTTGAAAAGTGGCATCATGCACAACCATCAAAAGAGAAGGAAATCGCAACGGAACAAGCGATTACTGATATCGCGGCCTATGAAAAGCAGAAGATTGCAGGGGCGGTACGAACTGATTTCATCCTTTCGGCGGAAATTATCGTGATAGCACTGGGTACGGTGCAAGGGCAAAGTACCAGCGCGCAAATATTGGTGGTGAGCTTGATTGCTTTTGTCATGACCATCGGTGTCTACGGCCTTGTTGCGGCGATTGTCAAACTCGATGATCTTGGCTTTTATCTCGAACGCCGCTCGCAAGGCAAGGGGATTGGCAACACGCTGGGTCAGAGCTTGATTCGCTTTGCGCCTAAGCTAATGAAAGGGCTAACGATAGTGGGAACGGCTGCTATGTTCCTTGTCGGTGGAGGCATCGTGGTGCACAACGTTCCGGCCATCCATCATCTGGTTGAACCTGTGTTAATGAATTTCTCGGCATACACCTTGGCTAATGCGCTGCTCCCAGTGCTACTTAACGGTATGATTGGGGTGCTCGCGGGGTTAATCGTGGTGGCTATTGTCACTGGTGTGCAAAAGATTCGCGCTCAGTTCGCTGGATAATCGGCCAGTTTGCTATTTTGCGGGTTTAAATATCGGATACCAAACAGACTCGGTTGCGGCCTTTGCGTTTTGCCAGATACAAGGCCGCATCCGCTCGGTTGAGCAAACTATCCCACTCGTCGTGTTGCAGCAGTTGCGCGACGCCAAAACTGGCGGTGCAAGGTTCTTGTTGCTTGGGAGAAAATTGCGTTTCTGCCATGATTTGCCGCAGCTTTTCTGCCACCACTAACGCGCTGTCTAAGTTGGTGCCGGGCAGCAAAATTAAAAACTCTTCGCCACCGATACGAAATGACAAATCCTGTCCGCGCAAATGTGTATTGAGCAGTTGTCCGATCCCAGCCAAGGTGACATCCCCCACTTGGTGGCCATATTTATCGTTGACTTGTTTGAAGTGGTCTATATCCAGCAAAATGATCGATAGCTCAGAATGGTTTCTTTCGACCCGCGACAGTTCGCGTGGCACCATATCTTCCATCGCTCGTCGATTGTAGAGATTGGTGAGAGGATCAAGCAGCGAGGTATTATAAATGTTGGTGACCAAGCGTGCGTTGACCATCAGTGGGAAGGTAAAGCCAAGCGTCAAAATCATCGCAATCGAGAGCAGAAAAGTGATTTGGTGAATATCACTCGCGAGCATAAAGTCATCTATTTCTGCACTTTGATAGGTGAACACGGCGCGAAATAGCATCCACAGTGACATCAGCGAAAAGGCGGTTGAAAGCAGGCGTACTGCGATGGGGTGATCTTTTGCTTCGCCGCGAGCGACAACATAGGCGTTGAGCGCGCAACAAAGAGAAATGTACATACTCAACACAATGATTCTCGCGTTGGTCGACATTTGGAACTCAGAGTAAAAAATCAGATACAGCACCAATACAGGAAAACCAGCTAATGCGATGGTGGTGCTGTTGGATGAGGCTTGACGGAACTGGCTGAGCCCGGCGACGATTAAGGCATATCCCAAACCTATGGCACTGTTGGCGAGAATCTTTGATAGCCAGAAAGTGGTTGAGTTGCCAAAACTGAGTGCCAGAAAGCCAAATACAATCAAAAAGATAGCGAAGACGAGCGTTTGTAACCCGCGAATATGAGTCGTTTGAATCGCTTTTAGCATAAGCATGCCAATACCGTAGGCGGTTGAGACCAATACGGAAACAATGGACAAAGTTCTTATATCTAAATCTAGATGCATATCGCGCCGTCAATCATTGTTATAGATTATTAGAGACGGTTGGTTTGCCGCTCCGAGTGTCACTTATAAGCGTAGATGATGAAATGTGAAAGGAATAAAAAAGCCGCTAAAATCAGCGGCCTTATTGCGATTTTTGTTACCAATCGATTATTGTACGGCCCACTCTATTGTTTCGTTCGCACGGATAGGCACTACTTCATCACCGCCAAATGGCATGGAAGCCGGAACGGACCACGCTTGCTTGATGAGAGTAACGGTGTCTGCATTGCGTGGTAAATCGTAGAAATCGGCGCCGTTGTGACTTGCAAACGCTTCTAGATTCTCCAGTTTTCCCTCTTGTTCAAACACTTCAGCATAGAGCTCAAGTGCAGCGTGCGCAGTGTAAGAGCCGGCGCAGCCACACGCGGACTCTTTCGCCCCTTTAGCGTGCGGAGCCGAATCGGTCCCTAGGAAAAACTTTTTGCTGCCGCTGGTGGCCGCTTTGCGTAGCGCCAGTTGGTGAGTGTTGCGTTTTAGTACTGGCAAGCAGTAAAAATGCGGTTTGATGCCACCAACCAGCATGTGATTGCGGTTGTAAAGCAAGTGATGAGCGGTAATGGTTGCCGCCACGTTGTCACCCACTTGGTTGACAAAGTCGACCGCGTCTGAGGTGGTGATGTGCTCTAAAACGATTTTTAGACCGGGGAAGTCATTCACAATCGGCGCTAAAACCGTTTCAAGGAAAGTCTTTTCGCGGTCGAAAATGTCGACATCGTGATGAGTCACTTCGCCGTGTACCAGCAGCAGCATACCTGCGTCTTGCATCGCTTGCAGCGTTGGGTAAATTTTCTTTACGTCAGTTACACCAGAGTCGGAGTTTGTCGTTGCACCAGCTGGGTAGAGTTTCGCCGCGACGACGATACCACTCGCTTTAGCGCGGTGAATCTCTTCAGCGGTAGTGTTGTCGGTAAGATAGAGCGCCATCAGTGGTTCAAACTGGGCGGCGGGTTGGTGCGCCATAATACGCTCGCGGTAAGCGTGCGCCATTTCGGTGGTGGTAACAGGAGGAACGGTATTGGGCATCACCAGTGCGCGACCGTTATAGCGGCTAATATCGCGAACGGTATCGGCTAAAACCTCGCCATCGCGTAGGTGAACGTGCCAGTCGTCAGGACGAGTAATCGTAAGTGTTGTCATTGTTGCTCCCACCAAAAGTTGTGATCCGAAAGGAGCCTAAACAGTTTGCGCAAACGCTACCGTTTAGGCGACAGGATGATATAGGAAAGCGTCTGTCATTTCATCCGCTTTTTCATTGCGGTTACAGTTTGTCATTCTGCAAATTAAAAACGTTTTAACATGGATATCAATTGGTTATCATATGCTCTACGCCAAATAACAAGGAAGCGAAGCCCATGTCACAAGCCATTCTCAAACAAATTAACGTGTTTCCGGTGAAATCGGTCGGTGGACTGTCCCTCTCCAGTGCTTGGGTCGAGAAGCAGGGGCTGAGTTTTGACCGCCGCTTTATGCTGGCAACCGCCGATGGTGGCATGGTGACGGCGCGCAAGTATCCTCAATTGGTGACCATTTCTTCCGCGCTTGTGGCTGACGGTGTGGTGTTTAGCTCTATTGGCAAACCATCACTGACGATTCGCTACCGCGATTTTAAAATGCAAGAAGCACCCGCGCAGGTGTGGAAAGATCAGTTTATTGCCTATACCACCACCGATGAAGCGGACGACTGGTTTAGTGACGTGTTGCAGCAGCGTGTCGAATTGTTGTTTTGCGGTGAACAGTCGAACAGAGTGCGTGAGAAAGTAGGGCACAACGTCAGTTTTGCCGACGGTTATCCCTTACTTGTGATCAGTGAAGCGTCTTTGGCGGAGCTGAATCGCCGCAGCCCTGAGCATCATCTGATGGATCAATTTCGCACCAATTTAGTGGTGAGTAATACCGATGCGTTTGCCGAGGATGGTTGGAAACGTATTCGCATTGGCGAGGTGGAATTTGAGGCCGTCAAGCCGTGTGAGCGCTGCGTATTGACCACAGTGGATGTAGAAAAAGGTCAGTTTCGCCAGAGTAAAGAGCCGCTGAAAACCTTGCTGCAATTTAGAGCCAATGAACGTGGCGGCGTGTTTTTTGGCCAGAACCTAGTGGCGCTTAATGAAGGGATGATCCGCGCGGGCGATCGCGTAGAAGTGCTCGAAAGCAAAGAGAGAGAGTTCTACCCAGACAATTCGCCAGCGCGCATTGAACTGACTTGTGTTGAGAAAGAGACCATAGCGCGTGATTTTATCACCTTTTGGTTAGAGCCAAAGTCGGGGCAATTGCCTATCTACCAGCCCGGCCAGCACCTACCGATTGAAATTGAAATTGATGGAGTCCGGATTGCGCGCCGCTATACGCTCTCATCGAGCCCATCTCGACCTGGGCGTTATGCTATTTCGGTCAAACGTATTGAAGGTGGGCGCGTATCGAACTGGTTGGCAGAGCATCTGGCTGTCGGTGATGTGCTCAGTGCGCAAACGCCCGATGGTCAGTTTCAACTCACCGATAAACACAGCCCGTTACTTTTGCTCTCAGCCGGAAGTGGTGTGACTCCGATGCTCTCCATGTTGCGTTATTTGGCTGATCATCAAGCGATGGACGATGTGGTGTTTTACCATCAGTGCCGCAGTGTTGAAGACATTCCGTGCCGTGACGAGTTAGAGCAGCTGAAAGCGCAGCATCCGGGCCTGAGTGTGAAAATCGCCTTAACTCAAGCGCCAGTGGATTGGTTCGGGCTCAAAGGACGGCTGAGCTTATCGCACATCAAACAGATCCCAGCGGTTGAGACGCGTCAGGTGTTTGTTTGCGGGCCAGATGGCTTTATGCAAAAAGCTAAGAGCCTATTACTGAAAAAAGGCTTGCCTGAAAACCATTACCATCAAGAAGCTTTTGGTGTTTCTGCTGCAACCAATAAACCGCTGCAAAACGTGACCATCCGCTTCGGTGAGCACGAATTTGACGGCAACAATCAGCAGCCTTTACTCGAACAAGTGGAAAATGCAGGATTGGAGATGAGCTACAGTTGCCGCGCCGGATTTTGTGGCGCATGCAAAGTGACGGTCACCGCAGGGCGCGTTCATCAGCCGGACGTGCCTGCGCTGTCGGAGGAAGAGAAACGTGACGGTAAAGCGCTAGCGTGTTGCTGCGTACCAGAGTCGGATGTGACTTTCCAGCTTGGCTAACCTCGCACAACTTTCTCATCCGCAGTAAACAAAAAGCCAGTTGCACAGCGCAACTGGCTTTTTACATGGTGTAATGTCAGCGACTTATTCAGTCGTAGATGGTTGGAATAGGCTGACGTTTATGTTGGGTGGCTTTGTAGATAGTAATCAGTCGCTCAGACACTGCTTGGCTGACGGGTTTGCCTTCGAGGAAATCGTCAATCTGCTCGTACGTCAGATTCAATGCATCTTCGTCGGCCTTCTGTGGTGCGAGCTCTTCCAAATCTGCTGTTGGCGTCTTTTTCACCAGCAATTCTGGCGCGCCCAAGGTTGCGGCGACTTGTCGCACCTGACGTTTACTTAAGCCAAATAGGGGAGCCATATCGCAAGCGCCATCCCCAAATTTGGTATAAAAACCCGTAATGTTCTCTGCGGAGTGATCCGTTCCTAACACCAAACCACCTACGTAACCGGCGATCTCGTATTGCGCCACCATGCGAGCACGCGCTTTGACGTTACCTTTAACAAAGTCTACTTTGGCCGCATCGCTCGGAATTAAGCCCGTGCCTTCTAGCGCTTGGTGTGACGCTGCGTGTAAGCCGTCGACGCCTTGTTTGATGTTGACAGAAACGGAATGAGTTGGCTGGATAAACGAGAGCGCCAACTGCGCTTCGTCTTCGTCTTTTTGCTCACCATAAGGAAGGCGTACGGCGATAAATTGATAGGTGTTAGTGCCACTCTCTGCATTTAACTCATTGACGGCTAACTGTGCCAAACGGCCGCAAGTCGTGGAATCGACACCGCCGCTGATACCGAGAACCAGTGCTTTGCACCCGGATTCAAGCAGTTTTCGTTTGATGAAAGAAACGCGACGTTCAATTTCAAAATGCGGGTCAATTGTTGGGAGAACACGCATTTCATCGCGGATGAGTTGTTCCATTTCGGTTTCCTTTTCCTGCAAGCTTAAGTCATCTGAAGTACGCATGAAGGGGTAAATCCAGATGAGTAATACAAAATAATCAAGACTGGTAGTATCATACCCGATTCATTTGAAGAGAAAACTCCAAAGCCCGGGTAAATACCATTTATGCTGAAAATCGCTGTATTTGGGAGCGCGTTTAATCCCCCCAGTTTGGGTCACAAAAGTGTGATCGAGTCTCTGTCCCATTTTGACTTAGTCCTGTTGGAACCGGCGATTGCCCACGCGTGGGGCAAAACCATGCTCGATTACCCAACTCGGTGCGAACTGCTTGACGCATTTATTGAGGATCTGTCGCTCTCGAACATTCAGCGTTCCTCATTTGAGCAAGAGTTATACCAGCCAGGTCAAAGCGTCACCACTTTTGCCCTATTAGAAAAAATTCAAGAAAAGTATCCTGATGCCGATATTACCTTTGTGATCGGACCAGATAACTTTTTTAAGTTTGCAGACTTCCATAAAGCGCAAGAAATACTCAAGCGCTGGTCAGTGATGGCTTGCCCTGAGAAGCTAAAAATAAGAAGTACCGATATTCGTCGGGCGGCTGAAAATGGAGAGAGCTTACATACGCTAACTACTGCATCGGTCACAAAATTATTGATTAAAAAGTGTCTGTATAAGACAATGCCCGCTTCTGAGTAGAGGTCTGATGAGTATGCTGAAGAATCTGATCATCGCGAGTTTTTATCTGCTGCTGTCTCAACACGCTTACGCTTCATGCGTTCTACCCGAAGAGCGTTCGGTGATGCTGGAAGATGAGATGTATGAGGCATGTCAGAGCATCGATGAGCATGAAAGCGATGCAGTGATACTGCATTTGGATGATCAACAGACCACACAACAAAAAGATTATTGGGATGAATGGGCGCTTAAGTCTGAAGACAGTCCTGTAATCAGTCAAAATTTAGCAAGCAACCATTTCGGCATTGGTTTCTGGTTGCCAGAAGAGTACCAGAAAGAGGCGCAGAGCATGACGACAGAAGAGTGGTTACGCAGCCATGGTGTGCTCTTTAGTATTGGTTTTGGCGACAAAAAAGCAGGCCATCCTCGCATGCGCTTTGATTACCGTTGGCACGATACATCCGAAGGGGATGTGATGATGCAAATCGAACTGCCTTTTTAAACCGCGCATTCTCCTTTTTGTACTTTTTGACTTACCGCCGCGATTTCGCGGCGGTGTCGTTTTCAAAAGCCCCCCTAGTTTCTCGCTTAGAGAATACGCCCTGCGATGGCTTCACAAGCTTGATCGCACTGCGCTAAATTTCCCGCAAACAATGCTTCGACAATCGCATCTTTACTCACACCGGATTGCTGGCGTTTGATCGCTTCACGCACCAATAAAGCCAGATAGACCTCATTTGGCAGTGCTTTGCTCGCTTTCTCCCAATGATTTATCGCGTCGTTGAGCGGGTTGGGCAAAGAAGATGGTTCAAGTTCGGTGATCTCACGTTTGAGCACGGCGAGCAATTCGTTATGGGCAGCGGAGTGAGCGGGTGTCACGGCAAGTTTGTCGCACAGTGCACTCATCAAGGGGGTGAGTGTCACGTAGCCTGAACTGCTTGGAAACGACTCTTTGAGTCTAAGAGAAAGGTCGCACCGCTCTAGCTGTGTATGCGGCAGAACCGTCAGCGCGGTTAAACAGTTTTGTGGGATCCAAAATCCTTGCTCGGGTTTGACCGCGAACTCTTGCTTGCCGAGTTTTATCAGCGCAAGACCAGTGCGCACAATCACCAGTTGATGTTTCAAAGTGCGCTTTCTCGCCGTGGCGAAAAGGTGGCGGTGGTGCTCGCTTTTAAACTCAATCGCGTAGTTCATCTTAGGTACCTCAAATCTCGGGGCGCCAAGATTACCGCCTCTGAAGGCAAAAGCCAACTTTTGCCCTAGATATTGGCCGTTTTCGGCGGTGTCTGAGGAACCCGAAACACAACAAATTGTCATATTTGTGATTTGACTGGTATGACCTTCCTCAAACTATGGCTAAGGTAGCTGCGTACTCGAATAACAATGCGTAGAATGTGCCAGCTTTTTTAAAACACGAAAAGAATAATGACTGACCATATCGATCCTTATGCAGAGATTCGTCCTTACAATGACGAAGAAATTCCTGCGGCAATAGAGCGCCTGATCCAAGACGATGAATTTATCAGTGCGATATTGCAACATCGTTTTCCACAGCGTAGTCCTTGGTTCAAAGGACTAGTTAAACCGTTTCTGCGTCTCTATCTGAAGCGCAAGTGGCGTACGCTGGATTCTGTTGAAGCCATCCAGTTAGTAGTGAAAGGCTATCTAGAAGATACTTTAGAGAGCACCACCGACGGGGTGACGTATACCGGGCTCGATAAGCTTGACCGCAACAGTGCCTATCTGTTTGTCTCCAACCACCGTGATATTGCGATGGACCCGGCGTTGGTCAACTATGGGCTATTTACCAACGGACACAAAACGGTACGTATCGCGATAGGTGATAACCTACTGAAAAAGCCGTGTGCCACGGAGCTGATGAAGCTAAACAAGAGCTTTATCGTAAAACGTTCGGTCAAAGCGCCGCGTGAAATGATGAAAGTGCTGGGCCAGCTCTCTTCCTATATCAAGTTTTCTCTTGATAGCGGTAACTCGATTTGGATCGCGCAGAAAGAGGGCCGAGCAAAAGATGGTAATGATTTTACCGATCCCGCT
The DNA here is from genome assembly GCF_000764325.1 of Vibrio navarrensis. Taxonomy (NCBI): domain Bacteria; kingdom Pseudomonadati; phylum Pseudomonadota; class Gammaproteobacteria; order Vibrionales; family Vibrionaceae; genus Vibrio; species Vibrio navarrensis. The sequence goes on along the minus strand of NZ_JMCG01000001.1, from coordinate 2,848,257 downwards.
ATTTTAAAGATGTTTCATGTTGAAGGCCGCAAGCAAAAAATCGCCTTTGCTGACTACATGACGGCGCTGAAAATTGTTCCTGTTTCCATCTCATACGAGAACGATCCGTGCGACATCGCCAAGGCGAAAGAGTTGTACGAGAAAGCGACGCATGGCCGTTATGAGAAAGGTGAGTTTGAGGATATCGAAAGCATCATACAGGGAATTGTCGGCTACAAAGGCCGAGTGCATGTCGCGTTTGGTGATGTGATCCAAGGGGCTTTTGAAACGCCAGAAGCATTGGCGCAAGAGATTGATCGTCAAATTCATGCCAACTACCACGTCTATCCGATCAACCGTCTGGCCGCTGGCCAAGAAAGTGCGGAGATTGCGCAAGCAGTGCGTCGTCAACTAAGCGAGAAATTGCATCAACTCCCAGAGGGTGCCAGAGACTATTTGGTGGCGAGCTACGCCAACCCGGTCAACAATCAGTTACAAGCGGATTGCAGATAAGCGTTTAACCGTTCAAAACAAAAGTCGTCCAATTGGTCGGCTTTTTTTTTTAATTTCTCATCAACGTCATAATTTGTTTTAGCGAGCCACTGCGCCACCAAGGTTGAGCTCTTGTGGCCATTTGGATATGCGGTTACCCCCGAGGAAAATGTTGCCTTTGACGGTCATTTTATTGGGAAACTCGCTTAAGGCCGATCCGCCGATATACAGATTCCCTTCTACCACGATCCCTTCCGGTAGGCTTTTTAGCGGTGTGCGAATCACGCTGAGGTCACCTTTGACGACCAAGCCGTTGGGCAGCTTTTCCAGCGGCGTATCGGTCAAATTAAGGTAACCGCCAAGTTTCACCCCTGCTGGCCAGTTTTTGATTTGGCTGCCAAGTAAGTTGGCATAGCCTTTTATTGAAGTACCGGCATAGACGGTGGTGAGCGTGCTGTTTCGCGCATCCAAGCTGCCTTGAATATCGAGATCTCGTGGCAGTGCTTTGATCGCTGTTTTACCGATGTTGAGGTTGCCTTTGACTTTCAATCCGTCTGGCAGCGAAGTGTAGGGTTTGTTTCGCAGGTCTAAATTGCCGTAGTTATCCAGATGATTGAGGATCTGGTAATGGTCGAGTGCTTGCGCATGAAGAGACAAGGGCAAGAGCAATAAAAAAGAGAGCAGAACAGATCGGGTCACGACAACATCCTAGTTTGAGAACAGTAGCGAGGTATCAGTGTACTCTACTCAGGTGAGAAAGGTGAAGGTGGCTGCAAATTGATTAGAATCTATTCGCCAAGTTGCTCTTTATTACTTTAGGAAAACGGCCTTAATAAATAGCCAGATATAAAAACGAGTCTCATAGAGACTCGTTTGCATATAATTTAAACAAATTAGTATTATCGCGCTAAAGAACGACTTTTTAATTCAAAAATCAGTTTTTCTGCACTCACTTCAAACTTAAAGCGCGCTTTTAATTCGGTCGATTCAGAATTGAGTTCGCTGGTATTAAATTCAACGTTTTCATTCACCGACTTGGCCAACTCTAAATAACGCGCAAATTCTGCTTCCAGTAACTCTTTTGAACTTGCATAAATAGTGACGTCGGCAACGTCATCGCCTTCTTTAATAATGAAACCAATCTCACCAGCACAGCCACAGGCCTCACACACGGCGTTTTCTTCTTTCTCAATGCTCATAACGAATCCTCACTTAAAAAAGGGATTATAGCGGACTCACTCGGTTTCTATCTAGTCAGATTAAGCGCAGTGAGCATAACCCGCTTATCATTTTAGCTTTTGTTAATGGATGACGTGATCTTTGTCAATTTTTGAACCGATTTAACCGTTTAGTAGTACAGTAAACCCGTCGCGTTAGTTGCACCTTTGAGAATTTTATTACAGTATCTCGTGATAAATAAATTTTACATAATCTATCGCTATTAAAAGATTATCCAAGCAGATAGAAAATCCAATTTGATAACAATATTTGTTGTTAATTTGGTTGCATATTCTGTGATTTGGATTTGCTCTTAGGCATGCCTCTGGCATTTATTGCAGAGTACCGTCATAAAAAGTAGGTAATTTTATTTTCGGTGTGCAGTCTAAGGGCCGGATCCCTAGTCGCGATGACCATTCCTGCTCCATACGTAGAGCAGGATGTATTTACAAAGAGTAGAGCTGAAAATATGCCAAAGCGTAGTAAAGAAGATACCGAAATCACTATCCAGAAAATCATGGATGCGGTTGTTGACCAACTTCTGAGGTTGGGGTACGACAAAATGTCCTACACCACTCTTAGCCAACAGACAGGCATTTCACGTACGGGGATAAGCCACCATTTTCCAAAGAAAACGGACTTTACCTCGGCACTGGATGGGCGGATTTTTAAGTTGTTTGTGGAGCACCTTGATTTCGATAAAGGACTGGGTGAGTTTTCTCATAGCTGGATAGCCGCACTGGAAAATGACCAATTCCGTGCCATCCTCCGTCTGCTGTTTCACCACATCGTGGCGGCAGAGCGTGCCCATGATTTTGCCGCCAATGGCATCGATCGTTTGTATAAAATGGTGGATAGTCAGTTTGGCGAGGGCAGTGAGAAAGAGTTGGAATGGCTGATAGGTAAATCATTGATTCAGCTAAGTTAGCAGAATAAAAAAGCTCCGAATTTCGGAGCTTTTTTATTTTCACGTTTGAGCGTTATGCTGCGGCATGGACCAGTGGGAAGCCCAGAGTTGGGTGCTGAGCTACCAGCGCTTTGTAGCCATAGACATTTTCAATTATCTGCGGCGTTAACGCTTGCCATGGCGCAGCGTCTACAGCAATTCTCCCTTGATGCAAGATGACCAAACGATCCGAATATTGTGCAGCGAGGTTTAGATCGTGCAAGACCACGATGACGGCCGCATTTTCCTCTTTGGCCAGCTGACGCGCAATCGCCAACGTGTTGTGCTGGTGGGCAAGATCGAGTGCCGAAGTCGGCTCATCCAACATCAAGATTTTATCTTTCCCCGCTTGGTGTAATTGTGTCAGCACCCTCGCTAAATGGAGCCTTTGTTTTTCGCCGCCCGATAGCGAAGGGTAGACGCTTTCGGCAAGGTGTAACACATCGGTCTTTTGCATGTAATCTTGGGCCAGTTGGCTGACTTCATGCTGCGGCAGGCTTAAGGGGATCGCACCCAGCTCGACCACTTCACGTGCCAGAAAAGGAAAGGTGAGTGCGCTGCTTTGCGGCAAAAGACCGAGGTGGCGGGACAGTTCGGCGGGCTGCCATTGTGAAGCCGCTTTGCCGAAATATTCGATCTCGTTTGTCGATGAAATTTCGCGGCATAACAGCTTGAGCAAGGTACTTTTGCCTGCGCCATTTGGACCGAGCAATGCGCTCACTTCGCCAGCTCGAAAATCAATATCGACTTTGTTTAGCACCACTCGAGAGCCAAATTTGACCTCCAGTTGTCGACCACTTAGCACGACATGTCCACTCACAGCATTTTTCCTTTTTGTTGCAGTAACAGATAGATGAAGAAAGGAGCGCCAATCGCCGCTGTGACAATACCCACTGGCAGTTCTGCGGGGGCAACCGCGATGCGTGCAACCATATCGGCAGCTGTCAGCAGCAACGCACCAAGCATCGCCGAAATGGGGATCAGCTTGCGATGATCCGGTCCGGCGAGCATGCGGCCAAGATGAGGGATGACCAAACCGATAAAACCGACCGCGCCACAAATGCTGACCGTTACGCCGACGCCTACAGCCGCCAAAGTGATCAGCCCTCGCTTGAGTGATTGCACGTCAATGCCAAGGTGTCTCGCCTCGGCCTCTCCGAGTAACAGCGCGTTGAGTGGCATCGCTTTGCGGGCAAAGTAACCATAAAGAATCAGCATAGTGACCAGTGCAAGCATGATGGATGACCAACTGGCGGCGGCGAGAGATCCCATCGACCATAATGAGAGATCGCGCAAGGTTTGATCGTCGGCGAGAAAGTTGAGATAGCCAATCACCGCGCCAGAAATGGCGCTAATGGCGACACCCGCAAGTAGCATGATGGTGGCTGACGTACCGAACTCGCTCGCGCCAATACGATAGACAAGCCATGTTGCGCCCGCACCGCCGAGAAAGCTAAACAGCGGCAAAATCGCCAAGTTCATCAGCTGCGGATATAGGTGACTGACTTGAGAAAGGCCGACAATTGCCACTGCGCCGCCGAGCGCGGCACCGGCCGAGACGCCGATGATGCCGGGTTCGGCTAATGGGTTACGAAACAAGCCTTGCATTACTACGCCACACAACGCGAGGATCGCGCCGACCAACATACAGAGCAAGGTGCGTGGCAGGCGGATCTCGCGGATCACGATGTCGATATGCGCTGGTAAGTCGCCTAAATTAAGTAAGCTGTGGAAAGTGTCATTGGCGCTGATGTTCATCGGCCCGACGGTCACTGAAGAGACCGCGGTTGCAACTAACAGCAAGCTAAAAAAGCACAGCACTTGGGCAAGAGAAAGACGGCGTAACATGATGATCACTAGTTGGTGTAGAGAAGCTGATTAAGACGCTCAGCTTCGGCTAAGCTTTTTAGACCTAAGCCACCCACAAGGGCTGACCCATCGATGGTGACTATCTGTTTGTTGATGCCAGCTGGGGTTGCAGCAAGTAGCGGTAACATCTTGATGATTGCATCCGGCCCGCCTAATTTTTCATAGCTTCGGCCACTGACCAAAATCACATCGGGCTGCATTTCGACCATGGCCTCTGTTGACAGCGGTTTGTATGAGTTCAATTGTGTCGCGGCGGGGTTGATGGCTCCAGCGAGCTTGATGATGGCATCTGGCGTAGTGTCATTGCCAGCCACGCTGGGCGCGCGACCATCGTGGATCAAAAGAAACAGCACTTTCTTTTTACTGCTTTCGGCCGGTTGATTGCTGGAGAGCTTGGCCACTTGCTGGGTCACGATCTGTTTCAACTGAGAGGCTTCTGCGGTTCGATCAACTAGTTGAGCAATATCGTCGATACGCTGCATCAAGCCGTCAACATCAGCGTCGGTGTTGACCACTTTAACATCCACACCGGTGGATTTAAGCTGTGCTAGCACAGGTGCTGGGCCCATTTCATCGGAGCCGACGAGCGTGGTTGGGTTTAGAGCCAGTAATCCTTCAGCGGAGAGGCTGCGGTGATAGCCAATTTTGGGCAGTGATACCGAATCGGGTAGATGGCTCGTGACATCGACGCCGACTAAACTTTTCTCAGCGTGGAGGGCAAAAACCAGCTCAGTCACGGCGCTGCCTGCGCTGATTAGGCGTTCCTCTGCGGCGGCGGTTTGGCTCACCATCACTGTACCAAGCAGAGCGATGCTCGCAGCGACGGTCGTCAGTTGCTTTTTCATAGATGAAATCTCTTATTGCGGTGGTTCGGTAAGAAGTTGTGTCGCTTTAATGCCGCTCTCTTGAAGAAATCCGAGCACCCTCACCAGATGTTGAATGTCGGCGGTTTTATCTGCGCCAATCACCACGGGTTTGTCTGAGTTTTTGCTTTCTTCAATTAAAGCGAGCGTAAAGTTGTCCCAATCGATGTAACGTTGACCATTGATCGCCCAGTGCGGCTCGTCAGCCAAAATATTGATGGTCAATGACTGCTTTTCGACTGGTGCAGCGGCGTTGGAATCGCTGCTTGGCAAGTCAACATCAATGGAATCGAGCTTAACAGCTGCGGTCAGCATCAAAAACACCATCACAATGAAGATGATGTCGAGCAGTGGAGTGAGATCGGGTGTTAAGCCATGCGAGTTGTCAGGTGGCGGCGCTTTGATCATTTCAGCTCCGTCGTCAGTTCGGTCGCAGTGCGCTGAGCTTGTGGAGAAACGTGCTGTACGGCAACGCCTTCCAGCCACAAGTTGACGTAGTTGAGCGTGTGCTCCAGTTTGGCCATCACTCTATCTGCCCAAAGCCCAAGTAACTGCGCTCCTGCAATTGCGGGCAGGGCAATCAATAAGCCAGCGGCGGTGGTGCGCATTGCGAGGCCAAGACCATCGGCGAGATCGTTGGGAGTGATATTACCGCTGGAAGCCGCGACGCCTTTAAACATCTCAATCAGCCCCAGTACGGTGCCGAGCAGGCCAATTAAAGGGCTGAGCACGCCGATCAGAGTGAGCAAGCGTAAGCCAGAATGAAGTTGATGGCGTTTTTCTTGTAGCCACATTCCAGCGGCATCTTCTCGCAAGGATTTCGCAAACGCGTGATGTGCCAGTAACATGGCGACCCCTTTGTAAAGCAGTGGACGCTTCAATGCTAGGCGTTCGGCCAACTGTTCAATGTGCAGGTTATTGGTGGGCGAAATAGTGTGCAACTCACGGCGAATGGCACGTTTACCAACCCCAAGACTCAGCACGACTTGAATGGAACGCTCGACAAGGATCATCACCATCACAGTGGAACAAATGATTAGCGGCCAAGCCATTAGCCCAAGTTGGCTCTGTAGTTCGTGTATATGTTGCATAGTTAATCCAATGAAAAACGAACGGGAACTCTGATGCGAGAAGGCATTCTTCTGCCGTTCTCAACGTGTGGAGAGAAGCGCCAAGCTTTGGTCGCTTTTAACGCAGCGTTATCCAACATCTCTGTGCCGCTGGAGGCGATCAGCACCGATTTGATCTGCTCGCCTTTTTCATCGAGCCAAATCTCAATCATCGCGGTGCCTTCGATGCCTCTTTTTTGTGCAAGACGAGGGTATTTCGGTGGCACGGGTCTTTCGAGATAACTTGGTCTGTCGACCAGTACTGGTAAACTGCTCGCCCCTTGCGCGCTCTGCGCTGGTGTCGGTTTGCTGCTCGGTTGTGGATCTTCAGCCACGTTTTGCTTTACTTCTGCCGGCTGTACTTCTGTCTGCTCTGCTTGAGTTTCAACCTTGTCCGTTGCCACTGTTGGCGTTTGTTTGGCTTTGACGGGCTGCGCTTTTACTGGCGGTTTGATAGCCTCTTTCTTAACCGGCTTGTGCACTTTTTCTCGTTGAATGGGTTCTGGCTGAGGCTTTTTTGCCTCTTCTACCACTGGTTTTTTTTTGACGGGTGGATGTTGCGGCTCAACTTTTGCTGCCGGTGGCTGAGGCTTAACCGCAACAAGATTCACCGCCACGGAAGAAGATTGATTTCCAGCGGTTGCAGCAAAGGCTTGCTTCTCATCTGCAACAAAAAGTATGGCAGCGTGCAGCACGAGAGACGCCATTCCTGCGAAGACATATCTAGGTAAGTTCACAATGTTCATACTGTCCAATCAAGCTAACTGGGCGAGATTATTACCTACAATACAAATAATATCAATTATCAATTGCATTATCATTTGTCTGATTTTATCATTTGCCCAGTTTAAAGAATTAGGCTCACCAAGCTTCATCTGGCGAGTAATAAGCGAGTAACTATGACGCTTAATTTAGAGAAGTACGATCAATCGATTCTTGGTGCGAACACCCCCGATCCACTGCGGTTTGCATTTGCACAAAAACACGCTGCGCACGCAGGGGGAGGAAGTCGCCCCGTGGCAGCGGACAAAATGAGTCCGACGTTCCAGCAGCTGATGTCTCAGCAAGAGAGCACCAAGCAAAAGCGTTGTCTTTATGTGCACATTCCATTTTGTCGCGTGCGCTGTACCTTTTGTAATTTCTTCCAAAATGCGGCTAGCCGTCAGTTGGTCGATAGCTATTTCGCCGCCTTGATGGCCGAAATTGAACTCAAAGCGGCACAGCCTTGGACGCAAAACGGCGTGTTTCATGCAGTCTATGTTGGCGGCGGAACGCCAACGGACTTGTCGCCGAAACAGGTCGAGCAGCTCGGCACGATGCTGCGCAGCCGCTTTCCATTGGCGGCTGACTGCGAAATCACTTTAGAAGGCCGAATCAACCGTTTTAGCGATGAGATGTATCAAAGTACGCTAAAAGGTGGTTTTAACCGTTTCTCCTTTGGCGTGCAGAGTTTTGATACCTTAGTAAGACGCAGCGCCAAACGCTTAGACGACAGAGAGCAAGTGCTTTCTCGCATTAGTGAGCTGGCTGGTTACGATGAAGCGCCCATCATTGTTGATCTGCTTTACGGTTTACCGCATCAAACTGAGCAAGTGTTGCAGCAAGATCTGCAGGATTTCATCTCAACCGGTGCGCATGGTTTAGATCTGTATCAACTGGTCGTTGGTGGCAGCGCGCCCATGCTCAACTTAGTCGAAAAAGGCCGTTTGCCTGCACCCGCAACCACCGCAGAGAAGGCGTCTATGTATCAACTGGGTGTTGAGTTTATGCAAGCGCACCACCTCAAGCAGCTCAGTGTTAATCACTGGGCGACGGACAATCGCGAGCGCAGTTTGTATAACAGTTTGGCAAAAACCTACGCTGAAGTGTTGCCAATTGGTTGTGGTGCGGGTGGCTCGATTGGTGGTTATGGTTTGATGCAAGAGCGCCAGCTTGATAGCTATCTCGAAGCGATGAGACAGCAACGCGTGCCCTTGATGCTGATGACAAAGCAGCACCGCTTAGAGCCAATTTTTTCAGCGTTAAAATCGGGTTTTGATCGCGGTGTGCTGCAAGCCTGCCAGCTAGCTGATTTTGCTGGAATAGATACGTTTGAGTATCTGCGTCCACTGTTTGAAGTTTGGCAGCAAAAAGGGTTAATTGAGCTGAATGGGCAGAGTCTGGTGCTAACGTTAGCAGGCAGCTTTTGGGCGGTGACACTCGCTCAAGCTTGCATCCAAGTACTAAGCTCTGAGTATCAGCAGCAACAACAGCAAATTTACGATATTGCGCTGTAACAACAGCGCAATTTATTGAATAAACCAAGAACTTTTGGAAGCAAAATGAACGAACTACAAGCAAAAGTCGCAGAACTGTTGCAACAAGAACCAACGCTGTTGCCGGGGGCAATGGCCGAACGCCTTAATGTGTCAGAGCTGGATGTGGTCAGTGCCTTGCCAAGCGACATGGTGGTAATGCTACCGGGTGAAATGGCTCAGTCTGTATTGGAAAGTCTGGTCGACTTCGGCCCAGTGACGACGATAGTTCACGCTTTTGGTTCGATATTTGAGGTGAAAGCGCCGTTTCCCAAAGGAAAAGAAGCGAGAGGCTACTACAACCTGATGGGGCGTCAAGGTGAGCTGCACGGCCATCTCAAGCTGGACAACGTTAAAGCGGTTGGTTTAGTGAGCAAGCCTTTTATGGGGCGTGAGAGCCACTATTTCGGCTTTTTCTCCCAGAGTGGGGAAAACATTTTTAAAATCTACCTTGGCCGTGATGAGAAGCGTGAGCTGATTCCACAGCAAGTGGAGCGTTTTAAAGCCATGCAAGCTGAGTTTGCAAAGTAACAGAATAAGAGTGAGGAGAAAGTCATGGATCCGCAGGTAAAACAAGAACGACTACAAGGCCGCTTAGAGCCGGAGATCAAAGAGTTCCGCCAAGAGCGTCAAACCTTGCAACTGGCGACGGTTGATAAAGATGGCCGCCCAAATGTCAGCTACGCGCCTTTTGTACAAAATCAAGAAGGTTACTTTGTGCTGATTTCGCAAATCGCACGTCATGCACGCAATCTCCTAGAGAATCCACAAGTCTCTTTGATGATGATCGAAGATGAAGACTCTGCAAAGCAGCTATTTGCGCGTAAACGCCTGACGTTTGATGCGGTCGCCAGTGTGGTGGAGCGCGATAGCCAACTTTGGCAGCAGGTGATTGGTCAGATGCAAGAGCGCTTTGGTGAAATTGTTGCAGGCTTAAGCCAACTGGAAGATTTTGTCTTATTCAACTTAAAAGCTGAACGGGGTTTGTTTGTCAAAGGCTTTGGTCAAGCGTATCAAGTGTCTGGTGAGGATTTGGTCGATTTTGTTCATTTGCAAGAAGGGCACCGCCAGATCTCTAATGGCTAAGCTCAACGCTGGTAAATATTCATGATTTTAAGGGAGTTAGGTATACTGACTCCCTTTTTTATCGGCTGGAGATACGTTGTGAAACCCGTCAGTAAAGTCATGGCAGAGCTCTGTTATCCGTTTATTTATGAAGAGAGTCCTGTGTGTGATTTTGAAATTGCCGCAGATGAACTCTGCTGCCGAGTTGGCCTCGTCCTGAGCATGCAGCCGCTCGACCCACTGGTGCAACAGGTGCTAAGCCGACTGCAAGCGAACATCTATCACCTCAATGGTTCAGTGCGTGGTAAGTTAGCGATCGGCGAAGAGGATGTTGATGCATTGATTGCCGATTATGACGCGCTGCGTGAAGCCTTGTCCGGTGGTTTCGCTGGATTTGTGCTGCCGGGTGGTCATCCGGTGTCGTCACAATTGCACCTTTGCCGCTGTCAGGCGAAAAAGGTAGTAAGGGCCTTGGTTGCGATTGAACACAGTGGCCTGAAGTCGCCCGCACCAATCCTATTTCGCTATGGCAATTTGCTGGCCAATGTGATGTACGCGCTTGCCTCATACACGAACCAAGTTAACCAAGTGGAAGAAACGGAGTTTATTAGCAAAAGCTATCCGATGCCGAAACGACAGTAATGAAAGCAAGTAAAGGAAAGAGGAGGCGGATTACACCGCCTCTTTGGATTTTTCAAGCGCTCGCGCCCCACGTAGCATGGCCTCTACCAGCTCACCAGCATTGAATTTTTCCAGAGCCTCGTGCGCACCCACTTGATGGGCACGGTCAACACAAATTTCACTCGAGAGCGAAGTGTGCAAAATACGATAGGAGCGATTAAGCGCCGGATCGTTTTGTACTTCAAACGCCAATTCATAGCCATCCAACCCCGGCATTTCAATGTCGCTGACCAGTAAATCAACCGGACGACCTTGTTCGGCTTCACGGCGCATTAATGCTAGTGCATCCGCGCCGTTTTTGCATATTTGGTAAGAGATATTGATGCTGTCCAACGCATCGCTTAACTGCTTACGGGCAATCGACGAGTCATCCACCAGCAAGATGCTTAATGCTTTGAGTCGTTCGCGTTCAATGTCGGTGAGCATCGGAATCTTAGTATTTTCATACTGCGGGTAAATTTTTGAAAGCAGCAGTTCGACGTCCAACATCTGCACAATTTCATTGTTGTAACGGGTGATACCAGTGACAAACACATTGTGTCCGGCACTGGCTGGGGGCGTCTCGATGGAGCGCCAGTCACAATCGATGATTTTCTCAATCGAACGCACCATAAAAGCCACGACAGTGCGCAAGCAGTCTGTGACGATCAAATAGCTATTTTTGTATTCCGATTTATCAATCGGGCGAAAACCAATCGCCGCCGACATATCGATGACTGGAACGGTCAGGTTACGAATCGTCACAGTGCCGATGACGTGGCGGTGCGAATAAGGAATTTGCGTGGTGGGCAAATATGGCACGATCTCCCGAACTTTGAGCGTACCAATAGCGAAATTTTGCTTTAGTGTCAGCTTAAACACCAGCATTCCCTGCGATTGATTTGCCTTACTAGGGGCTTTAGCCATACTGTTACCTTGCTTAACGTCATTTTTTACTGTCAATCTTACTGCATAATGGCTCACCTTCAAGGGATATCGACGACGAAAGTGCGATAGAGCTATCTCATCAGCAATTAATGACCCGATTGAGGACTTCAGGTAAACTTGCGAACTTTGACATTTTTGAGGGGAATAGCATGGCCCAAACAGCAGCGGCGTTGCACATTTTGGTGAAACACAAAGAACAAGCGGAAGAGATCATTGCGCAACTGAAAAAAGGGGCAAAATTTCACGTACTCGCCAAAAAGCATTCCCTTTGCCCATCCGGTAAACGCGGTGGTGACTTGGGAGAGTTCAAACGTGGTCAGATGGTTCCTCAGTTTGACAAAGTGTGTTTTAGCGGCGAAGTGCTTACACCACATCTGGTAAAAACAAAATTCGGCTGGCATGTGGTGAAGGTGCTGTATCGGACGTGATAAGCGTTAAGCTTCGCTAGTCATCTGCTGATTGAACAGAGCGTTTTAGGGCAAAATATGGACGTTATTCTCTACAGTGCGAAAGGCTCCAACAGCTCGGAGCGAGTGGAATGGGTGCTGAATTACAAGTAAATCGCCTATCGGCGGATAGAAGTGAGCAGCGAAGCGCTTGCTGGCAGTTATCTCAATATTAATCCTTTTGGTTACGTACCCGCATTGTCAGTGGATGGCGAGATCTTCTCAGAGTCCATGGCGATTATTGAGTACCTTGAAGAAAGTGGCGACAATTGGCCTTTACTCGGGCGAACGCGCAGCGAAAGAGCCCATGTCCGACGAGTATGCGAGTACGTTAACGCCAGTATTCATTCACCACAAAATAGAACGGTGTTGGCGTTTTGGCGGCCAGAGCTGGGCGAGAGAGAAACGCGGGTCTTGCGTGGTCAGTGGATTATGCGTTGCTTGGATAAATTGCGTGCAGCTTTGTGTTGTGATTCAGGCTATGTCATCGGTCATCACTTCTCGCTGGCGGACATTTTTGTCGCCTCAATCTACAAAAAAGCGCGGCAACATGGTTGTGTTGAGGACGCGTTTTACCGCAATCATCTGCTGCATTTAAGAGCAGATAAGAAGATCGCGGAGTCAGAGCCACACCCTTAAGAGCTACTTCGCACAACCCAATGTTAAGAGTGCACTGCATTTGCAACACGATTGAGCATCGAACGCAGACTGCCTAAAGCGATCACTTTATGAAAAGGAATGATCGCCAGCAGGTAAAGATAACCAATCCAAGTGTGGGTATTGACTAAGGTCGAAAGCGTAAACTGCCCGGGCGCATGTTTGACGATAGAAAGAGAGACACGCATGTGCTTATCTTCAGTGGAACAGATGATCTCGTCTGCGCAGAGTGACTCGACGTGATGCAGACCGATACCTTTGCCTTCTCGAAGTTGTTGTGCATTCAGCGCAACTTTCCCCGCCGAAATAGCAAAACCAAACGGTTTTACCAGCACATTTCTCAGCGCCATGAGCTTTTCGACACTCTTTGGTAAATGGCCAAAAACATCGACATAGACTTCGCTTGGTGTGCGGTTGGTGTCTGTGATTTCAAAGCGCAAAGCGTCACTAAACCCTCTTTTCTGTTGACGGCCAAATAAGGCGCTCTGGCTTGGTAAAGGGACAGAGTGTATCTGCGTCATAGTAGCTCCTTAAACAGTAGTTTTATTTCTCTTCTCACTTCCGCACCACCAATTAGCGCCAGTAATATCAAGCCGCCGGGCACCAGTATTAGCATCAAAATCGGACGCATAACATAAGAGAAAAGAAAGATCCCCGGTAGAAATATAAACCATTGAACAATCTTTAAGATCAGGTTTTTCACTATAGGTTGCATAAAATTTCTCCAATAAATTGAGCGTGCTCATTTTTATAATTGAGCGCGCTCAATTTGTCAACTTTGATCAGGAAAGGTATTATCCTTCCTAATGAGTTTGAGATGGATAAAGCATGAGTAAGCGAGATCAGACAAGAGAGCGTATCCTAGCCGCTGCGTGGCAACTATTTGAAACACAAGGGTATCAAGAAACCTCAACACGGCAGATTGCAAGAGAAGCGGGCGTTGCCGATGGAACGGTGTTTAGCCATTTTGCGACTAAACTGGCTATTTTACGTGAGGGTATGATGAAGCAGTTGTCGTTGCTTGCACAGCAAGGTGTGTCGAATCCATCTCACGACGCTTTTGAGCTCGGCTTGCAGTTTGCGCGGGTCTATTACAGTTACTACTTTGCCAATGTCAATTTGAGCCGCGCGCTGCTCAAAGAAGTGCTCTGGGACATGGAGTACTATCAATCGTTCAATCAAACCTTGTTTGCGACGATGAGTTTGCCTGACGCGTTGAGAGACAAAATTCCTTTACTATTGGATTGCTACTTCATGACACTCGTGACTCATCTGGGTATGCCGGAGCCTGATCTGGAAGAGGCGTTACAAGCCTTGGCTAATAAATATCAATGCTTACTGGCGCAATGAATCACGGTCAGTAATAGCTTGGTTTGATGATTTACTTGGATTAAGTTCACAAATTTGATGTGATTCATCTCAGTGTTTTTTTGCTCTCAAGCCTAATTTCAAATACTTATCGTCAGATTGTCTTTCCAAAATGAAACGTGCATTTCCTTTTTTATTGTTTTAAAACAGTAAGATAAGGTGTTTCTGCCTATGTGATCTCATTTCTCCATAACTCTAGGAAGGATGATAGTTGGCCACTTGGTCGATTTCTACGCCCTGTATTTCCTCCCGTTTGTACATTCACTAGGTGGATGGCGAATAGCCAGTTCGCTCTATAATTTTCTTCAAGCGCACCGAAGCGACATAGCGATACGCTACTTCGCAAGGTGCAACGTGAAAGGAGAGTGAAAATGGCTTGCTTAAACAACGAGCAAAAACGAAAAGGCAACGTGATTTTGCACGCTTTCGACTGGCGCTATGATGAGATTGGCGCTCAAGCAGAAAAGATCAATCAAATGGGTTATGCCTCGGTGCTGGTATCACCACCGCTGCGTAGTGCCAAATCCGCAAAATGGTGGCAACGGTATCAGCCACAAGACTATCGTGTTATCGACAACTTTCTCGGCAACACAGAAGATTTCCGCAACATGGTTCAAGCCCTTGAAGCGGTTGGCGTTCGTGTTTACGCCGATGTCGTCTTTAACCACATGGCCAACGAAGCCAAGCAACGTAGCGACTTGAACTATCCAGCCAAATCGGTGCTGGAAGAGTACATCAGCAACGCTGAGTACTTTGAAAAGCAGCGCCTGTTTGGCGATCTTTCGGAGCCGTTATTCACCGAAAGTGACTTTGTTGAAGCGTTCGGCATCAAAGACTGGAAAGATAAATGGCAGGTGCAAAACGGGCGGATTTCCGGTGGCCCAAGCGATCCGGGTCTGCCGACGTTGCGCGTACATGAGCATGTGATTGAGCAGCAGCGTAACTACCTGCGCGCGTTGAAAAATCTTGGTGTGAAAGGTTTTCGCATTGATGCAGCCAAGCACATGACCTTGGAGCACATCAAACAAGTTTGGACGGATGAAATTACTGAGGGGATGCATATCTTTGGTGAGATCATTACTGATGGAGGGGCGACGCAGGAGGAGTATGAACTTTTCCTACAGCCTTATTTGCAAGAAACGCGTTTGGGGGCATACGATTTTCCGCTCTTTAGCACTCTATTTAAGGCTTTCTCAGAAAAGGGCAGCTTCAAAAGCCTGATCGATCCTTACTGCTTTGGGCAAGCACTGTCCAAGCGTAGGGCGATAACCTTTGTGGTAACCCACGATATTCCCAATAACGATGTGTTTGCCAATTTGGTGATGGACGAGACATCAGAATGGTTGGCTTACGCTTATATCCTTGGTCGTGATGGCGGTAGTCCGCTGGTTTATACCGATCTCGACACCAGTGGAATGAAAAATGCCTCAGGAGAACCGCGCTGGCTGAACGTTTGGCGCGATGCCAAAATGGCGAAAATGATTGCATTTCACAACCGATTCCACGGTGAAGAGATGGAGGTGTTGGAGGGCAATGATGACATGCTGCTATTTCGTCGTGGTCAAGAAGGCTTTGTGGTGATTAATAAGTCGACTCGCAAACAGTCGGTTTCTATCCCTAGCAACGTGTCTTTAACGGATGTGCTGACTGGAAAACGTTACAGTTCAAGTAAAGGTCGAGTTGATTTCACCGTTGATGCGAAAACCAGCTTGATGATGTGGTAAGAAAACGGCGAAGCTTAAGCTTCGCCGTCTTTTATGGTGAGTAAAAGCGTTAAACGATGAATTTGTTCAAGATCGCGTCTTGTTCACGGACGTTTTCTACCTGAACTTGCATTGCAATGTTGGCGCTCTCTGCGAGTTCAGATACCTGTACGGAGAGATCTTTGATCTTCACCGTGTTGTTGTTGATCTCCTCGGCAACTAAGCTTTGCTCTTCAGCGGCTGAAGCAATTTGAATGTTCATATCACTAATTTGCTGAATGGCGCCACGAATACGCTCAAGTGCGCTATTGGCTTCTTGCGCTCTTGCCACGGCGTTGATCGCGGTGTCTTTGCTTTGGCTCATCGCGCTTGCTACCGAGTTCGCACTGCTTTGCAGTTTCTCAATCATGCTGCGGATTTCGGTCGTTGATTCTTGAGTGCGCTGCGCTAGTGTGCGCACTTCATCTGCAACCACGGCAAACCCGCGGCCAGATTCGCCCGCGCGTGCCGCCTCAATCGCGGCGTTTAGAGCCAGCAAGTTGGTTTGATCGGCGATGTCATTGATCACTTTTAGAATGGTTTCGATGTTCGACGTGGCCGATTCGAGCACTTGTACCTCGGTGACCGCTTCGTCAATGCGGGTAGAGAGTTCATCGATAGCTTGAGTTGTGTCGTTGACAATCGCGGTGCCATCGACAGTGGCGTCATCGGCATCTTTCGCTGCAGAAGCCGCGCCTTGTGCGTTAGAGGCAACATCGGAAGCGGTGGTCGCCATCTCATGCATCGCAGTGGCAAGCTGTTCGAGCTCACGTAACTGCTCTTGCATCGCTGCCGCAGACTCTTGTAAACCGACGGAGGTGTTTTCTGACCCATGTAGGATTTCAGCACCAATCGCTTTTGACTGCTTAATGAGCTGCTGCAAATTACCCGTAAAGGCATTAAAACCACTGGCTAGCTTTGAAAACTCTTGGTCTGTATTGGTATCTAGGCGCTGAGTTAAGTCACCATCGCCAGAAGCCACATCCTGAATCGCTGTATTGAGGTCATCAAGTGGGCGCATCAAAGAGCGGATCAGCACCAGCAGCAACGCGACACTGATAATCAGCGCAATTATTGTATAGTTGATGGAGCTGTTACGTAACTGGCTTATCGATTGGTAAGCAATGCTTTCATCAAGCACCACGCCTACATACCAGTCTTCCCCAGGAACGGCAGAAAAATCAAGTGTATAAGACTTACCATTCAACTCGACTTTCTGCGGTTTTTCGGTAATTTGCACGTTTGGCATGTATTCCGACATCGGTTTGCCGTTTTTCTTTGTTTCTGGGTGAGCGATGGTGGTGCCGTCTTTTGCCACGATGAAGACGTAACCTGCATCAAACAGTTTTACTTGGTTCACCAATTCGGCCAAACCTGCCAAACTCACATCGTAGAAGATTGCGCCAATAAACTTGCCGTTATCGCGCACAGGCGTCGCGATGGAGACAAGAATTTCATTTGTCGCCGAGTCAGCATACGGGGCGGTAATGATCAATTTTCCGGCATTCTTCGCATCTTTATACCAAGGACGAACGCGGGGATCCCAAGTCGGCCCTGGGTTCCAGTTCGGATCGTTATTAATATTAGAGCCATCTTTTTCGAAGCCCAAGCCAGCGAGTAGGAAGGTATTTTTAACCACTGGGCGAGTAATGACGTCGGAGATATGTTTTGGTGAAAGGTCGGTTTCCATCATACTGGTCGAGTAGGCGGCAATGGCTTTTCGGCCATTAATTTCAGCCGCGACGGTATTTCGGACCCCATCGACAATTTCAGTGACACTGGCTTCTACTTGTTTGGTCAGTTCGTCCTGAACAGTAAAATATTGCTTTGCCGTTAGCAAAGAAACAGTAACGAGCAGCAATAGCGAAGAGGCTGCAACAATTTTATGGCTAAATTTCATCCTGTGTCCCTCGGTTTGGTTAAATAACCAACTACTTATAATTTTATAGTTAAGAAAGTACCGTTCATCCAGTTATTTGTTTAGTTATGTCTAATTTATAAAGTATTTTTTGTCCGAAAAAAAAGCGAAGGAGAATCCTTCGCTTTTTCGATAGTTGTTAGACAGTAAAACGGTTGAGAATATCGTCTAGTTTGCGCACGTTGTCTGTCTGGACTTGCATCGCTTGGTTGGCATTTCTCGCTTCACCTGCTACCTGTGTAGAGAGATCTTTGATGTTGACGGTGTTGTTGTTGATCTCTTCAGCGACCAAGCTCTGTTGCTCAGCAGCGGAGGCAATTTGCATATTCATATCGGTGATTCGTTGAATCGCATCACGGATACGTTGCAGTGAGTTACGCGCCAAGTTGGCTTTTTCCACCGCGTCAACTGCGCTGTTTTTACTCTCTTTCATTGCGCCAGCGACAGAAGATGCGCCCGATTGCAGTTGCTCAATCATGCTGCGAATTTCAGTCGTAGACTGTTGAGTTCTTTGTGCCAAGGTACGTACTTCATCGGCAACCACGGCAAAACCACGACCGGATTCACCAGCGCGGGCCGCTTCAATCGCCGCGTTAAGCGCCAGCAAGTTGGTTTGGTCGGCAATGTCGTTGATGACTTTCAAAATGGTTTCGATATTGGCCGTCGCAGACTCCAATCCTTGCACCTCTTCAACCGCCATATCAATGCGTTGCGATAGCAGATTGATGGAATCGGTTGACTGATTGACCACGTTGGCGCCTTGCTGTGTGGCATCGTCGGCTTCTTGCGCGGCGGCCGCTGCTCCTTGGGCATTGTTCGCCACTTCGGTTGCGGTGACCGCCATCTCATTCATCGCAGTAGCCAGTTGTTCAAGCTCTTGCAACTGCTCACTCATGGCTTCTGCCGAACCTCGAGCACCGCTTGCCGTCAGCTCCGTACCGTGGCGAATTTCTACGCCGATCTCTTTCGACTCAATAATTTGCTTTTGCAGATTGGCAGTAAAGGTATTGAAGCCTGCCGCAAGTTGCGAAAACTCTTGATCGGTATTTGTATCAAGGCGATGGGTCAGATCTCCGTTGCCCGACGCCATATCTTGAATGGCTGCGTTTAATGCATCCAGCGGGCGCATTAAGAAGCGGATCAGCATGGTAAGCGCGGTCAAACTGAGGATTAAGGCAATCACTGCATAAATCATCGAGTTGTTGCGCAGAGAGTTGACTGCTGAGAAAGCGATATCTTGATCGACAATTGCGCCGATGTACCAGTTTTCACTTGGGATTTTGCTAAACTCAACCAGATAGCGAGTGCCGTTGAGCTCAAATTCCTGCGAACCTTCTTTGAGTTGTACTTGTGGCAAGTAACTCGATAATTTCTCACCGTTGTTCTTTTGCTCAGGGTGAGCAATCGTGGTGCCATCGGCGGCAACGAGGAACAGATAACCTGCGTCAAACAGGTTAACTTGGTTAACCAGATTGGCCAAATTAGTCAGTTTCATGTCATAGAACATGGCGGCAACGAAACGGCCATTCTCTTTTACTGGTGTACCGACCGAAATAATCACAGTTTTGCTCGACACATCTACATAGGGTGCGGTGACGATTAGCTGGTTTTTGTTCTTGGCATCGACATACCAAGGACGCTTACGAGGATCGTAATCCGGACCTGCTTCCCAACCATCGTCATTTTCAACCACGAAACCATCTTTTTCATAACCGAAACCCACCGCAAGAAAACTGGATTTCAATTTTGGTTTCTCAAGAATGGTTTTGACGTAGGTTTTATCGGATGGCGAAATCTCGATCACTTCGGTGGTCGACTGAGCCAGCATCTTACGTGCTTCCATCTCTGAAACCACGGTATTGCGCACACTGCTTATCATCTCATCTAGGCTTTTAGTTACGTGTTCTTCGATGGTGCTGCGAACAGTGTAAATTTGCTTAAGTGACAGCAAGGATATAGTCACTAACAGCAGCGCAGAAGAGGCTGCTACAACTTTATGACTGAATTTCATATAAATCCCCTAACTTAATTCCAGCAAGCTTTGTAATTTTTTATTAATTGTAGAAGTATTATCGGCATTTGCGCCGTATACCTAAGTACAATTTGTTACTTTTTTCCAAGCTAGGCAAATATTTGTAGATGTCAGTCCTCTTTTTGTGACTTTGATGGGTTTCTTTTGCATCCGATTGAATATTAAGCGGATTGATAGCAAGGGAATGTCACAAATATGAGATGTATCAATGTCTCAAATGCAAGCAAGCCTCGTATGAAACGAGGCTTTCTTTATGGTAGCACGGGCTAGAAAATGAGATGCGCCACGCCAGCAATAATTGGCAGAGTGATCAGTGTGCGCAGAATGAAAATCACGAACAGCTCAACGATATTAACCGGAATTTTACTGCCGAGCAGTAGCGCGCCAACTTCAGACATGTAAATCAACTGAGTGACCGACATGGCAGCGATGATAAAGCGAGTCATCTCGTTATCAATAGACGCGGCCAAAATGGCCGGGATGAACATATCGGCAAAACCAACAACAATGGTTTCAGATGCGGCAACGGCTTCTGGTACACCCAATAGCTCAAGGAATGGGATGAATGGCTGACCAAGAATGGAAAATACAGGTGTGTATTCAGCGATGATCAACGCCATGGTACCTAATCCCATCACGACGGGTAGTACACCAAACACCATATCCACCGCGTTGCGAATACCTTCAGCAACCACAGATTTTACCGACGTCACTTTGCCAGCGCGATCCAGAGCCAGTTCCATGCCCCAGCTAAATGAGGTGTGGCCTGCTGGCACGGCGTTGGCATCCGCGTGCGGTTCACTACCATCGATATAGCGATCTTTTTTCATGCTCAGTGGTGGTAAGCGAGGAATGATGATGGCTGCAACGATGCCCGCAAGACAGATAGCACCGTAGAATGGCAGAAACAGGTGTTCCAGTTTCACTTGGGCAATCACGACCAAACTGAAGGTGATGGACACTGCCGAAAATGTGGTGCCTACGACTGCTGCTTCGCGCTGAGTGTAGAACTTACTTTCGTACTGCTTGCTGGTGAGCAAAATCCCCACGCTGCCATCACCAAGCCAGGAAGCCATACAGTCAATGGCGCTGCGGCCAGGAAGGTTAAAGACAGGGCGCATCACCTTGCTCAGCAGCGCGCCAAACAGCTCCAGCAAACCGAAGTTGAGCAGGAGTGGCAGTAGCATGCCCGCAAAGATGAATACCGCAAACAGAGTAGGCAGAAGGCCAGTTAGGACTAAACCACCAGTATTTTCTTCCCAGATTGCTTTTGGTCCAACTTGGAAGAAAGTCATCACCACGGCTGCACCACCCAAAAGGCGAACGATTAGCCACAAAGCGCTTGGGTTGAACAGGCCGTTGAGAAACGCGTTGTTGACGATCTTAGCTGGCTGGAAAAGTTTGGTAGCAAGAGAGGCCACAGCCATAAAAGCGATGATTGCCGTCACGAGTGCGACAAGATGATCGCCCAGCAAAGCAGGTACCAGCTTGGCTAAAATTGCCACTGGGATGGTTAATTCACCTTGGTAGCTGATTGGAGCCATAAAAAGAAGTAGGCCAATAAGCGAAGGAATGAAAAATTTCCAAAAGTTGTTTTTTCCGGCCACTTCACCGTTGGTCAGCGTGGCAGTATTGGTGTTTTCTGTCATACGTTTCTCATGTTACTACTAGTCAATACTTCCATTTCTGGAGAATAGATATTCACTAAATGTCTGTGTTTAATCACAGAGTGCGCGAGAGTACTCGCAAACGCACCTCGATGCAATACTATTCAACAAAATACCCTAAATATTCAGGCGTAACATCCGATGAACGATATGAAATCAGAGTATTGTATTGACCATGTGTTAAATGTTAGAAAATTGTATCATTTTGAGTTCGGTGCGTTTCATCTGAGACAAAAATTTGTGATTTCGTCTGCGGGAAGGGGGCAGAAATAGCCAATAACTCTGTCAATTAGCCTTATTTCTATTGAGGTAAAGGTAGATCCAGTAGGCACATGCGATGGTAATCGCCAGAGTGGCGGGGAAAATTAATGCGTAGAGTTGATAATGAAGGAAGCTAACAGCGCCAACCGAGCCGCCGAGGAGAAAACCGCAGAATATGCATAGGAACAATTTGGCTTTGCGCTTATCAAACTGCTGACCGCGTAAGCTTTCGCCAATCATGATACCGAGATCGGTTATCACCCCTGTCATATGCGTGGTGCGCACCACCGCGCCGCTGAAGGTGGTGATCATGGCGTTTTGCAATCCACAAGCAGCAGAGGCTAAATATTGGCCGTAAATATGACCATTCACCAAAAAACCGAGTGACATGATTAATAAAAAACCTTCAATACAGAGCGCCACACCGTAGCGACGGCCGAGTTTTAATGCGCTGCTTTCGATAAAAAAGCCGCTGAAGGTGGAGCCTAATAAAAAGCTGACGATAATCAGCACCAAGTGAAAAGTATCGGTGGTGTTTGTGATAAAGCTGCTGCCGAGCAAGGTTACCGTACCGGAGAGGTGTGAAATTGCTTGGTGTTGAAATCCCATTAGACCAATAGCGTTCACGCAGCCAGCCAACAGTGCCAGTAAGAAGGCACCAAATTCAACCCAACGAGGCAATTTTGAAATCACGGTCATCTCTCTCAAAGACTAAGGTGGTGATTATAGCGCTGCGTGCGCTAAGTTAAAGTGGTACGAGCTGTGGGTGGTTGATCCTTCTCAAGTAATTTTGAACTTTTATATCAAAATTTTAGTGGTAATGATTTCGTGCCACAGAAACGAATCACAGTACGGTTCGCTGTTTTTGAACTGCGCTTTGCCATCTTGATCCGCTTTGTCGTCTTGATCATTGTAATAAAGAGCTTTAAGGTCTGCTTAACTCAATTTTGCCTAGTAGAAAGATGAAAAGACGCCGACTGCCGATCCCTTTGATTTTGCTCGTGCCAATCGCGATGTTAGCGGTAGTGATTGTAGCGGGCGTGTACCGCTTTAGCCTCAGTGACGACGACATCATGGCAAAGTTTCCCAATCAACCTGTAGAAAGTGATGCGCTGCTTTACGCTTGGCTTGGGATCTCTTCGCCCAACCCCTTGACCCTCAATGTGCCCGAAAGCAGAGCGTTTGCCTTTATTGATGAGTATGACAGCGCCAATGGGCTGGCATCTGGTCAGTATGACGCGGGGACGGAGAGAGGCCGCGTTACGCTGTTTACCCAATTTAAGCTGGATCTCCGTTCAGATGAAGAGATCTGGTTTACTGCGCCATTCATGGTCAGTAATCAGGGAAGCGGCCGTTTTTACTATTTGGGATTGTTTAAATATGACCCACAGCCGCGACGAGTCATTATGACGGACTCCGTTCTTCTCGGTGATCGTATCGAGCTTGAACAATCGCAGCTTGGCGACAATAAGTATATCGAAGTGACGTTTTTGCAGCATTCGGCGCAACAATCCTATATAGAACAACCGCTTGATCGAGTGACGCAGCGATATGAACGAGTGGGAAATAAACTCAAACAATCTAAATAATCATTTTTGAACGACTTTTTGTGCTAAAAATGGCAATTTCATGGTGATTTCTCAATAAGAAATGCATAAGCTGTGAAGCCTGTTCAGCAGGAGATAGTAAGGCCGTGTCTTCCCCAGTAATTAACAGACGTGTTTCTCAACGCAGTAGCGGTAAGAAGTGGATGATGTTCTCTCTACCGCTGGTGGCAATTGTCGGTATTGCCGCCTCATTACCCCAATCCAACCTCACTCGCACGATTGAGCTCAATTTACCTGAGACGAGCCAAGTGGTTGAGTCGCTGTTTGCCAACAAGTCAGACGGTTGGATGATTCCGCCCAGTTTTGAATACCAGATAAAAAGTGGTGATAACCTCAGCACGATTTTTACTCAGCTTGGTTTTGGCTACGCTGAGATGATGAAAGTGATGGAAACCGATTTAAACTATCTGGCACTTGATACCTTAAAACCCGGCAACACGCTGAGATTCTGGAGAAATGAAGAGACTGGCGTGCTCAATAAAATGGAGCTGGAATTTAGCATCGCAGATAAAGCGGTTTACGTGCGTAACAGTGACGGAACTTTTGATTTTGAGCAGGTTAACCTTCCCGGCGAGTGGCGTCAGCAACCGCTAACAGGAACGATTGACGGCAGCTTTTCTACTTCGGCCAATCGTCTAGGATTGAGCAGTACAGAAATCGATCAAGTGGTGTCTTTGTTAAGAGAGAAACTGAATTTCACGCGAGATCTACGTGCGGGTGACAAGTTCGAAGTGGTGCGGCGAATGCAATATATCGATGGCATCGACAGTGGTAAGCGTCAGCTAGAAGCGATCAAAATTTACAACCGCGGGCGTGAAATCAGCGCTTATTTGCACAGCGATGGCCAGTTCTACGACGCCAAAGGACAGAGCTTGCAACGCGCCTTCCAGCGCTATCCTGTTGCCCGCAATTGGCGTTTGAGCTCGCAGTTTAATCCACGTCGCTTGCACCCTGTGACTGGGCGTGTTGCCCCGCATAACGGAACCGACTTTGCCACGCCAATTGGTACCCCTGTGATGTCGACAGGCGACGGGACGGTCATCATGGTTCGCAATCACCCATTTGCCGGTAACTATGTGGTGATTGAACACGGCAGCAAATACAAAACACGTTATTTGCATTTAAGTAAGATCCTTGTGCGCAAAGGACAAAAAGTGTCGCGTGGACAAAAAATTGGTTTATCTGGTAACACGGGGCGCGTGACTGGGCCACATCTTCACTATGAATTGTTGGAGCACAATCGCCCGGTTGATGCGATGAAAGCCAATATCCCAATGGCCAGTTCGGTGCCGAGTAAGGAGATGAAATCTTTCTTAGCAAGGGTGAAGGAAGTGGATTCAATTTTGCGTGAGCAAACGTCGCAGGCGATATGATGCAATCACGATCAAACCAACAGATCAAAGGGAATTCTTTGATCTGTTTGAAACGATTTTCTGTTTAGGCGCTGCGTGCGTTCTGTGCCTGCAATCTAGCGATGATCTCCTGTGGCTTTTGCGGTTTGGAGTAGTAGTAGCCCTGAATTCGTTCGCAGCCCATTTCGACCAGCTTGTTCAATTCGCGTTCGTCTTCAACTCCTTCGGCGACCAGATCGACATTGAGTTGGCTAGCCAGTTGAATAATCAACCAAATCACACGCTCGGCAGTTTGGTTGCTGAGCATATTTCGCACGAAACTGGCGTCAATTTTGATTACATCAATGGGATAATTATAGATGTAATTCAAACTGGAGTAGCCCGTACCAAAGTCATCCAGTGCGATTTGAAAGCCTTTTTGTCGTAGCGCATCAAGCAAAAGTCGTTCTTTGCCAGAGTGAGTCAGCAAGACCGTTTCAGTTAACTCGACGACAAAATCTTTTGGATGGTGGTGATATTTGCGCATCATGGCATCGAGAAAAGCCAGATAGCGTTGGTCGTTGACCAGCTCATAAGCTGAGCAGTTAACCCCGAGTTTGATTCGATAGCCTAGCTCATTTTCCAACCACACTTTACTCTGGCACGCCAGCTCGATAATGCGTTCACTTAACTGAGTGATTAAGCCAGACTGCTCCGCAGCGTCAATAAACTCAACGGGTGATACGGGCCCATACTCAGCGCTGTTCCAGCGAGCGAGTACTTCAAAATAGTCCCAGCGTTTGTTATTGACGTTAACAATCGGTTGAATCACGACATAAAACTCCTGGCTTTTTTCTACAGGCAAGGAGAGCTGCTCGCGAATGGCTTCAATCAATTGTGACTTACGGTGGTAGTTCGCACTGAGGTGCGTGTCGTAACAGCGTATCCGTTCCTGAGGATATTTCTTACACTCTTTCATCGCCAAGGTGGCGTTGAGGATCAGCTCGTCGCCGCTCACTACTCGCTTGTTTGCTGCTTTGGCGATGCCCATGCTGACATCAAAACCGACATGGTTGCATTTATCTTGATACCCAGGTGAGAGACTGTCTAAAATTTGCTGGCAGATATCTTCCGGTTGCGCTGCGAAAGTAATAAGTGCAAATTCATCTCCAGAAATTCGATAAGCCAACCTCGGCGGTGGCAGCACTTGACGAATTGCATTGGCAGTAAATTTAAGGATCTGGTCGCCGATGTAATTCCCGTGAATGTCATTGATCAGTTTGAAATTATCAATGTCCAAGTAGACCAAAGAAAACGGGCTCTCAGTCTGCTCGGTTAGCGTCTCCAAGGTATCACTCAAACTACTGCGATTTTCCAAACCGGTGAGATTGTCATGAGAGACCTCATAACTGAGCTGATTGACCAACTGATCGGAGCGCGCCGTTAGCCACTGTTCACGTAGGCTTTGTGCTGCCAGTTTGGCGTACACTTGATGGTGCTTAATCAGGTTAACCGTTTCCTGTGGCGGTGAGTCATACACGGAAATCAACATGCCCAGAATGCCACCATTGGGTGCGTGAAGCGGAATACCGACAAAGGTTTTGATTCCCATCGCGGTGAGCGTTGCTGAATGAGGGGCAGAGCAGTAACAACTCGCGTGTCTAAGACAATACTCAGTGATGGCTAATGCGACTCTCTCTAACGATTCAGGCGTCGCGTGAGCAAGATCGGAGTCCGAGTCGCGTTTGGTGCAAGACTTAATACTGGTGTGACCGCTATGCAAATCAACCTGCAAGATGCAAGTTGAGTAAGCAGCAAACTTTCTTTGCAGTTCTAAAGTGACTTGGTGCAGTAACTCATTCCCATCAAGGGACAAAGCCTGGATGAGCGTATCGAGTTCAATGCAAGCTTCCAAGGTTGAACTTTTCATCTGACGTTATCTCTGCCTGAATAGTTTTCACGAGTTATTATTGGTGCATAGAATTGCAAAATCATTACTTTATGCATCGTGTTAAATATTGTTCAGGTCTTCTAAGTTTGCAACGTTGATTGTCTGCCTAGCTGCTAAGCCTCTGTTTTTCCATCAGGTAAAAATATGTATCAACTGGACCTTTCTTGTTCCAGCCGTTCTTTTAGATAGTCGATAAACAGCTTTGTGCGAGTGTGCTGGTAGTCGAGTTTGGGGTAGTAAGCATAAACAGTCGATTCGTCGGCAGTGATTTCAGGTAAAACCCGTACCAGTGTGCCTTGTTTTAACTCATCTTTGATCATCACGTTATTGCTCAATAAAATGCCCATGCCTCGCTTGGCGCCATGGAAAAGCGCTTCTGGATTGGTGGTAGAGAAATTGCCAGAAAGAGTCAGACGTTTTCCTTTGTTGATTTTCACCTCCCGGGTCGGTTTTTCTCCCCAAATGAGTACGTTATGTTGCAGTAAATCGTCTGCACAGGTCGGGGTGCCATGCTTGGCTAGATACGCAGGGGCGGCGTAAAATGTCGCCTTGTGCTCAAAGAGAGGGGTGGCAATAAAACTGAGCGAATTTAACTGTTCCAGCTCACGGCTGATAAACAGATCCAAACTCAGCTCCGGCAACTGGCCGGGCAACGTGGTAAAAAGCTGAATTTTGATGTCTGGATATTTCTCAAGAAAATCATCAAGATAATGAACGAGAAACTTAGAACCTACCGATAAGGTCGCGCCAATTTTCAACAGTCCGGCAGGGCTTTGGTTGACAGAGCGTGTTTCGTCTAACACCGATTGCCAGCTCTCCATTTGCGCTTTTGCTCGTTGATAAAACAGCGCGCCAGCTTCGGTTTGGCTGATCGAACGCGTGGTGCGCTTTAACAGTTGCACGCCAATTTTATCTTCAAGCCATTGAATGCGTTTGCTGATCGCCGAACTGGTGGTGTTCTGCTTTCTCGCTGCGGCGTTAAAGCTGCCTTCCTCCACCACTTTGATGTAACTCTGTACGCTTTGGATCCAATCCATTATTCATTCTCTCTAGGAATTAATTTCTTTCCAGTTTCCTAGATTATCATCAAATCATAAGCAATATACACTGCGGCGATGAGCTTAAGGGGAGAAGGAAGTAAAGTGCAAAATCGGCTGCGTAAAACACCACTACTTTTGGCGATGATGATTATTGCAACTGGGCAGGTCGGAGTGGCTATCTACATGCCTTCGCTGCCGATGATCAGTGCTGAACTCGGCTTGGCGCAAGCCAGTGTACAGCAACTGGTGACACTGTTTTTACTCGGTTTTGGCTTCTCGCAACTCTTCTACGGGCCGCTTTCAGACGCGATTGGCCGCCGTCCGGTATTTATTGTTGGTCAAGGGGTATATCTCTTGGGCACCTTGGTCTGTATCGCTTTTTCATCCAGTATGGAAGCATTGGAATTTGGCCGCTTGTTGCAAGGATTGGGTGCAGGGAGTGCCTCGGTGCTAGGGCGCTCTGTATTGCGAGACAGCTATGAAGGGGATCAACTGATCAAAGCGCTATCGTACATTTCGGTAACAGCGTCAATTATGCCGATCATCGCCCCCGTGTTTGGTGGTTGGATAGCCTTTCATATTAGTTGGCAAGCGGTGTTTGTATTCGTGCTCTGTTACCTACTGGCTATCTTCACGCTGGGTTATTTTGTCTTACCAGAAACTTTGCCGTATGCGAAAACGCGTTTTCGTCCGCTGAGCCTAATTGCGACCTACCGTGAACTGTTGGCCAGCCCACAAGTTTTGGGCAGTGCAAGCTTTAACTGGATGAGTTACTTAGCGAGTTTGGTCAGCTTATCGATTTTCCCCTTTATGATGCAAAATCAACTCGGTTTATCGGCAGCGGATTACGGCAGCTTGATGATCGTTCCCTCCGTCGGGCTTCTTTGTGGCAGTGTCGCGGTGAACATTCTGCTGCGCCGTTTTACTATCCGTAGCGTACTCGGATTCAGTTTTACCCTGGTTGTGCTGGCGGGGCTTGCACTCATGAGCTTACCGCTGAGTGTGGCGAGCCTTGTGGGCGCTTTCACTCTGATGAGTTTTGCTCAGGGTTTGTCATTTCCCTTGTCGATCAGCTTGCTGCTAGCGCCACATAAACAAAAGGCGGGCGCGGTGTCTGCGCTCTCTGGCTCGGTACAGATGTCGGTTGCCGCGTTGTTGGGCGGGTTTCTGGTGGAGCACTGCATTGCCACACAAACACAGCTTGGGCTGTTCTATCTGATGGTGGCAAGTGGTTGCTTTGCGGTGCTGCTTTTTAATAGCCGCATTATTGTTGCTCGCGAAGTACAACAAGTGTGAGCTTGATTCTACCGTGCGGCATTACTACAATGCGCGCAAATCTTCACAAGGGCATACTGATGCAACAGAACGAATTTGAACAACTGGTGAAAGCGCTTTGCCAGCAAGAAAACCTACCTAAAGCGCTGGAATTGCTAAAAGCGTCGGACGATGAAGAAATTTCGCAGGCAGCGCAATCCCTCACTGGTCAATTTGTTTTGGCCGAAGTCGAGGGTGAGCGACGTGTCTATCACGTTTCTTACCAAGAAAATGAAGCAGGAGAAGAAACCGAGTACCTAGAGCACATCATGAACGAAGGTGAGCACTTGGTGAAATTTGCGGCTTGGTTCTTTGATAGCATGTTTGAAGTGAAAGCGAAGGATACTTACCAAGCGGCAGGCAAAACATACCAGCAGCCCAAACGCAGCTAACCTCCTTTCCCTCAGCGTAAAAACGCCGCCGTGTTGTTCACCGCGGCGTTTTTTGTTGATAGCGGCAACGCTGCCCTCTTTTTCTTATTTCGATAAGATCTTTTTATCATCTCATGAAATAAAATTACGAAATAAATGTGATCTAACGCTTGTTATTAGTCAAATATGAAGTAAAATTACAACGTAAATGAGAGAAAAGAAAACTGAGGAGAAGCAAAATGGGTAACGAACTAGGTGGCGCGTACATTGGTCAAATGATGGCAAAGCAAGCGATGCACAACGCTTTGTACGGAAAAAGCACCAAGAAGAAAGCCTCTTTGATCAGCCGTATGTTCAAAAAAATGGCAAAATAAGATCATTCATTTGTAATAAAATTTCAAAAAACCTGGCTTTAGCCAGGTTTTTTATTTTCGCTCAGTTAGGCTCTTAGTGAGCCGATTGATGGCTCATATCCAGCACATTGTCTGGCAACGAGGTTAAACCACGTTGCTCTAGCCAGAGTTGCAGTTGATCACAGCCACCGACGTAACTGCCTTCCAGCCATATTTGCGGGACGGTCACAGGCGTTTTCTCTCCGATGATGGCTTTTACCTCAGGGATCATGCGATACAGAGCCGCACTCTCTTTGACCACATCGTGATAGAGGTATTTTATGCCTGCGTCATCCAGCAGTTTTTTGGCTTTTACGCAGTAGGGGCAGGTCGCTTTGCCGTAGACGATGTTGCCTTTGAGTGTATCTCGCTTAGACCATTCGGCGATGACCGACTGAACCAATACGCCACGGTTGAGCGCCTCTCCCTGACTGACTACTTTGCCTTCAACCAGCAGAATCGGTGCGTGCCAAGCGCCCAGTTTTAGCGGCTCCCACCAGTGAGAAAGCCAATCCTTGACCTCCAGCTCAACGGGTACGTCTGCCAATTCGTTGGCAAAGGTGTCAGTGAGAATGTCTTTGGTTAAGGTGCACTCGCCACAAGGAATATTGACTTTAAAAGGGCCCCAACTTCCGGCCCATTTATACAAAGTGATTTTGATCGGTTTACTCACGAGTGTTTCCTTAATTTGGCTATTCGCTTTAATTTAATCAGTTTCTTGTGAATAAGAACGAACTTGTCTGCCTTTTCTTTCAGCCTAGTGGAAATTATCGGCTTTTCTAACTTTCGGCTTTCTTACTTTCAGTTTTGTTAGCAACGGCTTTGTTAGTATCGATTTCTCACCGTCTGTTTTTCTTACTTTCCCAATGGGTGATAAAAGCGACGGAAGCGATGATGATCGCTGCACCGACCCAAAGTCTGCCCGGTGGAACCCAGCCGAACACCAGCCAGCCGGCCAAGACATTGAGCGGCAGCTTCGCGTGGTCGAAAGGTTGCACAAAGGAGGCATCAGCGCTGTCATACGCCTTTACCACCGCCCACTGTGCCAGTGCGGTCATACAGCCTGCGGCAAAAAGTACCAGCCAGATGGTGGTGTTGTTCGGTAGGGTAAAATCGGGCAATGCTAGCACAATGTTAAACGGGGTGATCAACAGCAGTAAGTAGACCACCATGGTGGAAGGCGGATCATTCACCGAGAGCTTTTTCACCATCAGTGAATAACATGCCCAAAAGAAGGCCGCGCCGACAGGCAGTAAGGTCGCCCAACTGAAATCATCGGTCCATGGCTCAAGAATGATCATTGCGCCGACAAACCCCATTAACGTGGCGGCCCAGCGAGCGATACCGACCCTTTCTTTGAGAAACAGGCCCGAGCCAATAGTGGCAAACAGAGGTGATGTCATCAAAAGCGCAATGCCTTGCCAAATCGGCACCGGGTAGGCGAGAGCCCACAGCCACAATTGGATCCCAATCACTGAGAGAAAAACCCGCACTGCATGCCAACCGAAGTGTGAGGTTCGCAGTGAACGGCGGATACCGAGGGTTCTGAGATACGGGAGAATCACAATCAGCGCGATGCCGTATTGCAACAGAGCGACGGTGGTGGACGGAATGGAAAAATGAATGCTGGCAATTTGTGCGAGGCTGTTAACCAGAGCAAAGGCGAGCCCAGCGGTTAACATCCAACTCGCGCCTCGAATAGGGTGATGTTGAGATTGCATAGAAAATTGGTGTTGATAAAAGTTTGAGAATCATACGTTTTCTCGCTGAGTAAGCCAACGTTTCGCTACCAAATGCAAGATAAAAAAAGCCCCCAGTGAAGGGGGCAAATGCCGATTTAAAGGACGTTACCTCTGATCAAGAGGCTAAGAACGAGAAGCACAAACGCTGCCATGCATTTGTACTTTAATAAGAGCATGATGCGTGCCAATTTATAAGTTATTGATATTTATAGGGAGAGCCATTTTGATATGCCGTTGATTGCACCAAGATCAGGCTCAAATATCTCCTTTGGTGCACAGCGAGGGCAAGTTGTTATGCACCAATTGACGCCATCGTTGCTCGAAAGCAAAAAAGCCGGTGACTGGACCGGCTTAAAGACTCTAAGTGTTAAGGACAATTAGAAATCGTAGCGTACACCCAAGCGAAGCGTGTCTTCACCTTGAGTAACTTTACCTGCTGCGTCTTTCACTTCATCTAACTGATTCATGTAGTAAGAAGCGTAAGTGCGGAAGTTGCTGTTTAACTTGTAGTAACCAGCCAACTCAATGCCTTCAGCCTTGTCAGATTTGGTGCCATTGTTGTCTTCTTCGGCGAAGGTGTAGAGCAGCGCGAGGCTAAATGGTTTGCTGACTTTGTACTGTGCGACAAGCTCGTACGCTGTGAATTCTTCTTTCGCTTTATCATCGATATCACCAGTTGAGTAAGTGGCACCGAGGTACAAGTTGTCGAGCGTGTAACCTGCACCTGCTAGGATTTGGCTTTCGCTGCCATTGCCTTTGCCTAGGTCACCAGTTGAATAAGCCAGACCAAGATCTAGACCCATTGGTAAGGAAAACAGGCCGCTGATACCCATAAGGTCACTGTTATCTGCACTTTTTGCAGAGTAAGTCGCTTGGATTTGTAGTGCATCAAAAGAACCACGATAAGCAAAAGTGCTGTCTGTTTTGTCTGATGATGAGTCGATGTACTGCTGTATGCCTGAGAACTCAGTAATATCCGTCAGGTCAGAGATAATCACTGCAGCCATGTTTTGACGGCCGACAGAGAACGAACCTGCATCAGATTTCACACCAGCATACATGTAGCGGTTGTCAAAGGTGCTTTTGCCTGTACCTTGCTCTGCTTCATAGAAACCGAATGCTTCTAGGCCGTTGCCCAAATCGGTGCTGCCTTTAAGGTTAAGACGAGCACGAGTGCTGTCTTTCATCGTACCGTCGATTTCAGCGCCTTTACTGCCGATGAAGTCACCACGGAATTCAACGCGGCCACCAATCTTTAGTTCGGTGCCTTCATTGCTGTATACCGTTGCAGCAAATGAAGAACCTGTTACCACTGCTGAAAGAATTGCTGTTGCTAGAGCTGCCTTTTTCATTACTTGTTACCTTATTTGTAATCAATGGGCTTACTTGCCCGTTTTGTTTATGTGGCTAAGGTACGGGTTGAAAATGAACAATCGATGGCTGATTGATGACAATTCGGTTGTGAATATATTTCAAATCTATGAATTGATTGGTTTTTATACGAAACGTATAGCGAAAGAGGAAAAAGAGATGGGCAGAAGAAAAGGCCAGCGTTTCTGCTGGCCGATTTAGTTACAGTGGCTGATCGTTGACGCTCAGTTTCACATCAATGTTGCCACGTACAGCATTGGAGTAAGGGCAGACTTGATGCGCAAGGCTAACGAGTTGACTTGCTTCTTGTTGAGGGAGATCCAGTGTGGCGTTTAAAGCCACTGTTAAGGCAAATCCACCGCGATCATTTGGACCAATGCCAACCGTTGCCGTTACCGGAGCGTGTTTTAAAACCACTTTGCCCTCGCGTGCGACGTGTAAAATCGCATTGGAAAAACAGGCAGCGTAACCAGCTGCAAATAGCTGTTCTGGATTGGTGGCTGCGCCGCTACCGCCCATCTCTTTTGGGTAGCTTAGGTTCAGCTCAAGCAGTTTGTCGTCGGTGCTGACCACGCCATTACGGCCAGCAGAAGCGGTTGCGGTAGTTTGATACAGTGTTGTCATCGTCTTGTCCTTTATTTTTTGATTGTGTGCAATTTAATTGCTTGCAATCTTATATCGATCCCTGAGTTGTTTGCAAGTATATTGTGCGCAATTTATTTAAAGGATGATTCTATGTCTCAGTCCAACCCCAACTGCCAGAGCGGTGCAGAAGACGCCATTTTGCTGGAAAATCAGATCTGTTTTCCGCTCTACAGCGCCGCGAATGCGGTCATTCGAGCTTACCGTCCGTTACTTGAGAAGCTCGATCTCACCTATTCTCAATACTTGGTGATGTTGGTGCTCTGGCAGCAAAACGGTATCAACGTGAAAGATCTCGGCGCAAAGTTGTATCTCGATTCGGGCACCTTAACGCCGCTACTCAAACGCTTGGAGAGCAAAGGCATCGTAGAGCGGCGGCGCGGTAAGGATGATGAAAGAGTTCGAGAGCTCTACTTGACCAATACGGGGCAAGCGTTGAAACAGCAAGCGTTGTCGATTCCGCGAGAGATGCAATGCAAGTTTGATCTCTCTTTGGAGGAATTGCTCACCTTGAAAAAGTTGTGTGAGCGAGTGATTGGCCAACTGGGCTAATGGAGAGCGGATCTCATTTTCTTTCATTCTGTGATTGAATTCTGAGCACTTTATCAGTGGCTGGTTTAGAATCCATTTTTTGAGTTCATTCAGGGAAGAAAAATGCATCCTATCTATTTAGGAAACAAAAAGTTGCAGCCAAGTAAAGTGCTCTGTGTCGGGCGAAATTATGTCGAACACATTAAAGAGTTAGATAACGCGCTGCCTGAACAGATGGTTTTATTTCATAAGCCCGCTACTTCGGTCACTCCCTCCCTGAGCTCATTCCATCAAGAGCCGTTGCACTATGAAGCTGAGATCTGTTTTGTGGTGGAAGATGGCCAATATACGGGCGTTGGTATCGGTTTGGATCTCACTAAGCGAGAGATGCAAAGTTATCTGAAAGGGAAAGGGCTGCCGTGGGAGCGTGCGAAGGCGTTCGATGGTTCTGCGGTTATGAGCCGTTTTGTTTCGCTTGCCGGATTGGATGTCGGCGATCTCAACCTTGAGCTATTTATCAACTGCGTCCGAGTGCAAAAGGGGCATGTCAATCAGATGCTCTACTCTCCGCAGGCCATCTTAGCCGAACTGAAAGGCTACGTGACGTTACAAGATGGCGACATCGTTATGACCGGAACGCCGCAAGGTGTCGGAGTGGTACACAAAGGCGACGTTTTCTTGGGCCGCCTTAAATGTGGTGAGCATACCTTGATCGAAATCGAATGGCTGGCGAGCTAGAACACCAGCAGTTTTAGCAGCAGAAATACCGCCATACTGACGACAGTCGTCAGCAGCACGTTCTTGCTTTTCCATGCGATGAAGGCCGCTAGCAGCGCGGCTAAAATGTACGGATTTTGCGGCGACAAATGAAGCTCTCCCTCGGGGGAGAAGACAATCGGAGCCCAGATGGCGGTTAAAACCGCAGGGCTGGCGTAGCTCAAAAAGCGTTGCGTGCGCTGGCCTAATTTCAAAGGCAGATTGGGTTCGAGAAACAGATAGCGACTGGCAAACACTAACGCTGTCATGGCTAAAATAGTCAATAAAATCATTGTTTTTTACCTCCAAGCTCTTCGGCTAAATAGCCTGTAGCCATCGCGCCGATACTGGCAACCATCAAAGCGCCTTCGACCTTAAAAAAGTGCAATGCCACCGAAAGCAGCAGGGCCGTTACGACGCTGAGCAAGACCGGCAGATTTTTGATCCCGGGGACGACGATGGCAATAAAGGTGGCGGCGACGGCAAATTCTAAACCCAGTTCATTGAGCTGAGGTAGGAAGCTGCCCGCCAAAATGCCAGCAAAGGTCGCGAGATTCCAGAAGAGATAAAAACTAAGCCCTGCACCCAGCGCGTACCAGCGATCAAACTGCTTTTCGCTTTGATGCCCAACGAGGGCAAACAGCTCATCGGTTAGCAAGAAACCCAGTGACAAACGCCACCTTAGCGGCAGCGGAGCTACTTTACTGCGCATCGACACGCTGTAGAGAAAGTGGCGAGAGGTGATGAAAAAGGTGGTGAGTAGCATAGTAGTCAGCCCTGCGCCCGCTTTGATCATGCCCATTGCGACCAGTTGCGCCGAGCCGGCGAATAGAATCGCTGACAGGGCTTGTCCTTCAAAAGGATGTAAGCCTGAATCAATGGCAAAGGAGCCGGCAAGCAGCCCCCAAGGAAGAACGGCGATACTCAGTGGCATCATGGCAATCGTGCCTTGCCAGAATCGTCTCGCTTTTGAGTCGTGTTGTTGTGAGGTCAAACTGATATCCATAGTGTACTCTTTGCTGTTTTTTCTCACTTTAGCGAGACGTGTGGGCAAAGTGTTGTATTTTTTTGCTGAGAGAAGATGCGACGGCTAGCCATTTGCCAAGCGATCCAAATGCTTGACATACTGCCCCGGCGTCACGCCCATGGCTTTTTTAAAATGACGGTGGAAATGGCTTTGGTCATGAAAACCGCACTCTTGCGCCACGTCCAAGATGCGCTGCCCACCTCTTAATAACCGTTTGGCGAGCCGTAAACGCTGCTGTATCTGATAGGCGTGTGGTGGAAAACCATAGTTTTTTTGAAACTCCCGCACCAAGTGAAACGGGCTTATGCCGCCAAGTTTCGCTAACTCTTCCAAAGAGACATCAGCTTGTGGGAAATCATCAAGAAACTCTTTAACCAGCGAGAGCTGGCGCTGAGCAGAGGCAGGAGATCGTAGTGGCTGGCGCACACTGCTGTGTTTGGCCGCCAGTTTGATCAAGGTGCCGTACACCAGTGTTTCGCGCAGTAACCTATTGTCTGAATTGGCTAAGGTGTCAAACACCAGCCGCAGCTGCATCGCTAATTCAGGATCGTACACCACGGGTTGCGGGAAGTAAGGCTGCGCCAAGTTGGGCGAATTGAGCTCGTCGCTTAATCTGGCAAACTGCTCTGGTACCGGATACATCGCTTTGTATTCCCAGCCCCCTTCGGTAGCAGAATGACCATTATGCACTTCATCAGCATTGACAAGAATAATGCTGTCTTGCGGTGCAATGTGGTTTCCTCCGGTGCGGAAAAATCGCTGCGCGCCTTTTTCAATCACGCCAATGGTGTAGCCTTCGTGGCTGTGCCGAGAAAAATTCTGTTTCTCGTACTTGGCATCCAGCAGTTCTAAGCCCCCGAGTTCGGCGGCAATCTGAAAATGGGCGATTTCTTTATTATCATTTTTCATCGTGTGGTGATTCGCAGCAGCATCTTCGTCCAGTCTACCCGAGTTCGAAACGCCATTTTTGTACAAAATTGCTCTGGATGATATCACCGCGGGTAAATTGGTTTGATTCTCCGTACTTCGGATATTTATTAGTCATATAGTTGGCTTGGTATTAAATGATTAGCAGTAAATATGGCTTTCTGGCATAGCTTAAGATAGAATCCGCCGCTTTGTTGATAACTATTCACTAAACAAATGATCGATTTCGCTATATTGCCTGTTTACCTGACGGCGGTCATTGCTCTGCTACTGCTGCCTGGCCCCGACATGTTGTTGATCGCCAGCTCAAGTATGAGCTACGGGAAAAGAGTGGGCCTTTTTGCCAGCTTGGGAAATGCGACCTCTGGCATGATTCTCACTCTGCTTGCGGCGATGGGCGTGTCGGCTTTAATCGCCATGAGTCCACTTGCTTTAAAAGCGCTGCATCTGCTCGGTGGTGCCTATTTGCTGAAAATGGGTTGGGATTGCCTCACAAGCATGCCTGCGCAGGCACCGGAAAACTACGACGCCAAAGCGATGGCGGCCACTTATTATCAGCGCGCTTTAATGAGTAATTTACTCAACCCGAAAGCGCTCGTTTTCTTTGTGATGTTTTTGCCACAGTTTGTGTCGGCCAACATCAGCGCCAGCTCTGGTGAGCAGATGCTGGCTCTGGGGCTGCTGCTCAATTTACTGGGGTTACTGTTCAATCTTGGCTTGGTGGTATTAGCCGGAACGCTGGGTAAGCGTTTTCTGGAAAGCGATACCGTTCGCCTCTATCAACACAAGCTCATGGGGCTGGTATTTGTTTTCTTATCTCTTTGGATGTTATCCAATTTCAACTCGTGATAGGGTTAAGCCTCATTTCTAAAGCCAGCGACTGCTGGCTTTTTCTTAGCCAGAGGAGCACGTCACCATGACGATGACAA
The DNA here is from genome assembly GCF_000764325.1 of Vibrio navarrensis. Taxonomy (NCBI): domain Bacteria; kingdom Pseudomonadati; phylum Pseudomonadota; class Gammaproteobacteria; order Vibrionales; family Vibrionaceae; genus Vibrio; species Vibrio navarrensis. The sequence goes on along the minus strand of NZ_JMCG01000001.1, from coordinate 2,810,792 downwards.
CGGAATTCACTTTTGATCTCCAGCCGGACGATTTTGAAACGATTCGTAGCGGCATTCGTGCCTATAACTTGCAGCATTTACCTTCAGGTGAAGTGACCCGAATTGGCTGCTTTGTGCGCGATGAAGAGGGCAAAATGGTCGGCGGTTTGACAGGTAACCTATTTGCTAACACCGTCTTTGTTGAATTTCTCTGGCTGGATGAAAACCATCGTAAGGGCGGTCTTGGCACGCAACTGATGCAACGTTTAGAAGCGGAAGTCAAACCCAAAGGGGTAACTGATCTTTATCTCGACACCTTCAGTTTTCAAGCTCTGGGTTTTTACCTCAAACTGGGTTTTGAAAAAGTGGGTGAATATCGCGGATTTCCAGCAGAAGGCATTAGTAAGTATTTTCTGCAAAAACGTATTTAACGTGAACACGGGAATGGTTAACACGCCAAGCTTCTGCTTGGCGTGAAACAATCAGGTTACAGGCTTGCTTGATGAGCGTTGATCAGGGCGTTCATCTTCTCTTCGGTATGACGCTGCGCTGTGGCGTAATCCATTTCAGCCGGGAAATCCCCAATCACTTCGTAATAGCACTTCAGCTTTGGTTCCGTGCCTGAAGGGCGGACAATCACCCGCGATTGATCTTGCAGATGATAGATAAGTACATCACTGGCAGGCAGATTGATTGCCTCTGTGATGCCACCCGAGACAAAACGCAAAGATGCTTTGAGATCTTCAATCACGACGACCTTCTGCCCGCCAATCGTTTTGGGCGGTAGTGCTCTTAGCTTGTCGCCAATCGGCGGTGAATCGGGAGAGAGGGCGATACTGTGCTGCGCATTGTAATAGAAACCATGTTGACGATAGAGGCTTTCCAACTTATCCCAGATGGTCATGTGTTGTGCGCTTAATCTGGCGGTGAGCTGGGCAAACGCCACCAGCGCAGACAAGCCGTCTTTATCCCAAACCTTGTTGCCGATTGTGTATCCTAGCGCTTCTTCATAAGCAAAAAGAAACTGTTGGTTTTCGCTTTGCAGATTCATCGCTACGTTAGTCAGCCATTTGAAACCGGTGAGTGTTTGGTAGTAGCTCGCGCCATACTGTTTGGCGATGGCAGACAACAGGCGAGACGACACTATGGTATTGCCGACCAATTGTTTACTCGCATCGCAGCGGCTAAGCAGATAGTCCGCAAACAACGCGCCGACTTGGTCGCCACTGAGCATCTGGTAGCGACCATCACTTCGTCTTGCGGCAACGGCAAAACGGTCTGCGTCTGGATCGTTGGCGCACGCAATCTCGGCATTGACCGATGTGGCTAATTCGATCACCCGATCCATCGCTCCAGCCTCTTCTGGGTTGGGGAAGTTTACCGTCGGGAATGTGCCGTCTGGTTCACGTTGCTCGGCAACGCTGTGGACCTCGGTAAATCCTGCGTCTCGAAGCAGCGTTTCGGCCATATCAGCGCCCACACCGTGCATAGCGGTGTAAGCCAGCACGAGATTATTGGGCGCGTTTTTCTCCAGCAGCGGATGGTTATTCATGGTTTCACGGTAGCTTTGGTAATACTCTTCTGTCAGCCATATCAATGAACCATTTTGTTCAGCTTGTTCCAGCGCTTGGTAAGGGATCGGGCGCGCTGCGGCGAGGTCGATTTGCGTGGCAATGCCTGCATCATGTGGGGGAATGATTTGTGCGCCGTTTTCCCAATATACTTTGAAGCCATTGTATTCAGGTGGGTTGTGGCTCGCTGTCACCACCACGGCCGCCGCCGCGTGGAAATGTTTTACTCCATAGGCGACCACCGGAGTCGGGGCGACTTTATACGTGAGGTAGACTCTAAACCCCAGCGCACTCAACACCGCCGCGGTATCGTGGGCAAATTGTTTCGAATCGGTGCGGCCATCATAGCCGATCACCACGCCGCGCGATTGTGCGTTGTCGATGGTTTGCATCAGGTAGTGACCAAGTCCCGCGGCCGTTTCTTGGATGACTAAGCGGTTCATACGATTTGGCCCAGCGCCGACTTTGCCACGTAGGCCAGCGGTGCCAAATTCGAGTCGACCGCGAAAGCGATCGGCCAGTTCTTCATCTCGGTGATTATCAATGAGGGTTTGTAACTCGGCTTTACTGATTGGATCAGGATCTCGGGCTAGCCATGCAGCGATCTCTGTGTTCATTGTTTTCTTCCTTATGCATCTTGCTTGGAATTAATCTAAATGATAACAACTATCATTTCTTTGAAGCCAATCGTTTAGTTGTGAACAAAAAAAACGTGTTGCTGTAAAGATAGTCAATTTCTGCCAAAGCTTCTGCTATGGAAGTGAAATCAAGGGGATATCAGCAATCTGCATCAAGAAATGCGAAGGGGGTAGAGAAAAAAACAAGAGGAGCGATTCGCTCCCCTTGGACTATTGAGGCTCAGTGCGCCTTAATTTGTTTTTTTAAGCTCTTGATACTCAAAGCTTGGAATCGTGACTTCTACACGGCGGTTTTGCGCGCGCCCTTCGGCCGTGTCGTTTGAAGCAATAGGGCTTGACTCACCCGCACCGACTATGGTCAGTTGCTCTGCTTTCACGCCACCCTGGATGAGATAATCTGCCACCGCTTGAGCGCGTTTCTCCGAAATGCGTTGGTTAACTGTCTCTGAACCGGTTGAGTCGGTGTGACCGACAATTTCCGCGTTCGCGGTTGGGTAAGCAAGTAACACTTCCAAAAGAGGATCTAACGATTTTTTGCCACCAGCAGAAAGTGTGGAACTTCCGGTTGCAAACAGCTCTTGGTTGTACTTCTGATTAGTGAATTTAGTCACCCACTCCGGTTTTGGCTCAGGCTTCACTTCTTCTGGCTGAGTTTGAGCAACGGGCTCAGCAGCGGCAGGTTGCTCTTGTTCGACAGGGCGTGGTTCTACCACAGGTTCGCTGGCGGCAGCGGGCGCTGCACTTGATTGGCCAAACAGGTAAGTGACACCCAAACTGAACACGTTAGTGTCCATGTCTTGTACGATATCGTCACTCATATCTTGAAAGCGTTGATATTCAGCGCGTGCTTTTAGCGTTTCTGACAACTGGTATTCAAGACCCAGTGAGCCTGTGGCAACAATGTCATTCTCATCACCAAAGCGCATGTAGGCTGCACCTAGTTTAGCAAAAGCATCGAGCTTCTCATTGACAGGCAAGTTGAGCTTTGGCGCAACAGAAATTGCCGATAGACGGTCTTTGACATAGCGCCAATCTGAAAACGTGGTTTCAAATTTACCCAACATATCAATGCCCACTTCGGCAGCGATGTTGTCGGTAAAGTTGTAGCCAGAGTAAGCCCCTAAACCAAAGGATTTGTAATCACAAGGGCTGGATGCGTAGCAGGCATCCTCAAGAGCAACGTAGCCAAGTTTACCACCCACGTATACATCAGAGAGGGCGGCTGTAGCGGTAGCTGAGAAAAAACCACTGCTAGCTAGCACGGCGGAAATAGTGATAGCTAATTTTTTCATAATTATTCCTTCTGTTCTTAGGCTAAGACGGTATGGGAACTTGATTAACTTGTCATTAAACGTGATGACAACGTGGTCAACGCAAGAGAGTCAAGTCCCTTCATTCTAGTGACAAAATGTTGCAAACCCCATGCGAGAATGTGAAATTATGTGATATGTCTCATATATAGGACGAATAGGAATCTTTGTTTTGTCTCTCTTGATCATTGCATAGGAGTGTACTCCAAGAGGGTGTAATTAAATATTTACAATCAATGTAAAACGTAAAATTATTGAAAAGTTTGCCTTTTGCTAAAAAAAATGATTGCAGTCTCCGTTTTAAGCCGATAAGTTACCCCCATACCCAGAAAAAACGGGCTGTGCAGAGGATCCGTTCCTTCTGCGATTTCAGCCAGAAAAGAGTGAATAGGAAGAAGTACGCAATGTTTCAAACTGATGATGTAAGAATAAATCGAGTCAAAGAACTGTTACCACCTGTGGCGGTTTTAGAGAAGTATCCGGCCACTGAAACCGCGTCTTCGACCACTTTTGAATCTCGCAATGCGATTCACAATATTTTGAACGGTGAGGATGATCGTCTGCTGGTGATTGTTGGCCCATGTTCGATTCACGATCCTGTCGCCGCAGTGGAATATGGCAAAAAACTCAAAGCACTGCGTGATGAGCTGAGTGATAAACTGGAAATCGTGATGCGTGTCTATTTTGAAAAGCCACGCACGACGGTGGGCTGGAAAGGGCTTATCAACGACCCATACCTAAATGATACGTACAAGCTGAATGATGGCCTGCGCATGGGGCGTAAGCTGTTGTTGGATCTTACGGACATGGGACTACCTACAGCCAGCGAGTTCCTAGACATGATCACCCCGCAATACGTCGCTGATTTGATCAGTTGGGGCGCGATTGGTGCGCGTACCACAGAATCTCAGGTGCACCGCGAGTTGGCATCAGGTCTCTCTTGCCCGGTTGGTTTTAAAAATGGCACCGACGGCAATATCAAAATTGCCAGTGATGCGATTCGCTCTGCGAGTGCTTCGCACCATTTTCTTTCGGTCACTAAATACGGCCATTCTGCGATTGTTGAAACGGCGGGTAACCCAGATTGCCACATCATTTTACGCGGTGGTAAAGAGCCAAACTACAGTGCATCACACGTTGCTGCGGTGAAAGAGGAACTGGCCGCTGCTGGTCTTCCACAAAAAGTGATGATTGACTTCAGTCACGCAAACAGCTCGAAGCAGTTTAAGCGTCAAATGCTGGTGGCCGATGATGTGTCTGAGCAGCTTGCCAGTGGCGAAGATGCGATCTTCGGCGTGATGATCGAGTCACACCTCGTTGAAGGACGTCAAGATCTGGTGGATGGTAAAGCACCGACTTACGGTCAGTCCATTACCGATGCGTGTATCGGCTGGCAAGATACCGAAAACGTTCTTCGTCAGTTGGCTGATGCCGTGGTCGCACGCCGCGCCAAGTAAGTCATTAACCGCTAAGTGGTATTAAAAAGGCCTGCAATCGCAGGCCTTTAAGATCTCAGGTTATCGATCAATCACGCTCTTTTGCCGGAATGTAACCGTACTCTTGAATAATCGCTTGGCCTCGTTCGGACTTGATAAAGCGGATAAACTCTTTCGCCGATTGATCTAAGTTGTCACTTTTGTACACAATCAAAAATGGCCGCGACAAGAGATAGCGGTTAGTCGCGATGCTTTTCGCATTCGCCTCAACACCATCAATAGTAATGGCTTTTACCGAGCGATCCACTGACCCTAAAGAGACGAAACCGATAGCTTGTGGGTTGTGGTTGACGATGGTTTTCACCATGCTGTTGCTGTTCACAACCAGATTACTGGTGCTGATATCGGAGACTAAACGATCTTTAATGATTTTAGTCAGGCCGAGAAGGCTCTCGAAGCTGTAGCGTGAACCGGACGACGCTTCACGGGTGACTGCGGCAATTCGTTTATCTTCACCGCCCACTTGTTTCCAGTTGGTCAGCTTACCTTGATAAATATCGAAGATTTGTTGCTGTGTTAGGTTATTAATTGGATTGGAGATATTGACGACCAGCGCCAAACCGTCATAAGCAATCAGATCGACATTTAGATCTTCACCTTTCTCCATTTCAGTAAGGTAGCGTGAGCTCATACCCAGTTTCACCACCCCTTTATTGACCATGGTGATGCCCGCTGTGGAGCCGATGCCTTGTACGGCAACAAAGGTTTCAGTATGAGTTTTGTTAAATTCTTCAGCCAACACATCCATCACGCGTGCGACAGAGGTTGAACCTGAAATATTGAGCTCTTTGGCGTAAGCGGATGGAAAGGATAGGGCAAAAGCCAAAAAGGTAGAGACCGCTAAGCGAATCATAAGGTACTCCAATATAAGCGTATTTTAGCCGCCTATGATATTTCGTTCAGGTTACACTTTTGTGAAAGGGCTGGCATATCCTGCGAAAGCATGGTCACAGACTGGTTTTCTGGTGAGATAAGCGTAGAGTTTGCGTATACTCATTACTCGTATTGGGCGCGGGAGAAAACCATGTCAGTCACGCAAATAGCCACCAATCGTCTCTATAAAGAAGTTGAAGAGTTGTGTACCAAGCGCAACACCAATGTGCCAGTGGAGCTTGGCAAATGTCTCTATGTGCCTCTTGAAACTGGGGTTGAGCTGCACAAAGCGAGCTATCTTCTAGACTCCCGACACAGTGAGTACACCTCTCCTGTAGCCCAGATTCTTTTTGATGAAGGGCAGCAGCACTGGCTGTTTTTTATCGCTCGATTCGATGGCGAAAACTACTATTGGGAACCGTATGCGACTTTAACACAAAGTGCGCATCTTGAGGATATTCTCCATGAGATAGAGCACGATCCGGCTGGCTGCTTTTGGTAATCCCTTTCCAACTCTCCCATTAATCACGATTTCCCAGAAACCTTGGCACGAAATTCTTTAGGTGTCATGTGCTGAAGCGCTTTAAAGGCGGTGCTGAAATGGGCGGCGCTTTTAAAGCCTGATTCCGTTGCAATCTCATTGATGGATTTGTGGCTGTTGCGCAGTTGGTTGGTCGCATAACTAATACGTTTGATTTTCAGCAGTTGTGAAAAAGACATCTCTTCTGCGGCTAAGCGGCGCTTTAATGTCGCGATAGACATGCCCATATGTTGTGCCAGCGATTCTAACGAGATCTCGTGATCGATGTTCTCTTCGATATAGCAGATGATCTTTTGTGTTTCACTAAACTGAGTCGCCGCGAAGATAGACCCGAGTAATTGAGGCTGAGCTTCAACCATCAAACTCAAGAGTGCCAGCGCCATATGTTCTTGAGCCAGTTGAGGGCTTTTGCGCGATACGGACTCGATTAGCAGTTGTTTCAACTGTTGGAGAGCTGGAGTGGTTGCGCCAAACTTCGTCAGAAATTCAGCTTGGCTGGTGGTTGCACTAGCGAGTGGATAGCTATTGCGAAATTTTTGCAGCAGGGCTGGGGTGAAAATCAGTACGACAGCGGAAAAGCCTTGCTCTCCGGGCAGTGCCAACGCTTCTTTAAATTGGTCAGAGTGATAAAAGGCAAACTCGCCTTCCCCCAGTAAACACGCTTCTCCAGCTTGTGGATGAAGCTGCAATTTCCCTTTCTCGACACAAAACAGACCGTTTTGCGCTGTAGGGTAGCGCTCTTGCTTGCGCGGCGCGAAGTGAGTAAAGGTCAGAAGCTCTATTGCTGGCATAAAATCGAAATCGCTGTTTGGTCGTTGATCACTGAATGGACAGCTAGAGTCGTGCCCTTCAATCGTTTTTTCTTTTCGAGATGATTTTACTGGGATTGTGGAAAATAAAAAGCGCCCAAATTGAGCGCTTGTTATCATTTATTCGCCTTGTATTGCTTCAGCGACTGGCAATTCGGCAAACACGGCAGTTGGTCTGGCGACCAAACTGCGGTTTTCTTGGTTGACTTCGGTAAGAACCACTTCCAACACATCGCCCAGTTTGTAAACCAGCTCTTTATCGATGGAGATTGTTCCCGCATCACCATTGCACTCAATGCGGTCTTTATTGTCGACAATCAGAGCACCAGGAATGAAGGCGGCCGCGCCATTCTCTAGCAAACGAACACGCATGCCCGCGCGGTTGATGTCAAAGATTTCCCCATGGAAGCGAGTTTCTTTCGCTGGCTCGTCGGCCAAGGTGCGCGCGTAGAGCCAATCCGCGACATTGCGCTCAGCAATCTTGTGATGTTTACGATGCAGAGCCAACTCATCACCGACGGTATCATCAGGTTTTTGTACTGGCTCTTTATTAAGGATCAGTGCTTTAAGCATACGGTGGTTGATCATATCGCCATACTTACGGATCGGAGAGGTCCAAGTCGCGTAAATATCTAGCCCCATTGCGTAGTGAGGCAGTGGTTGGTTGCTCACTTCACTGTAGGTTTGGAACTTGCGAATACGGTTGTCGAGGTAAGTGCTCTCTTGCTGACACAGCCAGCGACGTAGTGCAGCAAAGCCTTGCAGGGTGGCTAACGATTCACTGGTGAAAGGTAAGGTGCCGTCGGGATTAACCAGTTCAACCGCATCAGCCAATTTTTCTGCTTTGAAGCCAGAATGGCAGTTGAATACGCCTGTACCAAAGTGCGCTTGCAAAGTTCTACCTGCACAGATGTTGGCGGTGATCATCGACTCTTCAACCAAACGGTTGGCGCTGCGGCGTGAGTCGGCATGAATCGCGATCACATCGTTATCTTCACTGAGTTCGAAGCGGTAATCCGGTCTGTCTGGGAAGACGACCGCGTGTTCTTCACGCCACTGTGCGCGTGCCAGCGAAAAATCGTACAAGTCGCGAACGATGGTTGCGATTTCTTCGCTTGGCTGCCATTTTTCCGATACGCCGTTTTCTAACCAATCAGAGACGTTGTCATAGGCCAGACGGGCATGCGATTTAATATTGGCAGCAAAGAAACGAATGTCATCGCCGATCACGCCATCTTTCGACACGGTAACCGTGCAGCAAAGGGCAGGGCGAATTTCACCTTCGATCAACGAACATAGCTCGTCGGCCAGATCGCGTGGCAACATCGGAATGTTGCGCCCAGGCAGATAAATGGTGAAGCCCCGTTCGCGCGCGACTTTGTCCATCTCATCGTCTGGTGTAATGTACGCAGTTGGGTCAGCGATTGCGATGGTCAGTTCAAAATCCCCTGCGGCGTTTTTCTTCGCATACAAGGCATCGTCCATATCTTTGGTCGACTCGCCATCAATCGTGACAAATGGCACGTGTGTCATGTCGATGCGTTGCAGATCCGCATCGTCTTTGATTTCCCAGTGTTCAATGCCCGCAGGCTCTGAATTTGGTAGATCATTTTCGGCCAACGTAACCCACCACGGGGCGATTTTGTCATTGGCATCGGTGATTTTTTCTGAGATTTCAACAAAGAAGCCGTTTTCATCTTTCAGAGGGTGACGTACAAGATGGGCAACCACCCAGTCACCTTCGGCGAAGTCATCACTTTTCAGCCCTTTTTTCACTTTGGCTTTCAGTGACATTTTTTTCAGCTGCGGATGATCAGGCGCGACGTTGAGCTTGCCCTTGAACATTTTGATGCGGCCAATAAAACGGTTGAGTGATTGTTCCACCAACTCTTGAGGCTCGGCGACTTCACGTTCGTTTTCCGTGCGGATGATGGCAATCACTTTGTCACCGTGCATACATTTTTTCATGTAAGCCGGCGGGATGAAGAAACTGGTTGTGCTGTCGACTTCGAGAAAACCGAAACCTTTTTCGGTTGCCTTGATGGTTCCCTCTTTCTTAGGCAGATTTTCTTGAATTTGCTGCTTAAGTTGGGCGAGTAGTGGATTATCTTGAAACATCTTTTCTTAGCTTATGTTTTGAATTGGGCACACTATAATCATTGCACGGCTTTATTACTACCAAAAACAGGCTATTTCACCGTCCATCATCTACAATTTGACCAATAAATGATTGAGCTCAGCCCTTGTATTTACTTGGACTGAAGGGATTAGGCGGTCCGATTCTACCACTGCTAAGAAATATTTGTGATGAAACTCAATTTTTTCTGGCTTTTTTTATGCTTTTAAGGAATAATCCGCGTCCCTTAAGTCGTCCCCAATGGCTTGTAGCGTTTTTGTACTGTGCTGTTTCCTGCAAAAGGAAGCTAAAACCGGATGAATCAGTATCGAATGAGAAGAGCTTGTGGGACCCATTTTTACATTTAATACAGTAGGATCCCCATGCAAGATTCTGTTATTCAATTCAGCGATTTAGAGCTGAATGATTCTATCCTTTCTGCTCTAGAAGGAATGGGCTTTGTTTCTCCAACACCAATCCAAGCAGCCGCTATCCCACATCTACTTCAGGGCGTAGATGCACTAGGTAAAGCACAAACAGGTACAGGTAAAACCGCTGCGTTTTCTCTTCCTCTGCTAAACAAACTGGACCTAGCACAACGTAAGCCACAAGCTATCGTGCTTGCACCAACTCGTGAGTTGGCTATCCAAGTTGCGGCAGAAATGAAAAACCTTGGCCAAAACATCAAGGGACTTAAAGTTCTCGAGATCTACGGTGGTGCATCTATCGTTGATCAAATGCGCGCACTGAAAAATGGTGCTCACGTTATCGTGGGTACACCAGGCCGTGTTCAAGACCTGATCAACCGTGAGCGTCTGGACCTCGGTGAAGTTCACACTTTCGTTCTTGACGAAGCAGACGAAATGCTAAACATGGGTTTCGTTGATGACGTGACCGAAATCATGGAACACGCGCCATCTTCTGCGCAGCGTGTCCTTTTCTCTGCAACCATGCCTCCAATGTTGAAAAACATTGTTGAGCGTTTCCTGCGTGAGCCGGTAACGGTTGACGTTGCGGGTAAAAACCACACGGTTGACAAAGTTGCTCAGCAGTTCTGGGTCGTAAAAGGCGTAGAGAAAGACGAAGCGATGTCTCGTCTGCTTGAAACTGAAGAGACCGATGCGTCGATCGTATTCGTTCGTACTCGTCAAGATACCGAGCGTCTGGCAGATTGGCTCAGTGCACGTGGCTTCAAAGCTGCGGCGTTGCACGGTGATATTCCTCAGTCTCTGCGTGAGCGCACTGTTGATCACATCAAACAAGGCGTGATCGATATCCTAGTTGCAACAGACGTTGTGGCACGTGGTCTTGATGTTCCACGTATTACGCACGTATTTAACTACGACATCCCGTTCGACGTGGAATCATACATCCACCGTATCGGCCGTACTGGCCGTGCTGGACGTCAAGGTAAAGCGATTCTTTTGGTTCGCACTAACCAGATCCGCATGCTACGCACCATCGAACGTGTGACGAAATCTTCTATGGAAGAGATCCAACTGCCACTGCGTGACCAAGTTGCAACGGCTCGCCTAAACAAACTAGCGGCTGAATTGGCAGCAGAAACTGAGCACAAAGCACTCGACAAGTTCGCTGAACTGGTTGAAAAGCTAGAAGAGACGCTAGAAATCGATTCTTCAGTACTGGCCGCGATTCTGCTGAAACGTCAGCAAGGTAAACGTCCGCTGTTCTACGTTGGTGAAGATCCAATGGTTGAAGCGGTTGAGCGCGAAAAACAACGCCGTAAAGATCGCCGCGAAGGTGGTCGTGAAGGCGGACGCGAAGGTCGTGAAGGCCGTCGTGAGAGCTTCAACAACCAAGATTGGGATACTTACCAGTTGCAAGTTGGTCGTGAGCAAGGCGTTCAGGTTAAAGACATCGTTGGCGCAATCGCAAACGAACTTGGCCTAGGCAAAGGTTCTATCGGTGCGATCAAGCTAGCGCAAGAGCACACCTTTGTTCAGCTACCAAAAGCGATGAGCACACAAGCGGCCAGCAAACTTCGTAAGCTGCGCATCCGCCAGAAAGAAGTCGGCGCGGTAGTGTGTGATTTCGAAGATTTCGGTGAGCCACGTGGCCGTCGTGAAGGTGGTCGCCGTGATGGCGGTGCACGCCGTGAAGGTGGCTACCGTGGTCAGCGCGAAGGCGGCCGTGAGGGTGGACGCGAAGGCGGTGCACGTCGCGAAGGTGGATTCCGTGCTAATCGTGAAGGTGAGCGTCGTTTTGACCGTAACCGTGGTGGTGATCACCGTGGTAACTATCGTGGCGAACGTGGCCATGGCCGCAGCAACAGCAGCCGTCGCGAAGAAGCATAAGATTGTAGAAAACCGGGTTTCGACCCGGTTTTTTTTCGTCTGTGGTTTTTCCGTTTGTAGTCGGCCACTTTGTCGGCAAGTTGCAGCACCGCCCCGAACCGCTTAGTGCATCAAGTGGCATTTCCTCTCTCTGTTTTTTCTGTCAATCAACTCATCTCTCGTGGCGATGCTACGTACTTCTGACGCTGCGTTTTATATTTTTCGTGCCCCTAATAAAATCAAAACCTGTTCAAGATCAACAAAAAATCAGCGTTTGAACCGTATGGGCTAAAAGATAGTTGAAAGATTAAAAAATTATTGAATAATGGCCTGTAGATTAAGAGAACCGCGCAAATGCGTTGTACCCAGCTCCGCTCCACAACAGGAAACAAACTCCATGTCTAATTCGTTCGTACTAGTGATCAACTCAGGTAGTTCCTCTCTCAAATTTGCCGTTATCGACTCGGTCAGTGGTGATGCGGTGTTAAGTGGGTTGGGTGAGTGCTTTGGCTTGGCCGACGCTCGCATGAGCTGGAAATACGCTGGCGAGAAAACGGAAATTGCCATTGAAGGGGAAGGAAACCACCATAAACTTGCTATTGGCAAGTTGGTTGGTTTGACTGAACAATTAGGTCTTACGCAAGATATCGTCGCCGTCGGCCACCGTATCGTCCATGGCGGTGAGAAGTTCACTAAGACAGTGCGTATCAACGAAGAAGTGACCGCTGAAATCGAAAAATTGGCCGATCTTGCGCCGTTGCACAATCCGGCGGGTGCGATTGGTATTCGTGCGGCGATGGAAGCTTTCCCAACCTTACCGCAATTTGCGGTGTTTGATACCGCGTTCCACCAAACCATGCCTAAACGTGCTTTCACTGGCGCGATTGCGAGCGAGCTGTATACTGACTTTGGGATCCGTCGTTACGGCTTCCACGGCACCAGCCACTATTTCGTTAGCCGTGAAGCGGCCAAGATGCTCAATAAACCGGTCGAAGCATCGAGTTTCATTTCTGTGCACCTTGGCAATGGTGCTTCTGTTTGCGCGATTAACAACGGAAAATCGGTGGATACCTCAATGGGCTTTACCCCATTGTCTGGTCTGATGATGGGCACACGCTGCGGCGATTTGGACCCTGGGATCATCGAATACCTGCTGAAGAAAGGCTGGTCGCAAGAGAAAGTGTTTAACTCACTCAACAAAGCGTCTGGCTTCTTGGGTGTGTCTGGCCTAACCAGCGACGCTCGTGGCATTTTAGAAGCGATGGAGCAGGGCCACGAAGGAGCCACATTGGCATTCCAAGTGTTTACCTACCGCGTGGCGAAGTACATTGCCTCTTATCTGGCAGCGCTTGATTCTTTTGATGGCATTATTTTCACTGGTGGCATTGGTGAAAACTCACTACCGATCCGCCGCGAGATTCTACAAAACCTCAAACTGCTTGGTTTTGTCGAAGATGAAAAAGGCAACGAAGAGGCTCGTTTTGGCAAGGCTGGCGTGATTGCCAAATCAGAATTACTCAACGCAGTAGCGTTGGTGGTGCCGACCAACGAAGAATTCGTGATTGCCCAGCAGTCGGTTGAACTGCTGTAATTAATAACAAAAACAGATAGTTAAAAGCGAGCTTGGTGCTCGCTTTTTTTTGCTCGTTATGTTGGATAGACCATTGCTAAGGATGTGCATGGCGACACACCGATTACTCACTACATCGACTTCTCAATTCATTTTTTGCCCCAAGTTAGTGGGGTTAGGGTTGGCTTGGTTATGCCCCAAAGTTTGTTACGTTCTTCTAACCAACCACATTATGGGGCATATGTTTGACCTACTTTTTTAATCAGTGTGCTGTTCGATATCAGGGTTGTATTCAAACTACCAAATCTCAGCACACAACAACATCTTTTGACTGTACCCTCTCAATAATTGACCGCACAAAGAAATCCACGGATTTAGGCGTAAGTGGTAGGCTTAATGATGGCTCTGTGATCTCGAGTTCCAACAGCAGTGGCATACCGTTCTTATCTTCTATAAAATCTAGTCTCGCGTACAAAAGTGGTTTAGAAAGTTCAAGGTTGGTTTGTACTAGATCCAGTATACGCTTTGCCAACGCCTTCTCTTCACTGTTCGCATCCTTTAGCGTGCGAAATTCCATGTCAGGTGTTTTGGTCTCCCCACGTTCCGCCAGTAATGGCTCTTTCTTAATCGTATGTGAATACGTGTTGTCAAAGTAAATTATGTTTGTTTCACCATGCTTCTCAATTGTGTTGAGATAGGGTTGAAAAATGACGCTCTTGCCCAACTGTAACAGGTAGCGCACATGCTGAGTTATTTTGTCTGAATCGTCGATTGAAAGACGAACGACACCAAATGAATAGGCGCCAACTGTTGGCTTAATCACGACTTCGTTTATTTCCCATTCGCTCTCTTTAAGACTGGCAAGCGCTGCTTGAATCTCTGTTTCTGAATAAATGATTTCAGTCGGGACAATGGGGATCCCTTGTTTCTCCAGTAGTTTCAAGTAACTTTTGTCTGAGTTCCATTCGATGACTGATAGAGGATTAAGCAACACAGAACTCTGTTCAACCTTTTGGCAAAACTCAATGAATGGTTTTATTTTCTCCATATAGGTCCATGGAGAGCGCAGTACAACCAGGTCATATATTGACAAATCCGGATTGGCGTCATCCCAGAAGATGACATCAGCTTCCACGTTAGTGCGCTTAAAAGCGTCGATTATTAGTGGCATATCATAGTCGACGGATAAGCTATCGCTATCCGATACCAATGCGACTTTCTTTGTATCGAGCATTTCACAATTCCTTTTTTGCTACCAGGGAAGGACAGATCCCATATGAATAAACTGACCACTGACTGAGTTGTCCGTATCAAGTGCCACTTGTATTGCTGTGAGGGAACCTTCTTTGGGGGTCAACATCCCGTCCCCATCATTTAAGTCGGTTTTCGTATAACCTGGGTGGATGCTATTGACCGTAATTGAGGTATCTCGAAGCTCATAGGCAAGATGAGCAGTCCAAGAGTTGAGCGCAGCTTTTGAGGCACTGTACGCAGGGAGTGATTTAAACGTATCCGTGTAGGTATATGAGGTGGTGTCACTGTGTAACGTCACTGAACCCAACAAACTGGAAATGTTGAGTATTTTGCCTTTTGTCGAACGCTTAAGTAATGGTAAGAAACGGCAAGTTACGTTTACCGTACCAAACAAGTTGGTGTCGAACGTTTCCAGCCATTTGGTGAGTGGTTGCTCAGATGGAGATTTGCCGTACTCTTCAACCCTAATTGCTGCATTATTAATAAGTATGTCGATTTTACCGAACAAGTTTTCAACAACACGAACAGCTTCTTGGATAGAGTCGTCACAGGTAATATCCATTGGTAAGCAAAATGCTTCGATTCCTTGGACGCTCAATGTAGAAACCGCTTCGTTAATCGCTGTAGCGTTTCTACCAGAAAGCAGTACCGTGTGACCTTGCTTGCCAAGTGCAGTTGCAATTTCAAAACCGATCCCTTTGTTTGCTCCAGTGATCAGCGAAATCTGTAAATCTGTCATATATCCCCCTAGCTCTCAACTTTCACAAAGTGAGTTTGTTTCTTCGCTTCGAGCAGTTTGCCGGCGCCAATAATGGAACACAGAGTCAGTAGAAGTGTTATGAAACTGAGTATTGCCACCCAGTTACCAAAGCGTTGTGCTATAAAACCAGATGTAATGACAGGTATCGAGAACCCAATATACGAATAGATGTACATGCCAGCCGTAGATCTTGCTTTATCGATGTTACGGTTACTGGTAAATTGAAACAGACCTGCCATGTACGTGAAACCATAACTTGAGAGGCTAGTACACCCGGCTCCAAGAAGAATGATTGTGATGGATTCACGATAGTAACCAAGCGCTATGAGGCTAAATCCCAACACCGTCAAGAAGCATCCCAGCAGTAGACTTAGGTTTGAAGACAAGCGCTTGGCAATGTGTTGAGTCAGAAAGCCGGTGCAAATAGAAAGGAAAACCATTAACCCAGTCCACTCGCTAAAACCTACCTCATTGAGTAGTATTGGGACAATGGCGATGACCATGCCGGTAGTTGCCCAAGCCATCATCATGCCTAGACCATACGACCAAGTATTGGAGGGAAAGCAAGGCAATGTGATTAGATTGAGGTTTGGTTGGATAGATTGATTGGTCGGCAAACGAACAAGCAATAGCACCAACAGCGGTACGAGCAGAAATAAGCTTAGATAACTGTATGGCAGCACGGTCATACCTGCTACATTCAAACTCGCACTTGTGGCAAGAGCTCCGCTACCAAAACCTAAAGATGTCGATGCTGCCACCAGCAATGTCCCAAATTTTAGCTCTCTCTCTTCAATTAGGTCATAGATGTACGCTGAAACAGATGTCGTGGTTAGGGCAGTAGCAACCCCCAGTAATAATCTTGCCACAAACAAAGATGTCCAATTGGGCTGAATAACGAGCAGTGTCGTTGCGCCGGCACTCAACAAAAGTGCGATGAATATGGGCGGTTTTCTACCCACTTTATTTGAAATCCCCCCCAGCATTAATAAGGTAGGTAATAGCCCTAACACATAGGCTGCAAAGGCGACGGTTACCGCCGCGGTGCCCATGTTACTGTTTTGGGCATACACTCCATAAAGTGGAGCTTGTAAGTTTACAGAGTAAGTCACGCAGAACATGACCAACGCCAAAACACTTAATGAAATTTGCTTTTTCATACGATGCTTCCTTTCATGGATAATTCTTGTTGATTGGTCATACATCTCACGTGCAGTATCAACATACTTTCAGTTCTTAGAGGGAGAGCTAGGCGTCACATTCAGCCTTGACTGACTCTTCACACCAAGTCTTAATAAAAGGATCCGTTTCTTCATTGCCAAGTTGATCAAACAACTCGGTAGACAAATATCGTTCTCCTGTATCTGGCGCCATCGCCAATATTACGCTTCCTTTAGGGGCTGATTTCGCTACTTCTAACGCGGTTGCGACCGTCGCTCCGGCAGAGATGCCAACAAGGATCCCTTCGTAACGAGCAAGAGCACGTGCAGTGGTGATTCCTAAGTTTCCATCGATGGTGACCAAGCTATCCACCACATCCTTATCTAATACGCTCGGTATGAAATCTGGGGTCCAGCCTTGCACGGGGTGCACGGTCCATTCATTCTTCGCGAGGATACGAGCTCCTTGAGGCTCAGGGACAACAATTTCTACCCCTGGTCGTGCCACCTTCATCATCTGTCCGATACCGGTGAGAGTTCCGCTTGTCCCAAAGCCTGTGACAAAGTAATCTAAACGCTTACCAGCAAAGTCACTGAGTATCTCAGATGCTGTGGTCTCGCGGTGATACGCAGGGTTCGCAGGGTTATCGAACTGACGGGGTCTGAACCATCCATGCTTAGCGGCAAGATGGTCGGCAATTCGATTACCGCCGCTACTCCCTTGCTCGCTTGGGAATAGGATAACTTCACCACCGTACGCGCGAATCAGTTTCCTGCGTTCTAGCGAATAACCATCGCCCATAACGGCCACAAATTTGTATCCTCGTGCAGCAGCAACCATGGCGAAGGCAATGCCAACATTCCCTGACGTGCATTCGATAATTGTGTCACCTTTCTTGAGCAAACCTTTGGCTTCAGCGTCTAAGACGATCGAGAGTGCAAGCCTGTCTTTTACTGATCCAGCTGGGTTAAAAGACTCAACTTTTACATAAACCTCGACTCCCTTTGGAGCAAGATGATTGAGTTTGACAATTGGAGTACGCCCCACGGTTTCTGTTATTGAGTTATATAAAGGCATTTACGTTCTCTCTTATTTTGTATTTGATTTGAAGGGACACTGGCTTGGTCGTTTGACACTTGCTTCTTGCAACTGATACTGACGCCATTCAAGATTTTGTTCTTCGCCATAAAAGCCTAACTCCGTGGGCATTACTCCGTCGTTGTAGGTTTTGACACGATTTCGAATGCGCTCGCGAGCCTGCCTTCCACCTTTTGTTTCTCCATTAGCGACTATGTCAAAGATTTCTCTGGCGTTAATGACAAAGTTAAGTCGTGAGCCGAGATTTCGATTTTTAAGCTCTTTATGCTTATCCGAGCTCATGTTGATGAATAGTTCGATACCGTTAAAGCAATATGTCCATTCAGCGGCTTCGGGGTCGGTAGGTACATTCCCAGGCCATTGAGCGATGTCGTGCTCATGTGTCCAATTTAAGATGTCCCAACCAAGTTCGTGTGGTTCCATTGACGATGAAAGATCAGGAGAAATGAAGACCACTAATGGTGAGAACATGCGCTTGCTCACTGGGGTAGCGTTAACCATGTCTGTATAGGCAATCATGCCATGCAAAAACTGGTAGTAACCGTTGCGATCGTCTGGCTCACAAAACAGCACGTGAATTGTCTTAGCGCTCCACGCCCTGCGGCTAAACAGGCAAGGAAATTCAGGTGCGCTGACTCTCGCACTGAATTCTTCCCATGCCTCTCTCTTCCAGTTAGATAACGTATGTAGTTTTGGCAACAACTCCTCGTGTGTATACAACGTTTTATGTTGAGCGTTAGGCACGAGTGGAGCGGGTCTCGTTTCGATGATTTCCATGATTACAGACTCTTATTTTGTTTGAATAGGGCATCCACGGTCTTAAGGATAAGATCTAGTCCTTCCATGTTAGCGACTGACGAATGGCTATCCGCACAAAACTCAGCAAGTTCTAACCCCATGATTTGATTGCTTGGAAGTGACTCGAATAGTTCCAACAATTGGGCGATTTTTAATCCGCCTTCAACTTTGAAGTCAGCGGAAATCTGCCCTGGGTCCATAACGTCCCAATCCACGTGAACCCAGACTTTAGAATCTCCAATGAAGCGCATGACAGATTCCGGTGTCAGAGTCGAAGGAGGAAAGTGAATGACACCTGCGTTGTTCACGTTATTCAGTTCTTTTTCATCAATGTCATGCACGCCAATTAGACCAACATTATTGGGTTTGACGCCAGAACCTAAGCCGCTCTCCCAAAGACCACATGTAGCAGCCAGTACCATCCCGCCAAGGTAGCCTGTTTCGGTCGTATCTGGTGTATTAAAGTCACTGTGTGCATCAATCCACAGAACCTTTATATCAGGAAAAGTCGCAGCGACGACTGGGAGTGTTGCTAAGCTTGCCGAGCAGGTATTTGAAGCAAAGATGACAGGGTGCTTACCGTTGGCAAGCAATCGCGAGGTTTCAGTCTGTAACAAATCGAGGTGTTTTTTAGCTTCTGGGAGTGCCAGACTCCAATCATCCGATTTTGCAGGTGATCGCTGCCCTACGTAATTGGGTGTGAGGTCATAATGTAGAGCCAGTTTGTCTGCCGTAAGTTTTGCGCCCTCCAGCATACGATCTGATCTGTCTGCGACACGCCCTTGAGAGCATAGAATTTGAAAAGGCATTTAAAAGACTTCCATACCATTTAAAAAGGAAATCGATTTATAACCCAGATTAAGTAGACATAAAATACATGATAAATATTGTTATTTTTATCATTATAAGAATATGCATCCTTAATAATCCTGATAATAAGAATCATGTGAAATAATTTATATTTTTCTTTCGTAGAATATATTCCCTTTATCACATTAGTATGAAATAAAAATCCAAATGCATACTTGTGATATTACTCCCAAAATTGAGAGTAAAATAAAATAATCATCAAAAACAAATGCTTATGTTGTTAATTCCTATCGAGCTTTTATGGCTTTAAGTAACTTTGACTTGAGTTTTTATATAATAAAAATCAAGTTCTTTAAAATTATTGTATCTATTACAATTATTAAATAAATAAAAATAGCAAATAAAGTGATGTTTAAATGAATAAAAATTGTATCTATTACAATATTTAAAATGATTAGGTCTTATTAATTTTTGTACTTTAATCGTTAGCGATTCATTTATGACGGTGAACTCAAACGAGTCCAACTGCATCATACTGAGTGAAGGCTTAGCCTAATGCTCCATTTTTCAAACAGGGATATACGTGACACGATGCTGTTGCACTTAGCCTACTGGTTGAATCACAAAATCATTATCATCTGAGAAAAACAATATTAAATTAGACGTTTATTGGGCAGGACAACCTATGCGTCAAGCGATGAGTTTCCGTTGTTAAATACTTGTATCAAGAATGGTTATCTTGTAAAAATACAGAGTGTGTAAGTAATTTCATGTCTTAAAAATCATAAGGTTATGAGGTCTATTAGTGAAGGCGAGATACAAGAATATTGTCGATAGATACGCGGAGGCGATTAGATCTGGACGGTTATACGCAGGTACGAAGTTGCCAACACATCGAAAACTCTCCACAGAAGAATCGATCTCGTTAGCAACGGCTACAAGGGTCTATGCTGAGTTGGAGGCGATGGGGCTCGTCAGAGGGGAGACTGGAAGAGGCACATTTGTCAGAGACATTAGCTTACCGACAAACCATGGCATGGACCAACAAATGATAGCCTCTGACGTAGTGGATTTGAACTTCAACTATCCAGCCTTACCTGAGCAAGGCGAATTGTTGCGGAATGCGCTACGCGCTTTGTCATTATCGGGCGGGATCGATGCTCATCTCCTTTACTCACCACATGCTGGTTCGACGAGTGACCGCGAGATCTTTGCGCTCCATTTCTCAAAGCATGGTATGAGCTTTAGTGCAGATGAATTGCTCATCGTTAACGGTGCGCAGCACGGTTTAATGGTTGCAGTAATGGGTTTGTTACAGCCGGGAGATGTGGTTGCAGTAGATGCGCTTACTTATCCTGGGTTTAAAGCGCTAGCCCAACTCTATCATATTGAGTTGGTCCCTGTTCCGTTTGATTCTGATGGGCCTGACTTACGTGTACTTCGACATTTGTGCGCACAAAGAAAAATCAAAGCTGTGTATACGATGCCAACTTTGCACAACCCGCTGGGCTGGGTCTTGAGTGAGCTACAGCGCATAGAGATAGCAGAAATTGCTCGTCTCTATGACTTTCTAGTTATTGAAGATACCGCTTATGGTTATTTGGTCGACAACCCTCCATTACCGATTTATCGCCATGCACCAGAAAGAACGGTGCTAATCACTGGCTTTTCAAAGAATGTTGCAACGGGACTACGTGTCGGTGTTGTCATAGCGCCACAAACACTAAGACCAGCTCTAGAAAGAGCAATCCGGGCGACAACGTGGAATACACCATCGTTATTGACTGCCATAGTCAGAAATTGGGTGGAAGAGGGAGTGGTTAAACAGTTAGAGGAAAAGAAAAGAGCAGATGCTGGAATGCGCCAACGTCTAGCGAGGGAGATTTTAAGTCCGCTCGACTACATTAGTCATCCTGCATCTTATTTTATTTGGCTCCCTTTAGCTGAGGGGGTTCGGTCAGACCATGTGACAACGTCTCTTATTAAACATAATATTTTGGTCTCTACCGCTGATCCATTTTGCGTGACTAAAGTCGTTCCTCATGCACTCAGAATTGCGCTCGGTTCAGTTAGTCCATCAGCTTTGCGTGCAGCATTACAGACTGTAAAGGACTGCATTATTGGTAGCTATTGATTTGTACTAGTAAGATTGGACTCTTCACTAAGCAACTTTCAATAGCTGTAGTTATTCATGAGTCGCTAAATTAGTAAAGTCACTGGCTTACTTTTGTCCAAATTCCTGTTAGTAGAAGCGATACTAATCGCCGCCCAACCAACGAAGAGTTCGCGATTGTCCGGTAATCGGCTGAGTTACTGTAATTTTATCGAGTTTAACATCAGGGAAAGAGATGCGAGCCCCGTGCTCGCTTTTTCTCTAGTTGATCAGGATATCTGCTCAACGCGGTTGCGGCTTATAGCTTTCTTCCCGAGTAGTGAATAATGTCGTGGAACACGGCATTCGTCTCTCCTATGTTTTTGTAGCCATGAGCTTGGTTGGCATTAAAGCGCACTGCTTGGCCCGGGCGCAATGTGTGCCATTCGCCATCAAACAGGACCGCCATTTCGCCAGCAATACATAGAATGTGCTCGGTCACACCAAGATTGTGCGGTTCAGATTCGTGCTGATAGTTGGGCGCTAAGGTGAGCTCGAATACCTCGAACCCCAGCGCTGGCTCAAACGGGAACAACAAGCTGACAAAGAAGCCAGCATTGTACTCCTCACGCCTTAGCTCGTTTGCATCTCTGAAAAGATTGGTAAGTTCATGGTTCGAACTCACGGAGATAAAACTGGAAAACGACACATCAAATCCTGAGGCGATTTGCCACAGTTTCGCGACGGTCGGGCTCGATTCACCGCGTTCTATTTGCCCAAGCATGGCTTTACTCACGCCAGTTGCTTGCGCGGCTTTGTCTAAACTCCAACCTTTTTCTTGCCGAAGGCGTTTTAAGTTATCGCCGACTTTGATTTCTGTTTGCATATTTTTTCAACAAACCCCTTGTGCGTTATAACGCACAAATGCTAGATTAAATTTTACGGACGTTATAACGCACATTAAGGTGAATTAACATGACTAAGCTAAAACTTTCTCACATCAGCACCGGCTTTATCGCCGTTTTTATTGGCTACGCAAGTGCGGCCGCGATAATTTTTCAAGCCGCGACCAGTGCTGGCGGGAATGAAGCGCAAATTGCTTCTTGGTTTTGGGCGCTGGGGATAGGTATGGGAACCACTACGATTTTGCTCTCATGGTTCTACAAGAAACCAATCGTCACCGCGTGGTCCACACCGGGCGCAGCATTGTTAATTACCTCCCTTGACGGGTTGACCATGAATCAGGCCGTCGCCGCGTTTTTATTCAGCTCTCTGCTGATTACCTTAGTTGGCTTGGCTGGGATAGTTGAAAAAGTACTAAAGCAAATCCCAACCGCCATCGCAGCGGCGATGTTGGCCGGAATATTATTGCAATTTGGCTTGGGCTTGTTTGAATCGCTCATGGGAGAAGGACAAATTGTCTTGGTGATGTTAGCGATGTTTATTGTGGCAAGAACTTGGCTAGGAAACTTACTGGTCCCGAGTATTTTTCTCGTCGCGCTGGGGCTCTGTGTCGCTATGGGAAAACTCGATGTTAGTGAGGTCACGCTGGGGTTGACCACTCCGACCTTCATGGCTCCGGATTTTGATTTCTTCTCGTTGGTCAGTGTTGGAATCCCTTTGTTTATTGTCACTATGGCCTCGCAAAACTTGCCGGGATTTGCGGTATTAAAAGCCAATGGCTACCAAGTCGAGTCCTCCAAAATCATCACGACGACAGGTTTGGCCGGGCTGTTATTGGCTCCGTTTGGTGGTTTTGCTTTTAATTTGGCCGCCATCACAGGCGCAATTTGTATGGGGCCAAATGCGGATGAAAACCCGAAAACACGTTATATGGCGGGGATTTCGATGGGTGTATTTTATCTTTTAGCGGGCATTTTGGGCATGTCATTTGTTTCCATTTTTAGCGCCGTCCCTGCCGCGGTGGTGATTGCGATTGCAGGGCTAGCGGTGATGCCCACCTTAATGAACTGCTTATCGGTATCGATGACCGATAGCCACTGCCGAGAGCCTGCACTGTTTACGTTTCTGTTCACCGCATCTGGCATCAATTTACTCGGGATAGGCAGCGCTTTCTGGGGCGTATGTCTGGGGCTGATTTGCTACTGGCTATACAATTACAAAGCGAGCATGGCGAGGGCGAGTGACACATCATCAACCCAATAGGTTTAATCCGTTGATGTTCGAGTATTCCTATCAACTCAATTGTGGTTAAACAGGGCTGCTATTGCAGGCGAGAAGACCTTACCGCTATGGGTCTGACTTAACGGGTTGTTAAGCACTACCAAGGCTCGCTAGAGGCTTTTACTGTTATGTGTGTCTATTTGCACGGCATGCTTGCTTTGAAAGTCTCGGTATTGGGTGTATAGAAGAGGCAGTTTCGAGTCTAAGATCAAGATAAATAGGAAAAACCTATGCTGTATAGAGTGTTAATCATCGCCTTTGCCTCTTTGTTAACTGCGTGCGCATCACAAATCACCATCATTCCAGATGAACATAAAATTTTGCTGACCGAGGATACTTTGGTTTACGAGGGGATGATCACCGGAGATGCTGTCCTTGAGGCGATCCGCCTAGTGCGAACCGACGGACGCCAGATTAAAAAGTTAAGGATCACCAGCGAGGGTGGTGAAATGGGTTCTGGCATCGAGTTTGGCTATTTCGTTCATGAACTGAATTTGGATGTGGAAGTGAGTCAGCTCTGTTTTTCCGCCTGTGCAAACTACATTCTGCCCGCAGCCAATCATGTGTTGATCAAGAAAGATGCCATGCTCGGTTGGCATGGCGGGGCGAAGCAAGACGACGAAATTTGGCGTCACTCAGTTCCTGCGAGTCGGTGGGAAGAGTTTTCCGGCTATTTGAACCGTTTGAGATTAAAAGAAACGGCTTTTTTTGAGTTAATAGGCGTTGATCAAAATATCACGATTTATGGGCAGACTATTCCCAACAATTGTCAGTTCAGCCAAAAGACGCAAGGATGGATATATAGCTTATCTGACATGCGAAAAATGGGAATAAAGCACATTGAGATGCAAGGGGATGAGTTGACCACGTCGACAACCTATAAAGACTCCGAAATAAGCACGTGTTTATTGCCGGATATTTTTAAATAGAGCAAGTGATTGCCAATAAAAGTAGCCGCAAAATGCGGCTACTTTGTGAGGCGAAAAAGACTCTCTACTACATTGCCGCTTTTTTCGCCGCTTCAATCCAAGCATCAAATTGCTTTTGGTGCGCTTTTATCCAGCCATCGACATGCGCTTCAATGTCGGCAGAACGGTTTTTGCCTTGGCTCATCATCATATTTTGCGCGTTCACATCGTTGATGTTCACTTGCATGATGGCAAACAACTTCGCCGCCGCTGGGTTTTGCTCAGCAAACGCTTTATTGGCAACGATGCGCATGCTGTTCATCTCAAAGCCGTAGTTTTTGCCATTTGGCAACGTGGTATCGACATCTTTTCGCTCACCTGGCAGCGCCGAGAAAGGCACTTCAAGCCAGACGACGTCTTTACCGGGAACCAAAACGCCGCTCACCCAATACGGTGTCCAAGTGTAGTAAAGAATGGGCGAGCCTTGCTTATAGCGGGAAATGGTATCGGCGATGATGGCGGCGTAGTTGCCTTGATTATGCGAAACGGTATCGCGCAGGCCGTAAGCACTGAGCTGCGCCTCGATAACCCCTTCACAGCCCCAGCCCGGATTACACCCGGTTAGATCGGCCTTACCATCGTCGTTCGCATCAAATAGGCGAGCGATTTTCGGATCTTTCAATTGGCTAATGTTGCTGATGTTGTATTTATCCGCTGTGGCTTTATTAATCAAATAGCCTTGCGCCGCGCCGCTGATGTATTGGCCTTGGCGATAGAAAACCTTATCTCCTCCGGCCATGGCGTATTTGTCACTGTGCAACGGAAACCAGCCAACCGCGAGGAAGGTGGCATCGCCTTTGGCGATCGAGGTGTAGGCGACGTTGTAATCGACTTCTTTGGTTGGTAACACATCGTAACCGAGCGCTTCAAGGGCACGGTTGACGATCAAGGTTTGAAAGGTCTCTTCCGCAACAGTGGATTGAACCGGCTGTACGGTTATCCCCGCACCGGGCAGTTTTTCTGCCCACGCGCTGCTGGTCACAGCCAGTGACGTGAGAGCAGTAACGGTGAGGGTTTTCTTCCATGAGCGATGCATATTATTTCTCCATTTTGCTAAATTCAGGTGAGGGCTTGCGGGAGTTGAAGAGTCGCGTCAGCAGAGATGCTGGTCCGGTGTGATACCAGCGCAGTTTGCTATTGCCCGCGTTGTCCCCCAAGGTTTGTGTGATGCGATCAAGTAAAATCGCCAGAATGACGATGCCGACCCCGCCGACTGCGGCTAGGCCCATATCTAAACGGCCGATGCCACGCAGCACCATCTGGCCTAAGCCGCCAACGGCAATCATGGAGGCAATCACCACCATGGAAAGTGACAACATGAGAGTTTGATTGACCCCAGCCATAATGGTGGGCAGCGCCAGAGGCAGTTGAATGCGATAGAGCATTTGCCGTTTGTTGGCGCCAAAGGCGTGACCTGCTTCAATTAGCTCTTCGGGCACTTGTTGAATGCCTAAAATCGTCAAACGCACCACAGGTGGCAGGGCAAAAATGATGGTGACAACTACGCCGGGCACGTTGCCAATGCCAAACAGCATCACGATTGGTACCAGATAGACAAAAGCGGGCGTGGTCTGCATCGCATCCAGCAGTGGGCGAATAATTTTGGCGGCGGTTTGGCTGCGTGCGAGCCAGATCCCCAATGGCAAACCAATCAACAAGCAGAAAAATACTGACGTCATGACCAGTGCCAAGGTGGTCATGGCTTGCGACCAAGCGCCAATCAAACCGATGAAGATCAGTGACGCAAGTGTGGCACTGCCTAAGCGAACATTTGAGCATTGCCAAGCAAGCAAAAACAAGATCAGCAGCATGATGGGTGCTGGTGTGGAAACCAGTGCGGTTTCGAAAGAGGAGAGAATAAAATCGATCGGCACGCGTACGGCTTGAAACAGCGGGCGACCATGATCCACCAGCCAGTTTAATCCGGTTTCTACCCAGTGATCGAAGGGCAAAATGGCTTGCTCGAAGGGATGAAGCGGATCAAACGATGGGAGCGGCGGCACATCACTATTGAGCCAATCGGCATTGTCGGTCACGGGCGTTGCTTGTCCCCAAGGATCGCTTGGCGCAGCGCTGGTTTGTGACCACGGGTCACTGGTTTCTGATTCGTTAGACATAGTTACTACTCCTTGTCTAGGGTTTGCAGCAGCCGTGATTTGGTGACCACACCAAAGTACTGCCCTTGTTCATCGACAACGGGAACGGCGTAAGGCACCCCGGCCACAAGGCCCAAGATGTCGTTGACTGACTGTTCGGGCATGAGTGCGATGGCGTCAGGTAGTTGCGCGCTACTCAAAGAGCGCTGTTCTTTGTGCGCAAGGCGCAGCGAGTCGAGCGACACCACACCGGAATAGCGGTTGGATTTATCAATCACAATGCCGTAATCGCGGTCCTGCTCAAGCAATATCTGCATGGCGGATCTTGGGCCGTCGTGCTCACTCTTCTTAAACACCGCCACCGGTTTTTTCCGCGCAATGTCTTTGGCGGTTAATACGCTCGCCACATTGACACCACGAAAGAAGGCAGCCACGTAGTCGTTGGCTGGATGGTTGAGGATCTCATCGGGTGTGCCGACTTGCACCACATCCCCATGCTGCATGATGGCGATGCGATCGCCGATGCGCATCGCTTCATCCAGATCGTGCGAAATAAATACGATGGTGCGTTTATCGTCGTTTTGCAGGCGCAAAAGCTCGTCTTGCATTTCGGCGCGGATCAAAGGATCAAGCGCTGAAAACGCTTCATCCATCAATAAGATATCGGGGTCGCACGCCAGTGCACGTGCCAGACCGACGCGCTGTTTCATCCCTCCGGAAAGTTCATCGGGAAACGCCTCTGCATAGGCGTCCAATCCGACGCGGTTGAGCGCAGCAAGCGCGGTGCTTTCTCGCTCCTCAACGGCAATGCCGGCCAGCTCTAAGCCGAAGGCGGCGTTTTCCAGCACCGTCATATGCGGCATTAAAGCGAAGTTTTGAAACACCATGGAGATGTGTTTGCGGCGCACCTCACGCAGTTCTTGCTCAGAAATGTGGGCGATATCTTTGCCCTTAAGCAATACGCTGCCCTTGGTGGGTTCAATCAAGCGATTGAGTAAGCGAACGAGAGTGGACTTGCCAGAACCAGACAGTCCCATAATGACAAAAATTTCTCCGGCTTGAATCGACAGTGACACATCATTGACGCCGATGGTCAATCCTGTCTTTTGCAAAATGCCGTCCTTGTCGACACCCTTCTCTAGCAGGGTAAAGGCCTGCTCTGGCTGCTCCCCGAATACCTTAAACAGGCCTCGGGTTTCCAGTATGGGGTTCATAGTTTTTTCCTTGTACTGTTACTTAGAGACGTAACATTTAGTACTCTAAATAATTATTGGGATTTTTTCAATCTTAAACCTGAGTGTGCTCAGTTGAATCTAAGATTGCACCATGCTCTTGTGGCAAAATTAACCGGTAATTGCTGGTTAAATATCATCTTTTTGCTTCTATTTTTACCAATTGGTGTGTTTTATGGCGACTTGTGTGATGCTTTGTTGAGCAATGAAAATGAGTTTTCGACCATCACCGAAGGTTTTATCGCTTCTCTTTGTGAGGAGTTTTACGAGCCATTTTTAAAATAAACATTTGTGCACGAATAAATAATGTGGCATTTTAATTTAACTGCACGTTCAATTAAAAACATCAGGAGCCAAAATGCCGAAGGTTGGGATGCCGCAAATACGTAAGCCGCAACTGGTGAATGCGACCATGACGGTGATTGATCGCGTGGGTCTGCACGCCGCCAGTATTGCCCTGATTAGCAAAGAGGCGGGGGTATCGACGGGCATCATTAATCACTATTTCGGTGGCAAGCACGGTTTGTTGGAAGAAACCATGCGGGAGATCCTCCGTCAGTTATCGCGCACTGTGGTGGAGCGTTTAGCCGCGCTCCCCAAACAGGCCTACCACCAAAGGATCAATGCCATCATCGACGGAAACTTTTCCGGTTACCAAGTGGAAAACAAAGTGGCCAAAACGTGGTTGGCGTTTTGGTCTTATTCCATGCACGACGAGCAGCTAAAGCGGCTGCAACGAGTCAATGAGAAGCGCTTGATCTCTCATCTCAAACATGAACTGAAAGCGCTGCTCAATCGCGATCAAGCGGAACTGGTCGCCCACGGCATTGCGGCATTGATTGATGGTATTTGGTTACGCGGGGCGCTCAACCCCGATGGGATCAGTGGCGAAACCGCCAAAGTGATCATTAACGATTATTTGGACAAGCAACTCACTTTTTATACAAAACAATAACGACGAGTCAGACCTTCATGATGGATAACAAATCACATTACATTGGCGGTAAAGCCGTAACTCGTGAAGCCAGCGAGTATTTTACCACCTACAACCCGGCCACGGGCGAGCCGCTGGCACGCGTCGCTCAGGCTACTTCTGACGATCTTGAGCAAGCGATAGTCGCCGCCAAAAGCGGTTTTGCCATTTGGTCGGCGATGTCAGTACAAGAGCGTTGTCGAATTTTGCACCGAGCGGTGGCGCTGCTGCGTGAGCACAACGACGCGCTGGCGAAACTGGAAGTACTGGATAGCGGTAAGCCGCTGCAAGAAGCCATTGTCGTGGACATCGCCACCGGCGCCGACGTGATTGAATACTACGCGGGGCTCGCCGTGTCACTGCAAGGTGAGCAGCAGTCACTCAGTGCCAAGCAGTTTTACTACACTCGCCGTGAGCCGCTCGGCATTTGCGCTGGCATTGGTGCCTGGAACTACCCAATCCAGATTGCGATGTGGAAATCGGCCCCAGCGCTTGCCGCAGGCAACGTGATGATTTTCAAACCCTCCGAAGAAACGCCACTTTCGGCACTGAAACTGGCGGAAATATTTACCCAAGCAGGCCTGCCAGATGGCGTGTTCAACGTAATTCAAGGCGACTATCGTGTCGGGCAAATGCTCACTGCCCATCCTGATATCGCCAAAGTCTCTTTTACGGGGGAATCAACTACGGGCAGAGCCGTGATGGCCGATAGCGCCAAGACACTGAAATCGGTGACGATGGAGCTCGGCGGTAAATCCCCCCTGATCATTTTTGAGGACGCTAAGCTCGATCAGGCTGTCTCAGCGGCGATGGTGGCGAACTTCTACACCCAAGGGGAAGTGTGTACCCACGGTACACGCGTGTTTGTGCACGAGTCGCTCTATGACGATTTTGTCGCACAACTGAAAACGCGCACCGAGCGTTTGCGTATCGGCGATCCGATGGATATGGAGACGCAAATTGGCGCGCTGATCTCCGGCGAGCATCTGAATAAAGTGATGGCCGCAATTGAAAGCGCGAAACAGAGCGGCGCGACCTTACTCACAGGCGGCGAGCGTCTGATGGCAAATGGTTTGGATAAAGGCAATTTTGTTGCGCCAACCGTGTTTATCGACTGCCAAGACGAGATGGCCCACGTGCAGCAGGAGATATTTGGCCCGGTGATGTCGGTTTTGAAATTTCGCACGGAAGAAGAGGTCATTGCCCGCGCCAATCACAGCGATTATGGCTTGGCGGCTGGGGTATTTACCCAGAATCTTGGCCGAGCGCATCGAGTGATTCATCAGCTGCAAGCCGGGATCTGCTGGATCAACACCTGGGGAGACTCGCCCGCTGAAATGCCGGTTGGCGGTTACAAACACTCTGGGATTGGGCGTGAAAACGGCCCGGAAACGCTGCGTCACTACACGCAAACTAAAAGCGTATTAGTCGAGATGGGCGATTTCGTCGGCCCGTACCAATAATCAGCAAATAAGAGAGAAAACCATGCAACAACACTACGATTACATCATCGTCGGTGCGGGATCGGCCGGCTGCGTTTTGGCCGATAGGCTGTCTGAAAGTGGTGAACATCAAGTGCTGCTTTTGGAAGCGGGCGGCTCTGATAACAGCATTTTCATCCAGATGCCCACCGCGCTCTCTTACCCGATGAACAGCGAGAAATACGCTTGGCAATATGAAACGGTCGCGGAGTCTGGCCTGTCTGGGCGACAGCTGCATTGCCCGCGAGGCAAAGTGCTCGGCGGCAGCTCTTCTATCAACGGCATGGTGTATGTCCGTGGCCATGCTTGCGATTTTGATGAGTGGGAAGCGCAGGGCGCGGCTGGTTGGAACTATCAAGCCTGTTTGCCTTATTTTCGCCGTGCCGAAGCTTGGATTGGCGGCGCGGATCAGTATCGCGGCGGGGAGGGGCCACTTGGCACCTGCGCAGGCAACGAGATGACGCTCAACCCGCTCTATCAAGCCTTTATCGATGCAGGCGCTGAAGCGGGCTATCCGCAAACATCGGATTACAACGGCTACCAACAAGAAGGCTTTGGACCGATGCACATGACGGTGAAAAATGGCGTTCGTGCTTCCACCTCTAACGCGTACTTAAGCCGAGCGAAAAAGCGAGCCAATTTCACTCTGATCAAAGGCGTTAACGCGCAAAAAGTGCTGCTAGAAAACAAACGGGCTGTCGGTGTTGTGTTTGAGAAATCGGGCAAAACCTCACAGTGCCTTGCGCGCAATGAAGTGATTTTAAGCGCCGGCCCCATCGGCTCGGTGCAACTGCTGCAACTTTCTGGCATCGGCCCGAAAGCGGTACTTGAGCGTGCCAAGGTGTCCTTAGTGCATGATTTGCCCGGCGTGGGGCGCAATTTGCAGGATCATCTGGAAGTGTACTTTCAATATCACTGCAAAGAGCCCATTACCCTCAACAGCAAACTTGGCTTAGTTAGCAAAGGGTTGATCGGCGCACAATGGATTCTGACCCGCAAAGGGTTGGGCGCGACCAACCATTTTGAATCTTGCGCCTTTATTCGCTCACGTAAAGGGCTGAAGTGGCCAAACATTCAGTATCACTTTTTGCCTGCGGCGATGCGCTACGATGGACGTGCAGCCTTTGCTGGTCATGGCTTTCAGGTGCATGTCGGCCCCAACAAACCGCAAAGTCGTGGCAGCGTCGAAATCATCTCGGCGAATCCAAACGACAAACCCAAGATTGAGTTTAACTACATTTCGACCGAGCAAGATCGCCAAGATTGGCGAGACTGCATTCGTTTAACGCGCGAAATTCTTGCACAGCCAGCGCTCGATGCCTATCGCGGTGAAGAGATTCAGCCGGGCGCGGACGTGGTCAGCGATGACGCGATCGATCACTGGGTGCGCGAAAATGTGGAAAGCGCCTATCACCCGTCATGCAGCTGCAAAATGGGCGCGGACGATGATCCAATGGCAGTGCTGGATGAACAGTGTCGAGTGCGTGGCCTGAGTGCATTGCGCGTGGTCGACTCGTCAGTCTTTCCCACTATTCCCAATGGCAACCTCAATGCACCAACCATTATGGTCGCTGAGCGGGCTGCGGACATGATTTTAGATAAAGCCCTGCTCGAAGCCGGCAACGTCCCGGTGTGGCTCGCGCCGAATTGGCAAGAGAGCCAACGAATGCATCCACCGAAAAGAGCGTTACAACACGCGCCATAGCGATGTGCTAAGTCATCAGCAAGTAACACATTTAATAATGAAAAGTCAGAAAAACGATAAGGAATCGATTATGTCTATGACGACAAAACTGCTCACCACCACCGCCCTCACGCTTTTTGCCGCCAACAGCTACGCCAACAGCTGTCAAACGGTGCGCTTTGCCGATGTGGGTTGGACCGATATTACCGCCACCACCGCTGTTACCTCTGAGCTGCTCAAAGGTCTCGGCTATGAGACGAAAACCGATCTTCTTTCGGTTCCGGTGACTTACTCTTCAATGGCCAACGGCGACATCGACGTGTTTCTCGGTAACTGGATGCCGACGATGGAAGGCGACATCGCTAAGTACCGCCAAGCGGGGACGGTCGAAACGGTACGTGCTAATCTGCAAGGGGCCAAATACACCTTAGCTGTGCCGAAGTACGTTTATGACGCGGGCGTGACAAATTTCGCCGATCTCGCCAAGCACGCCGACAAGTTCAAATCTCGCATCTACGGTATCGAACCGGGCAACGATGGCAACCGCTTGATCCAATCGATGATTGATGCCAATGCCTTTGATTTAAAAACGTTTCGTCTAGTGGAATCGAGCGAAGCGGGCATGGTGTCACAAGTCTCTCGCGCCGCACGCCGTCAGCAGTGGATTGTCTATTTAGGCTGGGCACCTCACCCGATGAACAGCAATGTTGAGATGGAATATCTGGCCGGTGGCGATGACTATTTCGGGCCGAATTACGGCGGTGCCAATGTTTACACCAATGTACGTGCAAATTACCTAGCGCAGTGCCCAAACGTTGGTCAACTGCTGCAAAACTTGCAATTTAGCCTGGAGATGGAAAACCAGTTGATGGAAGCGATCCTCAATCAGAAGCAGAAACCGGCGGTGGCGGCGCAGCAATGGCTAAAAGCCAATCCAAACGAGCTGCAGCGCTGGTTAAAAGGGGTGAAAACCCTGCAAGGCGAAGACGCCGTGCAAGCGGTTATGAACTACCTCGATAGCAACGTGTAAGCGCGTTGCTTGTCCTGTTTCGATTAAATAACAAAGGCTTAATTGTGAATTTTATTACTGATAACAAAATCCCTCTGGGTCAATGGATGGAGACGGGGGTTGACTGGTTGACCTTAAACGCCGCCGGCGTTTTTGACGCCATCTCCTACTTTCTAGAAACGGTTATCCTGTTTGTGGTGGATATTTTTAAGTGGATGCCACCGGCGCTACCGATAGTCATCACCGCCTTATTGGCGTGGCTGCTGCATCGCAGCCTGCCTTTGATGCTGTTTGTGGTCGCTGCTTTGCTGCTGATCCTCAACCTTGGTTATTGGCAAGAAATGCTGGAAACCTTTGTCTTGGTCTTTGCCGCGACAACGATTTCCGTATTAATTGGCGTACCCCTTGGCATCATGGCGGCGCATCGCCCTTGGCTTTACACCTTGCTGCGACCAATTCTTGACCTGATGCAAACTGTGCCAACCTTTGTCTATCTGATCCCTACCTTGGTGCTGTTTGGTCTTGGTATCGTACCGGGTTTGATCTCCACCATCATTTTTGCCATCGCCGCGCCGATCCGCCTGACCTATTTAGGCATCACTAAAGTGCCGCAAGAGCTGATTGAAGCGGGCAAAGCGTTTGGGGCCAGCCGCATGAAACTGCTGCTTAAAGTCGAACTGCCAGCGGCGCTGCCCAACATTATGGCGGGCATCACGCAGTGCATCATGTTGTCGCTCTCTATGGTGGTAATTGCCGCACTGGTCGGTGCCGATGGTCTCGGTAAGCCTGTGGTGCGCGCGCTGAACACGGTGAACATTTCACAAGGCTTTGAAGCAGGCCTTGCGATTGTACTGGTGGCGATCATCCTTGATCGCTTGTGCAAAACCCCCAACCAAAAGGAGGCATAACCATGGATGCCATTACGATTAAAAATCTGGATGTGGTTTTTGGTTCGGATCCCGCACTGGCGTTTGAAAGGCTCGATCAAGGAAAATCACGCCAAGAGATCATTGATGAAGTCGGTCAAGTGGTGGGGGTCAATAACGTCAGCATGAGCGTCAAAGAGGGCGAAATTTGCGTGTTGATGGGGCTTTCGGGCTCGGGCAAGTCAAGTTTGCTGCGCGCTGTGAATGGGCTAAATCCGGTGTCACGTGGTGCTTTGCTGGTGAAAGATGGTGAGCAGCAGGCGGACTTAGCCACGTGCGACCAAGAAACGCTGCGTCATCTGCGCACTCATCGCGTTTCTATGGTGTTTCAAACTTTTGCTCTTATGCCGTGGCTGAACGTTTTGGATAACGTG
Organism: Vibrio navarrensis; assembly: GCF_000764325.1. Lineage (NCBI taxonomy): Bacteria > Pseudomonadati > Pseudomonadota > Gammaproteobacteria > Vibrionales > Vibrionaceae > Vibrio > Vibrio navarrensis. The sequence goes on along the minus strand of NZ_JMCG01000001.1, from coordinate 2,776,695 downwards.
GCGTTTGGTTTGGAGATGCAAGGTATCAGTAAAAAAGTGCGCCGCGCAAAAGCGCGTGAACAACTCGCGATGGTTGGGCTGGCGGAATGGGAAGACAAATTTCCCCATGAACTTTCCGGCGGGATGCAGCAGCGGGTTGGCTTGGCGCGCGCATTTGCTATGGACAGCGACATTCTGTTGATGGATGAGCCCTTTTCGGCGCTCGATCCGCTGATTCGTGCCCAACTGCAAGATGAGCTGTTGCAACTGCAAAAACAGCTGAATAAGACCATTTTGTTTGTCAGCCACGATCTGGATGAAGCGCTGAAAATTGGCAACCGCATTGCGATCATGGAGTCTGGACAATTGATTCAACACGGGAAGCCTGAGCAGATAGTGCTGCAACCCGAAAACCAATATGTGCGCGATTTTGTGGCTCACACCAATCCGCTTAACGTGCTGAAAGGGCGCTCTCTGATGCGTCCAGTGGAAGAGCTCACACAGCAAGCGCAGCGCTGGCAAGTGTGTAATGAGCAAGCGCTGTGGGTGGAGCAGCAAAAGCAGGGGATAACGCTGGTTGATTCGTCGCACCAATTGCTGGACTGGCATCAAGAGGGCGTTGGCCTTGGCGATATCAATGACCATACCGTCGTTGCGGTCGAGCCTGATATCGGTATGCGTGAAGTGATTGAACTTAAGCAGCGTACTAAACAACCGATTCTGCTGGTGGAGCAGCAACGTCTGGTCGGCGTGCTGAGTGACAGGCAGTTGTATGGCGCGCTCCTTGGCAACTTCGCCGCTTCAGCCTAAGCAAAACGATGCGCCAGTATTGAGCAGAACGGATGGCTTGCTGATTCTTTTGCGCTACACTTGGCCGTTAGCCAATAAAGGGGAAAGCCATGCTGATTGGAATTAAGTTGCTTAAACTGGCGGTGATTTGCGCCCTGTTCTTTACTATTTTTGACTTGATTGCTCATGGTGAAGTGACGTGGGTGGCGCGTCTTTTAGGGATGTAAGTAAAAAATTGAGCCTTCTTAAGAAGGCTCAATTTGTTTGCCGCTCAACCTTTTAGTCAAACGGACGTGGTATTGGCGTGTTTGGCGTGGAAGGTGGCAATATGGGCAGCGAGAATGAAGGTTGATCGCCTGTTAAGGTATAGAGAAAAGCGACAATTTTCTGGTTCTCTTCAGATGTGAATGTTCGGCCGAGCTGTAGCCTTCCCATAATGTCTACCGCTTCTGTCAAAGTCTGGGCTTCGCCATCGTGGAAGTAGGGATAAGTTAATGCCACGTTACGTAACGTCGGCACTTTGAACTTAAATCGGTCAGCATCTTTGCCAGTCACAGCGCTTAAGCCTTCAGCACTGTTTGCGGTTTGGTAAGGTTCAATCAACCCCATTTTTTGAAACGAAGTGCCACCGAGTGAGCTACCGTTATGGCAAGCCACACATCCTGAGTTTTTAAATAGCTGATATCCTTCCAGCTCCGCTTGAGTGATGGCGTTATCATCCCCCATTAACCATTGGTCAAAACGTGAGTTAGGGGTGACTAAGGTTTTCTCAAACTCGGCGATGGAGTCAGTGACTTGGTCAATATCAATTTTCTCTTTGCCAAACACCAACTTGAATTCGTTAACGTATTGTGGAATAGACTGCAATACATCGATCGCCAGCGTGTGAGTAAAGGCCATTTCTCCCGGATTGGCAATCGGGCCTCCCGCTTGCTCTTTCAAGTCAGCGGCCCTGCCATCCCAAAACTGGGCGATATTGAGGCTTGAGTTTAGAACCGTTGGCGAGTTTATCGGACCTTGCTGCCAGTTGTGTCCAATGGATGTTTTTAGATTGTCGCTGCCGCCCATACTGAGGTTGTGGCATGAGTTACACGAGATGAATCCAGATTTTGATAAGCGAGGATCAAAATAGAGTTTTTTGCCTAACTCGGCTTTACCAAGATGGATTTCTTGTGCTTGGGCGATAGGGGTGACGGGTTCACTGCGATTACTCGATAGAGCGGAGGTAGAGAAAACGCTACTGATAGCAATGGCAAGAGTAACGACTCGTATCATATTGGCTTCCTTTTCTTGTTATAGGCGCGATATAGCGCCGATTAATGAACTGACGACCTTACTACTTTGGAAGTATGGCTGAGGGAAAAGGAGTGATGATGGCGAGTTCTATTTCGGTTGTTTTAGATCAAAAATCGGCAGGGATAAAATCTACAATTGAGACTTTGCTCAAAATATAGCCGCTGGATTGTCGGCCATCTTCCCCGCAAACGGTTGGTTAAAAATAAAAAGCGCCAAAAATGGCGCTTTTGCGTTTCCATTGCAAATGGATTACTGGCTCGCTTTACCAAGCTGAAGCCAAGTATCAATCACAGTGTCTGGGTTGAGCGACACTGAGCTGATGCCTTGTTCCATTAACCACTGTGCAAAGTCTTCGTGATCCGAAGGGCCTTGGCCACAGATGCCGACGTATTTGCCTGCTTTGGTTGCTGCGTCGATGGCCATTTTCAACATCGCTTTCACCGCAGGGTTACGCTCGTCGAACAGGTGAGCGACATCGCCTGAATCTCGGTCGAGGCCGAGCGTGAGCTGAGTCATGTCGTTTGAGCCAATCGAGAAACCGTCGAAGTACTTGAGGAACTCATCCGCCAGCACCGCGTTTGACGGTAGCTCACACATCATGATCACTTTCAGACCTTGATCGCCACGGCGCAGATCAAACTTAGCGAGCAAGTCAATCACCTGAGCCGCTTCACTTGGCGTGCGTACAAACGGGATCATGATTTCGACGTTTTTCAGCCCCATTTCGTCACGTACGCGTTTGATCGCTTGCGTTTCCAGCTCGAAACAGTCTTCAAACTGTGGCGAGATGTAACGCGATGCCCCACGAAAGCCCAGCATCGGGTTCTCTTCGTGCGGTTCGTAGCCTTTGCCGCCGACAAGGTTGCTGTATTCGTTCGATTTAAAATCGGACATGCGCACAATAACGCGCTTTGGCCAGAACGCTGCGGCGATGGTGGCGATCCCTTCAGTCAGTTTGCTCACGTAGAAATCGATAGGATCTTTGTAACCGCGAATACGCTGGCTGATCTCGACTTTGAGGCTGTCGCTTTGCTGATCAAAATTGAGCAGCGCTTTCGGGTGGATGCCAATCATCTTGTTGATGATGAACTCCAATCGTGCCAAACCCACCCCTTCGTTAGGGATCTGAGCGAAATCGAACGCTCGGTCTGGGTTGCCGACGTTCATCATCACTTTGGTGGGTAGCATAGGCAGCTCATCAACGGTTGAACGGCGCACGGCAAACTCGATCTGCCCTTGATAGACATAGCCAGTTTCGCCTTCAGCACAAGATACGGTGACGAGCTCGCCATCTTTCAGCTGGCTGGTTGCGTGTCCACAGCCGACAATGGCCGGAATACCAAGCTCACGAGCGATGATGGCTGCGTGGCAAGTGCGTCCACCACGGTTGGTGACAATCGCCGACGCTTTTTTCATCACCGGTTCCCAATCTGGGTCGGTCATGTCGGTGACCAGCACGTCGCCTTCTTGCACCAGTGACATTTGATCGAGTGAATCGACCAAACGAACCACACCAGAGCCGATACGCTGGCCAATTGCACGACCTTCCACTAGCACTTCTGCTTTGTGGCTCAGTTCGTAGCGCTCGATCACATTCTGTTCGCTTTGCGAGCAGACAGTTTCAGGGCGAGCCTGCACTATGTAGAGCTTGCCGTCGATACCATCTTTGGCCCACTCAATATCCATCGGACGCTGATAGTGCTTCTCAATGATCATCGCCTGTTTGGCCAGCTCAATGATCTCCTCATTGGTGAGGGAAAATTCGCTGCGCTCTTGCTCGGTGGTATCGACAATTTCCACCTGCTTGCCAATCACTTGGCTGTTGGCGTAGATCATTTTGCTCAGTTTCGAGCCAAAGGTTTTCTTGACGATGGGCGCTTGACCCGCTTCAAGCAGCGGCTTGTGCACGTAGAATTCGTCTGGGTTAACCGCGCCTTGCACTACCATTTCGCCAAGGCCCCAAGCGGAGGTGATGAACACCACTTTGTCAAAACCGGATTCGGTATCAAGAGTGAACATGACGCCGGACGCGGCTTTGTCGGAACGCACCATGCGCTGAATGCCCGCGGAGAGCGAAATACCACGGTGGTCGAAACCTTGGTGCACGCGGTAAGAGATAGCGCGATCGTTAAACAGTGATGCATAGACGTGTTTGGTCGCTTCCAGCACAGCGTCGATGCCTTTGACGTTAAGAAACGTCTCTTGCTGGCCGGCAAAGGAAGCGTCCGGCAAATCTTCTGCGGTCGCGGAAGAGCGCACAGCAACAGAAAGCTCGTCGTTACCCGCAGTGAGCTCTGCGTAGTTGCTGCGGATATCTTGCTCGAGATCCGCTGGGAATGGGGCTTCTAAAACCCACTGACGAATCATGGCACCGGTTTTACGCAGCGCGTCAACGTCGTCTACATCCAGTTCGTCAAGCAGTTGGTGAATACGCTCATCCAGCCCTTCGTAATCAAGGAACTGGTTAAACGCGTAAGAGGTGGTCGCAAAACCGTTGGGCACAGAAACGCCAGCATTGGCAAGGTTAGACACCATTTCACCAAGAGAAGCATTTTTTCCGCCGACTTTATCGACATCTTCCATGGATAGGCTATTGAACCAGAGGGTGTTCTTTTGCATGTCTTTCTCCAGAAACATTGCAGCTTGTAGGGATTAGGCAAACGATTACGCGGCAGCTGAAAAAAATTGTGAGCAAATTTTCAAAGCTGTGGGGGTGGTAATTGAACGCCTGGGTTTATTGTTTGTATTATGGTTAACATCCTAATCAAAATATTTTTAAAATTTAAACAAAAATGCAAACTGAAAAGCAAAGTCGTGATGTATTCTACGTTTCCGACGGAACAGCGATTACCTGTGAAACCGTCGGTCACGTTGTTCTCGGGCAATTCCCCTTTTATGCCAACGAAAAAACCTTTCCTTTCATTGAAAGTGAAGAGAAATTAACTGAGTTGCTCAAGCATATCGAAATATCCTTTCAAACAACTGGCATAAAACCGTTGGTGTTTTTTTTCGTTAGTGATTGCCGAGTTTCGCGAGAAATTGTTGCAGGCGAATGCTCACTGTTACGATGTGCTGGAAAGTATTGTCCAGCGGGTGAAAGATGACATTCACATGGAACCCGTGCCCAAGCTGCAACGTTCGCGCAGCGTCAGCAAAGACACCGATACCTATTTTGATCGTATTGCGGCCATTGAGTACACCTTGGCGCACGATGACGGCATTTCTCTTAAAGGTTTGGAGCAGGCAGACATCATTTTGCTTGGCGTCTCACGCAGTGGTAAAACCCCAACCAGCTTGTACATGGCAATGCAATTTGGTTTGCGCGTGGTGAACTATCCGTACATTGACGACGATATTCGTGGGCTTAAATTGCTGCCGGAGTTTGAGATCCACCGGCACAAGTTATTTGGCTTGACGATCGCGCCAGAGCGTTTGACCGAGATCCGGCAAAATCGTTTGGCGGGCAGTGAATACGCCAGTACCGCGCAGTGCCAACATGAACTGGCTAACGTGGAGGCGCTATTTCGCCGCGAAGCGATCCCTTACATCAACACCACCTCTTTGTCGGTGGAAGAGATTTCGACCCGCGTGCTGGAGAAAACCGGCCTGAAGCGTCGCTTGTTCGGATAAAAGCCGAGGTTGTTAGGGTCTGTTGACCTTTTGCGGTTAAATTTTGTTCGAGACAAAAGCGTTTTAATCGCGGCGAGAGGTTTGTAGCCTAGTCATTCTAAGCAAAACACCTCTCAACAAAGAGTAAAACGCTTTTGGCCGAACCCTTCGGGCAGCGTTTGTGGCTCCTTTTTGCTGCGTTATCGGCTTATCATGTAGGCCCCTACAATTCAAAGCCTCTGCCTTGCACAAAGAACCCACAAACTGCTGCAAAAATCATCTCAAAAGGTCAACAGACCCTAGTCAGCCTCGGCAAAAATCGAAGAGAGCAATCAAGGAGTTAGGAATCTAGTATCGCGATAAGCTCAGTGGGCGAGGCGCGGTTTTCGAGTAAGTAGTGGCGAAATTGCTGCTCGGGAAGGGCGGTTGAGTAGTAAAAACCTTGAATGTTGCGCACTCCGAGTTTGGCTAAAATGTCGAGCTGCGACTTTTCTTCTACCCCTTCTACGACTACATCCATATGCAGAGTTTCTGACAGTGCTAGCATCGACATCAGCAGTGGCTGAGTGTTGGAGTCACTGGTCAGATTGTTAATAAACACGCGATCAATTTTCATGATGTCAAACGGGTACTGGCGAATAAAGTTCAGCCCAGAGTAGCCAGTGCCAAAATCATCCACCGCGATGCGAATGCCCAAGTTTCCTAGGTAGGTGAGGTGCCTGCGCAGCGTGGTGAGATCGTCAGGGCTAAACACGCTCTCTTCGGTGATCTCAAACACCAGGCGGTGGCTAATCTCCGGTTTATCTTTGAGTTGTTCGGTGACCTGAAAAATAAAATCTTGGTCAAGCACCACCTGACGGCTGATATTAATGCTCACATAGCCTTGAGGGTAGAGCTCACTGGTGGTTTGCAGCAGTTGGATAGCTTTAGCAAGAACAAAACGTGTGATCTGTTCGATAAGGCCGACTTTTTCGGCTAGTGGAATAAAAATGCCCGGAGACACAAAACCTTGTACCGGATCGTTCCAGCGTAGCAGCGATTCACACCCCACCACTTTATTGGTTTTAAGATCGACAATTGGTTGAAAATGCACCGATAAATTTTGTTTCTTAATCGCATTGGTCAGAGCGTATTCGATGCTGTTATGCGTGATGTGTCTTTGGCGCAATTGAGCAGAAATCAGCAGCACTATGGTGGCGACCAACAAGCCAATCCACGCGTTTTTCAGCAAATATTCGAGATAAAAACCGCGTCCAACAGCAGAGTTGATAACGACTGGGAAGTGTTTTGACGTGACTTGCAGTTGGTTAATCGGCTCGGCCAAGGTGAGGCTTTTGACTGGCCTGCCAGCCACGTGGATCTCGTAGTCTAAATCGCCAAAGGAGAGGATTCCGCGAGTGATCAGTTGCAAATAGTTGGTGGGAAACAGCACGCTTAGCCCGCGCAGTGTCTCGTCACCAAAGATGTAGATCAGCGCCATTTCGCCCGTGAGTGCTGTTTTAGCAAAAGAAAGCGTCGCGCGTTCAGGACTTTCATCCAAACGTTGCAGTATCGATTTGTAGAGATAAAACGAAACCTTGACTTCATTGCTGGTGCAGAACACGCGGCCAGTATCGTCAAAGGTGCCTATCTCTTTGGTCATACCAAGATTGAGAATACTCTTGCGCAGTTCGTAAGTGAGAGCGCTACATGGCTGAGAGAAAATCGCAGGGCTGAAAAGATAGTTGAGCTGGATGCGTGTCTCTAAGAGCTCTCGCTCAATGTGGTTGATGGCTTTGTGGGTCAAAGTGCGCTGATATTGATTGGCAAATGGCACCAAGGCACACATGGTGATGGCGAAAGAAACCAGCAAAATGACGGCTACCTTGATGGTCCGTTGCCAGTTATGCCTGCGAAAAAAAGTCTGCTGAGAATTCAAGGTACGTCGTAATCGTCTATTTTTTGCCAAACTATATCGGCCATTGTGGCCAGCGAATAACGGCTTCTGTTCAAACTGTGATCATAAGCCTCAAATATCCTATTGAGGAAATACTTTTTTACCAGCGCTAATATTGCGAGGCAGACAAAATATTGTGCATATGGCCGCTATTGCGCTGTTTTTTTTCAGATTGCCCATGGTGTTGACAAAACGTTACTTATCTTGACGAAACTGCCGCGGCGCTTTGCCGGTTAAGCGCTTGAAGCTATGGCGAAAATTGGCACTGTCGCTGTAACCTAAGCGATAGGCTATTTCCTCGACACTCAACGCCGTATTGAGTAACAGCTCCAGTGCGAGATCGCGCCGAACCTGATTTTTTAGTCTCTGGTAGCTGGTGCCCAGCGCTTGCAGTTGTCGGTGCAAAGTGCGCGCAGAGAGACCATACCAAGCGGCGATTTCCTCAGCACTGGGTTCCGAGCCCAGACAAGTGTAGAGGTGTTGAGTGATTTGCCGATCAAGCCGATGCGATGCTTGCAGATGGTGTAATAAGGATTCGCAGCCGCTTAAACATTTTTGCCATTTACTCTCTAAATGGCGCAGCAGTGGACGCTGCAACACCTCAACGTCAAAATACCAAGCAAACTCTTGCGCGTTAAACTCAATGGGGCACTGAAAATGGTGTTGATAAGCGAGCGCGTGTGGCGGTGGTGGGTAGGGGAGCAGCATCTGTACACTCGGCAGCTTTTCTCCGGTCAACTCTGCGCACAGCTGCGCAATCGCGCTAAAGAAATACTCGCTGCAAAAAGGCAGCAACTTGCCAATCTCTAAATTGTTTTCGATTCGGATACAGGCCTGATGTGTATCGCGCAGCACTTGGATGTGGAAAATCGGCCCGTTGAGCTGTAGATATTTAAACCCCACTTGCAGCGCTTCAAGCACGTTTTTGCTGCTGGCGATGGCAAAGCCGAGCAGGCCAAAATCGCTGAAACTGGCTCGCTGGCCGCAAATCAGCCCGAGAGGTTGGTCGGGGATGCGCTCTGCGGCGAGCTGAAAAAGCGCCAATTTATCGGCAAAACGATAGTGACCTGCCTCTTGGTCTTCTGGTGTGGCTGAGATACCGGCCTCGCTAAGGAACATTTCGCTATCGACGCCATAGTCTTGCAAAACGCTCAGCAGCAATGCGACATCGTAACCGCCAAACGCTTGCCAGTGTTTGACTGGTCGATATTCGGTGATCAGTTGCATCGTCATCTTTCAGCCTTCCTGCTTACTTGCTTAAGGTCGTTTATTGGTCGTATAAAACGTGATCTAAACCAGATTGATGTCCGATTCTAACCTGTTTTATACGCTGTTGGCGCGTCACACTGTGAGTTCATGTTAAATTATTGTGAAGCAAGGACGCTATCATGCTCAAATTGGACTCTGCACCAAAACGTTTGATCGCTTCTTCCGGTGCGCCAAACTATGGTCAGTTTGATGAGATTCCGCGCGATTTGGCACTGGGAGACTTTGACTATCGCACTGTGATGGACGCGCAAGCGAGCAAATTCGCGCGTTATTTCGACTACAAACAGTTCCAGTTTGTCAGCATTGTCACGCAAGATTATCTGATTGGCGTGGCGATTGCCGATATCCGCTATCTCACGTCGGCGTTTTGCTATCTCTATGACAGACGCAAAAAGCAACTGGTGGAAGAGAACTGGTTGCGTCCATTGGCTTGGGACAGCCATTCGGTGCCTTCTCCTTACAACAGCACCATGCACATCGCTCGTAAACAGATCCAATTTCACATTGTCGATGGTGTATGGCGGGGGCAATTGGCGACTCGTCAACTGAGCGCGGATCTGACCCTGATGCCTGAGCCCGGCAGCCAAGCGCTTGCGATGTGCACACCCACCGGTTATCAAGGCTGGACTTATACGCAAAAACACAATGCCTTGCGTGTAACGGGGAGGCTTTCTGTTGCGGGGAAAACGCTTGATCTGAGCGGTGCCTGTGCTGGCTATGATTTCTCCGCGGGCTATATGCGGCGTGAAACCAGTTGGCGCTGGGCCAGCATCAATTGCCGCGATCAATTTGGCACTCTTGGGCTTAATCTCGCCGCCGGAGTCAACGAAACCGGTAGTTGTGAGAACGTGCTGTGGATCAATGGACAAAAACACGGCCTGCCATCGGTTTATTTCTCTTTTAGCCGCGCCGATAGCGCCAAACCTTGGCACATCTACTCACAAAATGGACAAGTGGATTTGACCTTTACCGCCGAAAACTGCCGCCGTGAGAAACTGAACCTTTACTGGCTGAAAAGTAATTTTCGCCAATTTATCGGCCATTTTAACGGCGCGATCACCGACAATCATGGCGTGGTCCACAAGATTAACGCCACGTTGGGCGTCACGGAAGATCACTTCGCTCGCTGGTAACCCTGAATACAAAGGAGTGTAACTATGTTAGTTGAACATCCAGAATGGCTTTTGCTGTTGATGGCGCCGCTGTTTGTGGCCTTGATGGCAGCGGAATATTGGCTGGGCGAGAGAAAAGGCAGACTGCCGGCCAACTCTCGTTACGAGTTTAAAGAGGTGCTGTGCAATTTTACCTTAGCCTTGATGCATCAAGGTACGGATCTGCTGGCGGGTTTGTTGCTCGCTCATCTCTATTTGTGGCTGTTTGGCTGGCGCTTATTGGAGATTGACATGGGCGCGATGAGTTTTATTGCGCTGATGGTGTTGCAGGATTTTTGCTACTACTGGTTTCATCGCGCTAGCCATCGCGTGCGTTGGATGTGGGCTGCGCACGTTGTCCACCACAGCTCTGAGCGAATGAACTTCAGCACGGCGTTTCGCCAGAGCTTGATGTATCCGGTCACAGGCATGTGGCTGTTTTGGTTGCCTTTAGTGATCATTGGCTTTGAACCACAGTGGATCACCTTGGTGGTGCTGTTTAATCTTGGTTTGCAGTTTTTTGTCCACACCCAATGGGTAAAAAGCTTAGGGCCTTTGGAATACGTGTTTAATACCCCGTCACACCACCGGGTTCATCACGGCGTCAACGCGCGCTATATCGACAAAAACTATGCGGGCGTTTTGATCATCTGGGACAAGCTGTTTGGCACCTTTGAGCCAGAGAGCGAAACTGTGCGCTTTGGCATCAGCAAACCGGTGAACAGCTTTAATCCACTGGTGGTTACGTTTGCCGAGTGGCGCGATCTATGGCAAGACGCGACCCAGTGCGGTTTAACGCTTTCCCAACGGTTGAAGATCCTGTTATCGCCGCCTTCAGATGCCTCTGGGCAGGCTGAACTGCGTCATGAGCGTTTGTCGGCTGAGCAGAAGATTGAGGCCGAATAACGCTATCCGCTGTAAGTGGATGATTCATTTTGTCTGTTTAATGAGCGAAATAACTTTTCGATTTACCAATAAATGCTCGAACGCGCATTTTGTGAGTGATGTATCGAACCTAAAGGAAAAAAAATGACACACTAAACGTATGCTTATTAATGAATAGGAAGAAAGCGATGAAAGCTTCCGCTCATTTTGAAACGGACGTAGTGATCATTGGTGGTGGTGCCACAGGGACGGGGATTATGCGCGATTGCGCGCTACGGGGAATCGCCTGCATCTTATTGGAAAAAGATGATATCGCCTCCGGTACCTCTGGGCGTAATCATGGCTTGCTTCATTCTGGTGCGCGTTACGCGGTCACGGATGAAGAGTCGGCCCGAGAGTGTATTCAAGAGAACAAAATCCTCAAAAGGGTGGCCCGCCATTGCGTGGAAAACACCAGTGGGCTGTTTATCACTTTGCCGGAAGACGATCTCTCATTTCAGGATACCTTTGTCGCTCAGTGTCAAAAAGCCGGAATTGAAACCGCGGTTCTCACGCCCAAAGAGGCGCTGGCGCTAGAGCCTAATGTCAACCCGCAGTTACTTGGGGCAGTGCACGTTCCGGACGGCATGCTCGATCCGTTTCGTCTTTGTGCTTCGAATGTGTTAGACGCCAAAGAGCATGGCGCACGCATTTTTAATCACACGTTGGTCGTTGGTCTCATCCGTGAGGGCGATCAAGTGCGAGGAGTGCACTGCTTGCATACGCAAACTGGCCAAGCGTTTGATATTTATGCGCGAGAAGTTATCAATGCAGCGGGGATCTGGGGACAAAATATCTGCGAATACGCGGATCTCAATATCAAGATGTTTCCGGCCAAAGGCTCATTGCTCATTCTGGATTACCGCATCAACAACTTGGTGATCAACCGTTGCCGTAAGCCGTCGGATGCCGACATCTTAGTGCCCGGTGACACCATTTCGCTGATCGGCACCACCTCACAACATATCGACTATGCACAAATTGATGACTTGCACGTGACCGAGCAGGAAGTCGATGTGCTTTTGCGTGAAGGGGCTAAGCTGGCGCCGATCATGGCCAACACGCGGGTATTGCGTGCCTATGCCGGAGTGCGGCCATTGGTTTCTGTCGATGATGACGGCAGTGGTCGCAACATCAGTCGTGGCATTGTTTTGCTGGATCACCAGCAGCGAGATGGTCTAAAAGGCTTAACCACCATCACTGGCGGCAAGCTGATGACGTACCGTCTGATGGCGGAGTGGGCAACCGATTTGCTGGCGAAAAAACTCGGCGTGGATCGCGCGTGTGAAACCCATCTGCGCCCGTTGCCGGGGTCCAACGACGCGCCCAAACCCGCCAAGAAAACCGCCAGTATCGTCAAACCCGTTTATGAATCAGCAATTTATCGCCATGGCGAACGGGCTGAGCAATTCTTGCAGCAAGACAGTGCCAGCCAAACGGTGATCTGCGAATGCGAAATGGTCACTCAAGGCGAGATTGAGTACGCGATCAAGCAGCTCGATGTGAGTAATTTAGTCGACTTGCGCCGGCGCACACGTCTTGGCATGGGCCCTTGTCAGGGTGAGCTGTGCAGCTACCGTGCAGCGAGTCTATTTAGCCAATATGGCAACGTCGATGGCACGGCCAGTGCTCATCTACTGGCAGAGTTTCTTGAAGAGCGCTGGAAAGGCATTAAGCCAATTTTCTGGGGCGATGCGCTGCGAGAGGCGGAGTTCAGCTACTGGATTTACGAAGGCCTGTTTGGTGCCAGCGAACTACCAAATGTGGAAAACGGCGACACCGCACAGCAGCAAAATGAGGAGAACCACTCATGTTAAATTACGATATTGCAGTCATCGGTGGTGGTATCGCGGGTTACAGCGCCGCATTGCACGCGTTAGAACAAGGTAAAAAAGTGGTGTTAATCAGCCAAGGACAGAGCGCGCTGCATTTTTCCTCCGGCTCGATTGATCTGCTCGGTAAAACGCCTGCGGGTGAGGATGTGAGTGCACCTTTTCACGCTATCGAGCAATTTGCTGAGCGTTTTCCTGCTCACCCTTACGCAAAACTGAGTGCGCAAAGTGTGCGCCGCGCACTGCGTTGGTTTCAAACCGCTTTAGCACAGCAAGGGATCCCACTGCAGAGCGAAGAAGATGAACATAACCACTTTCGCATTACGCCACTCGGCACTTTAAAAGCGACTTGGCTTTCGCAGCCGTTTGTCTATCGTCACCGTCAGAGGCTGCCATTTAAACGGCTGCTGCTGGTCTCGGTTGATGGTTATCGTGACTTTCAGCCGTTGCTTGCCAAAGATAACCTGCGCAAACAGCGCGATTTCGCCCAGTGTGCGGTTGAGGAAATCAGCGTCACCATCCCCGGATGCGAGCAACTGCGGCGCAATCCCAATGAGCTGCGCTCAATAGACATTGCCCGTTTACTCAAGCAGCCGCAGGCGTTTAACAGTTTGTGTCACCAACTGATGAAAGGGGCGACACCGGACGATCTGTTGATCATGCCAGCCATTATGGGGAACGGTGACGGTTTGGTGTTGTTGGAGCAATTGCGCCGCGAAACCCGTTTGCACTTTCATGAAGTGCCGACCATGCCCCCTTCGCTGCTTGGTATTCGTATCGAAGAAGCGCTGCACAAACGTTTTGTCCAAGCGGGCGGGACGCTACTTAAGGGCGATCAAGTGACTCGTGGCGAATGGCATTCAGAACAGCAGTTAAAAGCAATTTACACGCGCAATTTGGGTGATATGGCGCTGCATGCCAAGGCGTTTATTTTGGCTTCTGGTAGCTACTTTAGCCAAGGGCTTAAAGCCAATCTCAGCGAGATCGTGGAACCGATTTTTGGTTTGGAGATGGTGTCAAACTCGGCGCGTAGCACTTGGCGCGCAGAGAAATTCTTTAGCCCCATCGGTCATCCATTTATGGCGTTTGGCGTCAAAACCGATGGTACGTTCCGCCCTTATTTGCACGGTGCGCTTTGTCAGAATCTCTACTGCTGTGGCTCTGTCTTGGCGGGGTACGATCCGGTGTTTGAAGGCTCGGGAGGCGGCGTCGCTATCTCGACCGCGCTGGCCGCCGCACAGCATGCCGTTTTGCATTGCGAGGTTCAAACGCAGGAGGAGTGCGTATTATGATGAATACTTTTGCCAAACATGCCCCTGTGAACACCAGCTTTGATCAGTGCATTAAATGCACCGTGTGTACTGTGTATTGTCCGGTGGCGAAAGCGAATCCGGAATATCCGGGGCCAAAACAATCCGGGCCAGACGGTGAACGTCTGCGCTTGAAAAATCCGCACTATTACGATGAGTTGCTGAAACTGTGTACCAACTGCAAGCGCTGTGAAACGGCCTGCCCGTCGGGGGTGAAAATTGGTGATATTATCGCCGTGGCGAGAGGTAAGTTTGGTCAGAAAGGTGTCAGCCCTAAGCTGGTGCGCGATTTTGTCTTAAGCCATACTGATCTGTTTGGCTCGCTGGCAACGCCGGTCGCGCCGATTGTCAACAAGATCACTGAACTGAAACCGATAAAAAGCTTGATGCACAAAACCATTGGCGTCGATAAGCACAAGCAACTGCCGAAATACTCTCACGGCACGTTTCGTCAGTGGTACAAGAAGCAGGCGAAAACGCAAGCGCAGTTTGCGCGCCAAGTGAGCTATTTCCACGGCTGTTATGTCAACTATAACCATCCGCAACTGGGTAAAGATTTAGTCAAAGTACTCAATGCCATGGGCTATGGCGTGCAATTGCTGAAAAAGGAAAAATGCTGCGGTGTGCCTTTGATTGCCAATGGTTTTCATGAAAAAGCGCGTAAAAACGCCACGCTCAATATCGAGATGATCGAGCAAGCCGTTTCGCAAGATCACACAGTGGTTTCCACCTCTTCGACCTGCTCATTTACGTTGCAACAAGAGTACCCGCATGTGTTGGGTGTCAAAAATGAGCACGTGGTACAACGCATTGAGTACATTACCCGTTTTCTGCTCAAAGCATTTATGAGCGGCTATGCGCCCGCGATGAAGCCAATCAACAAGAAAGTGGTTTATCACACCCCTTGCCACCTAGAGCGCAGCGGAAATGTGATGTTTACCCTTGAACTGTTGCGCATGATCCCCGGATTAGAGCTGGTGGTGCTAGATAGCGAATGCTGTGGTTTGGCAGGCACTTATGGCTTTAAAGAGGAGAACTATCAGACGTCGATGAAAATCGGCGCGCACCTATTCGAGACCATCAAACAATCGGCGGCGGATTTTGCCATTACCGATTGCGAAACCTGTAAATGGCAAATTGAAGAGAATACCCAGCTTGAGACCATTCACCCTATTAGCCTACTGGCGATGGCACTTGCCTAACCTGCGCTGGCTGTTAGCGCCGTTTGCAAATAGCTGAGCAAATCATCCAACTGGGCCACAGTGATGGAGGCCTGGTTGGCGTACGGCTTTTCCTGCGCATTACTCACCAGACAAGATGGCATATTGGCATTCTTTGCTGCTTGTAAATCATACAGATAATCACCGACATACAGCACCTGATGGTGCTGCAACTGCCATTGGTCGGCCAATTGCAGCAGCGCTTCGGGATCGGGTTTAGGCGCGCAATGTTCCCGGGTGATCAGCTTTTCCACTTCGATGTCATTGTGCGCCAGTTTGAGTTCACTGGCTGCCAGACAGTTGCGGGTGACAATCGCGCAGCGCCACGCTCTTTGTTTGATAAAAGCCAGTAAAGCGTGACAACCCGGTAATGGAGTTGAGCTTTGCGCATCGGCCATCTCATGCTGCAAGATAATGTGCTGCGCATGTGCCCGCTGCGTTGCATCGGGTAGCTTATCAACAAAACTGAGCAAATCTTCCTGTGCGGGGCAACCAAGTGCTTGGCGCATGGAGACAAAATCCAGTGACGAGGTGACTAAGGTGTTATCCAAATCAAAAACAACCGCTCGTATTTGATTGATTTCTAATGTAATTGGTTCCATTTGCTCTCGTTATCACTTTTGTGTTTTCAGTCTAGTTTATCTCTTTACATGCGCTTTGTGCGCAGATAAGTTGGTTCCGTCTCGAAAATCACAAGGAACACTTTGATGAAAAAGGATTTACGTGAACTTTGCCACACCATTTTATCTGGCAATCATGAAGCCACGCCGGCGGAGCAGTTTGCCGCTATGGCGCAATGGTGTGAAAAGCACAATGTAAAACACGATCACTATGGCGATGGTGAGCTGATTGAAGCATTTCAGCAGCAAGTTGCGGATTTACTGGGCTTTGAGGCTGGCTTATTTGTTATCAGCGGAACCATGACGCAAGCGACGGTGCTGGATCTGGTCTGTCAGCAAAAACGCAACAAAACCGTGGCGATGCATGAATCGAGTCATATTTACCGCTTTGAACGTCAGGGCTATCAGTTGCAAAACCGTTTTCACATCCTGCCGCTCGGCGATATGTTTCGTCCTTGGAAAGCGGCCGATCTGGATGCGTGGCCAGATGAGATTTCAGCGGCGCTATACGAGTTGCCAATGCGGGAGCTTGGTGGGCAGCTTTTAAGTTGGGATGAGCTAAATGAAGTCAAAGCCGAATGCGAACATCGCGATATTCACTTGCACATGGATGGTGCGCGCCTGTGGGAGTGCGCAGCGTATTATCAGAAGAGCTATCAGGAAATCGCCCAAGGGTTTAAAACGGCTTACGTTTCCCTTTACAAAGGGGTGAATGGTCTGGGTGGTTCTCTGCTGTTAGGTGATCGCCGTTTTATCGAACTGGCGTCGATGTGGATGAAACGTCAAGGTGGCAATGTTTACCATCGCACCCCTTATGTGGTGTCGGCTGCGATGCAGTTTGAGCAGCGTCTGGCTAATATGCCTGCCTTGTTTGCCCGTACAGAGCAAATTTATCAGCTAATCAACACCTACCCGCAATTAGCTGTCAACCCATCAAAGCCGCAAAGCAACATGCTGCATCTTATCTTGCCGTTTGGCTATGAGAAAGCGCTGGAACTGCGCGACAAGTTGGCAGAAGAACAAGGCATCTGGTTGGGGCATCCGCAAATTGCGCAGCATCCTAACCAGTCAGTTGTTGAGTGGTACGTTGGCGATCGCTTGCAAAGCGTTGCAGACGAACAGTTACGTGCAATATTTGATTGGCTACTCAGTCAGTAAAGAGAGGATTCGATGATCATTCCAGCTTCGCTCAAAGTGGGCGATACCATTGGCTTCTTTTCTCCGTCGTCTCCTGCGACGGTGTTTGCTCCTGAGCTTTTTGCTCGTTCGCTCACCTTAAGATCCTAGATGTATTTGATAAAGTGGCGGCTGTGGTCTTAGGCAAGCATGAGCTGTTTAATGATAAAGGCACCGGGCGAGCGTCGATTGATGTGCTAAAAGAGGTGCTCAATGGGCAGAAAGTCCCCATTCTGTATGACTTTGACAGCTGTCATACTCACCCTATGCTGACAGTGCCACTAGGCAGCACCATGACGATTGACTTCGATCAGCACAAGGTGAGTGTGTCGCTGGCTTAAGGCTCGATCCGATACACGTTGCCATTATCGGTGGTGAAATAGAGAAAGTCGTCCGGGCTCACGCTGATGGCTCGGATACGCTCGTTGAGATGGGTAAATAAACGGTCAGTTTCTGCAAGCTGACCGTTTTTTATGCTGACCACGTTAATGTGGGTCAGCTTTAACGCGCCGATAAGCAGTTTGCCATTTAAGCTTGGATAGCGTTCTCCTCGATAGAGCAGCAAACTGCTTGGGGCGATGGAAGGGACGTAAACCAGTTTAGGCGCTTCGATATTGGGTAAGGTTTCCGCTTCGCCGACACGCATCGGCCCCCAATACTCTTTACCGTGCGAGGTTTTTGCCCAGCCATAATTTTTCCCGGGTTGGATCAGATTGATTTCGTCACCGCCACGCGGCCCGTGCTCTACCGACCACAGTTGCGCTGCCTGTGAGTCAAAAAACAGACCTTGCGGATTACGATGGCCGTAACTCCAAATCTCATTTCTTACCGTATCATCCAGCAAGAAAGGGTTGTCGTTTGGTACACTGCCATCCAGATTGAGCCGCAGAATCGCTGCGGCGTGGTTGGCGGGGTTTTGCCCGTTATCTCTTTCTCCGCGATCGCCAATCGAAAAGTAAAGTCGATTTTGCTGATCAAAGGTGATGCGACTGCCAAAGTGCCTGCCCGTGGTAGAGGAGGCATCGGCGACAAACAGTTCTTGCCAGTCAGAGAGAGTTTTGTTGCTCAGCTTTGCGCTGGCCAGCACGACAGTGGTGCCGTTGTCGACCTCTTTGCTGAAAGTGAAGTAGAGCATTTGACGCGAGACAGGGGAGAGCGCGACGTCCATCAAACCGCCTTGCCCTGCATCATTGACGTTGGAAAGCGTATAGAGGGGCGTTTTCTTGCCCTTGGTCACATCCAGCAGCGATATGTGGCCATTTTTCTCGTTAATCACCGCATAAGCGCTGTCGACAAAAGTGATGCCCCAAGGAATGTGGTAGCCGCTGGCAATTTTTGTCGCTTTGAGATTAGCGGCATAAAGGGTGGGAGAGCAGACCCAAATGATTAAGCTGGCGAGCCAGCCGAGCGCATGACTTTTGTTCATCGACTTTCCTTGTTGTTGGCATAGGCATTTACGTCACGCCATCCGGCGTTATGAGGAAGTAATGAATCAAGTGTATGCCAGGAAGCGAAAATGTCATATGGGCGAAAGGTGAACAAATGTGTCGAAGTTACCGGACAGAACAAAAAGGCCGAAAGTGACACCTTCGGCCTTTGGCTTTGCTTATAACACGTTAATGATAGCCAGCGGGATTACATGGCGGCTTCGAAAATGGCCGAGATCTCTGCGTGCGTGGCTTGTTTCGGGTTGGTAAAGCCGCAAGCGTCTTTCAGTGCGTTATCCGCCAAAGTGGGAATGTCTTCCAGTTTCGCGCCCAGCTCACGAATACCCGCAGGAATGCCAACATCTTTGGCCAGAGCGACAATCGCCTCAATCGCTGCATTCGCGCCTTGCTCTGCGCTCATGCCTTCCACATTCACCCCCATCGCTTTTGCTACGTCACGAAGACGTTCTGGGCAAATCTGCGCGTTATAGCGCTGAACGTGCGGAAGTAAAATGGCATTACAAACGCCGTGTGGTAGGTCGTAGAAACCACCAAGCTGGTGCGCCATCGCATGTACATAGCCTAATGATGCGTTGTTAAATGCCATGCCCGCCATAAATTGTGCGTAGGCCATTTGTTCACGTGCTTCAATGTCGTCGCCATGAGCAACGGCTTTGCGCAGGTAGGCTTGGATCAGCTCGATCGCTTTGATAGCGACAGCGTCGGTGATTGGGGTGGCTGCGATCGAGACATAAGCTTCGATCGCGTGGGTTAGCGCGTCCATGCCTGTGGCCGCTGTCAGCGATGCGGGTTTCGCCAGCATCAACTCAGGATCGTTCACCGAAATCAGCGGCGTGGTGTGCTTATCGACAATCACCATCTGAATGTGACGCTCTTCATCAGTGATGATGCAAAAACGGGTCATCTCGGAGGCAGTACCTGCGGTGGTGTTGATCGCAATCAGAGGCAGCATCGGTTTAGCTGATTTATCAACTCCCTCGTAATCGCCAATTACGCCGCCGTTGGCTGCAACCAAAGCAATGCCTTTCGCGCAGTCGTGTGGTGAACCACCGCCTAAAGAGATGACGAAATCACATTGGTTCTCTTTAAGTAGCGCCAAGCCTTGGTTGACGTTGCTGATGGTTGGGTTTGGCTGAGTGCCATCAAAAACCACGGTTTCGACAGAACGCGCCGTTAGCAGATCTTGTACCTGCTTAACCACGCCAATTTGATTGAGAATTTTGTCAGTGACGATTAAACCCTTAGTGAAACCTTGCGCTTGAATGTTGTCAGCGGCGTCTTTTAAGCAGCCCGCGCCCATAAGGTTGATCGTAGGGATAAAAAAATGCACTCGTCATTGGAATTGCTCCGTAATTAGTTGTTATCGGTTTACGTCGCTACTCTGTCACAGACGAAGGTGGAAAAAACTTGATCTCAGACAAGTTGGGGGAGGGAATTCCCCCGTAATGATAGGGAAGTGTGAACGGGATCTTGTTGCACATAAAAAAGGTGACACTATTGATGTTTTGATTAGATTTTATCATGTTTGAAGGCAATCGTTTTCTCAATAGTAACTGATAAAATGTTTATAATTTATATAGTTGTGTAGTTCGGTTAAAAATACCTCCCAAAAATGAGAGGTATTTTATTGACTTCGGCTAATGATAAAACTGAGCGAATTTATGCGATTTCGACCAGTTGTTCCACCAGTTTTTCTATCCCACTGGCTGCTTCGGAAATCGAATTCGCCAGCATATAAGCGGGCGTTGATAGCACTTTATGTTTGGTATCAAAGTGCACTTGATTCACCGTGCAATTGATGTGTACGCCACCTAACTTGTTGAATGCGGCGGCAGTGGCTTCGTCGTTGCCTATCGTGCCTTCTACTCCATGCGGGTAGATCATAGGGATAATGACTGGTGCGATGCACAAGTAACCGGCGGGTTTACCTAGTTGCGCGAATGTGCGACAAGCATGGGCAACATCGGCATTGATGCTGCATTCAGCCCCCTTGACCGCAAAATCAGTGAGATTTTTCGCTGCACCAAAGCCGCCTGGCAGTAACAAAGCATCAAACTCCTCTACGTGCAGTTTTGCCACATCTTCAATCTGACCGCGCGCAATACGTGCCGCTTCGACCAACACATTGCGCGTCTCATCCATTTCTTCGCCTGTTTTATGGTTAAGTACGTGCAACTGTTCAATATTTGGGGCAAAGCAATGCCAGCTTGCTCCCGCCTTTTCTATCGCGTGTAACGCAAGAACCGCTTCATGCAACTCGCTGCCATCAAAAACGCCTGCGCCACTGAGAATCACCGCAACTTTTTTCATTTTCTCTGTCCTGTGGTTGATCGTTGTCTCCTTTACTCTAGCCAATTCTGTTGGCGATGAAGCAAAGTTTGGCGAATTTTGTGCACTTACTCCACGCCGGATTGAGGTGCTGGCTCCGCTTCTTGGTGCGAGACTGATGGGGATGTTTCTTCGCCTTCCTCCTCTTGTTCGTTCTCTGGGTAAACGCGCACCACAAAGGGTGTGAGCATGACACTGGATGGCATAAATCGCTTCATAACGTCTCCGACTGATCATTCCTTGCTGCTTTATAGCCACATAACATCAAGATGGTATTGAAGTAGGTCATTTTTGCAGTAAGCTGTCTGCTTTGCTGATTTATGCTGCGTTTAAGATCACACTGGAAAAAGAACGATGACCAATAAATACACCTTGTTTGGCTTGCTGGCGATTTTGTTTTGGAGCTGTTTGCTCGCCATGACACGTATGGTGGCGGAATCATTTGGTCCGGTCGGCGGCGCCGCATTGCTCTACACCGTGAGCTCAATGTTGTTAGTGTTGGTTTTAGGCGTGCCCAAACTGCGCAATTTTTCTTGGCGTTATTTGCTGATTGGCGGCGCACTGTTTGTCAGCTACGAAATTTTACTCGCCTTGTCATTGGGTTTTGCCGACAGCCGCATGCAATCGATCCAAGTTTCTATCGTCAACTATTTGTGGCCTGCGTTGACTGTGCTCTTTGCTGTCTGGGGGAGTGAGAAAAAGCCGAATTGGCTATTGTATCCTGCCGTTTCGCTTGCGTTTATGGGGGTGGCTTGGACTGTGGGCGGCGATCAGGGCTTATCACCAAGCATGATTGCGCAAAACGTCATGGCTAATCCTTTGGTGTTTGCCATGGCGTTTGTTGGCGCAATCATTTGGGCCGTTTATTGCAATATCACCCAGCGACAGCAATCCAAACACAGTGCGATTACGCTTTTTTTCATCGCCACTGCAGCGGCCTTGTGGGTGAAGTATTTTCTCACTGACGCCGAACCGTTGCATTTTACTTTAGGCAGCAGTGTCAATCTGCTACTGGCTGCGGGGCTGATGGCAGGAGGCTATGCGCTGTGGAATGTGGCTATCGTTGGCGGCAATATGGTGTTTTTGGCCACCATGTCGTATTTCACCCCCGTACTTTCTTCATTTCTTTCGTCGTTCATTCTTGGGGTCAGCCTACCTGGGGCATTTTGGCAGGGCGTATTTATGGTGACACTGGGTTCACTCGGCTGCTGGTGGGTAACGCGCAAGAAAAACGCCGCATGACGCGGCGTTTGGCAAATTTAATGAGCCGTGTTTTTAATGAGCAATGTTGAGATTGAGTTGCAACTTAAACGGATGTTTAGAAAGCTGGTCGCGCAGCTTGTTACGGGTATTTTCTAGCTCTGCCAAGGCTAACGTTTGATTTTTGACATGCAAGTCGACGTTGACGCGCAGCTCTTGGCCTACTTTTGTTACCCCTGCCAGCTTAAGATGCTGTGAAGTTTGCTGTTCAATAAATTCGATGTCGCTGCCCACGCGTTTGCACAGCTCTTCGTCTGGCGACATCATCAGCAGCTCTCGCAACGCATCTTTCAGCATACCAAGCGGCACTTTGATAAAGTAAAACGACATCGCCAACATCATCACTGGGTCAGCATAGGCAGCGAACTCTGCGTATGGGGTATACGTCACCGCCCAAGACATCACAAAACCAATCGAGACCACGGCACTGAGCAGCGCATCCATCTGCCATTGTTTTACTTCCGCTTCAATCAGACCGGACGAGAACTGACGGCTTTTTTTAACGATAAACCACCACACATACGCGCAGCCGATCACACAAGAGGTTTCGAAGAATATCGCCACCGACGCATCAACTTCACGGCCACCGTTAAATAAATCGGTCACTGCCGAGTAGAGTGAATAAGCCACCACAAGCAAAATCACGATTGCTTTAATCGCAATCACAATCGGCTCTAGCACCGCTTTACCAAACGGGAAAAGGTTTTTGGAAGGCTTGCTGATGTAGTAGGAAGCAGCCAGCGACAATAATGTTAACAGTAAGCTGACCAGCGAATAGATCCCATCGAACATGATGACCAAAGAACCTGCGAACAAGCCAAGTACCAGTCCGCTGATAGCAAACCCTGATGCAGCAAGGGCTGAGAAAGTCAGGATTCGATTTTCGTTCTTTGTTGTCCTGTCACACATAAAATAGTCCAAAGGCTAAACACTCTGACATTGTTTAGCGGGCTGGGCTTTTTTACAAATGAAAAGTGGATGAAAGAAATATGACCGAAAGAGATTCTTTAGATAATTTCTTATTTTACAATAGGTTGTGATTAAAAATTGCTGTCAGTAAATTTGACGCTCACTGAGGGGAAAGTCTGTGTTGGCTAGAAATCGAATAAATAATCGTTGATTCTGTCCGCCAGCCAGCTCATCGCCGGGTGCTCTGCCATACCACTTGGGGTGAACATACAATAGTCCTCTTGCGTCAAACCGTAGGTGTGTTTGATGACCGCTAATTTCTGCTCGCGCAGGTATTGGCGAATCAAGGGCTCGGGTAATACGCCCCATGCGTTTTCTTGCAAAATCATGTTCATCATGTAGTCAAAGCAGGAAAAACCGATGTGACGCAGCGAAAAAGGGCGTAGCTCGGGGTTATCTTTCTCGTTGAGATAGACCATCAAGGCTTGCATCTGAGAGCGCAAATCCTCGTCCGAAACTCGCCGCATACGAGTCAGTGGATGATCGGCGCGACACACCGACATCATGCGGATTTTGCCTAGTGGGTTGTAGGTGATTTTGGGGCTATCGATGCGTTCATAATCAACACCAAAAGCGAAATCAACCTGACGTGTTTCGACTAAATTTTCCAAGTCGCCACTGGAAGCAAGGACGATGTTGAACGAGGTGGATGGGTAGCGTTTACTCAGTTCATGTGAGTATTCTTGCCAAACTTCATCGGGTAGTGAATCGTCTCGTGCGATCCACATCTCGGCGTTAAAGACACCAGAGACTTGCTCGCAGGTTTGCTTAATTCGCTGCGACGTAACCAATAAATTCTCGCAGTCTTTAAAGATGGCTTTACCCGCTTCAGAAAGAGTGAGTTGATTGCCTGAACGGGTAAAAAGCTCAATATCTAACTCTTTTTCCAGCGATTTTATCGACATACTGAGCTTGGTGCGGTTGCAATCTAGATGGCGCGCCGCTTCAGAGACAGAGCCTAACTCTGCGACGCTACAAAACGCTTCAATTTGAGACAGATTCATGTGTTACCCATAACCATTTTTGAAGCTATAGCATAACTAACTTTTGCCCCGGTTGTTAAGTGGCTCTTTTGCACACAGATTGGCGTTAATAACTCTATGACGTGGCGAGAAATTTGAGTTAATCTATACGCAGTTCCCGTTACAAGAAGTAATTATGGAGGCCATGATGGCACACAATTGGGATGAGGTCGCTAAGGAGTGGGAGAGCAATCCTGCGACGGAAGAATTTGCCAAATCTGTGTTTAATCAGCTGTTAGATCGGGTTGATCTACAGGGCGCAAGAGTGTTGGACTTTGGTTGTGGTACTGGCTTATTGACGCAAAAAATGTCGCCATTGGTGAAAGACATTGTTGCGCTTGATGCAAGCGAAGAGATGATTGAAGAGCTCGATAAGAAGCAGTTGCCTAATGTTGAGCCTGTAGTCGACAGTTTAACGCGTGGATTGGTAGCGCAGCACCCTGCATTTCGTGGTCAATTTGATCTGGTGGTTGCCTCATCGGTTTGCGCGTTTGTCGATGATCTGGCTGGCGTTTTGGATATCGCTCACAGTTTGCTCAACCCAGGTGGCTGTTTTATTCATTGGGATTGGGCTGCGGATGCCGCGGAGCAAGGTTTAGAGGTTGATGGCCTCACGGAGGAGCGAGTCCGTCAAGCGCTCACCAATGCGGGTTTTGTCGATGTTGAAGTGGGCCCTGCATTTTCGTTAACGATGGACGGTAAAACCTATCCCGTTTTAGTGGGAATGGGTAAACGGCTTAACTAACCGTTAAGCGAAATCATTAAATACAGGTGAGGCGAGTACAATGCTCGCCTCACGTTTTCTCTGTTCCTTTCGTTATTTTGTCTAGCCGTCTGCGTCTACTGTGGCGAACTGAGCTATCTCATCCAGCACTTCTGGGTTGGCCACAGCACCGAGGTTTTTCACTTCTTGCCCGTTCACGACCTGTTTCACCGCCAGTTCAACCAGTTTGCCAGAACGGGTGCGAGGAATATCGCTGACCGGAAAAATTTGTTTCGGTACGTGACGTGGCGAACAGTGTGACTTGAGCGTGGCACGAATTTGCTGCGCAACACTCTCTGTAAACTCAAAACCCTGCGCCATTTTAACGAACAACCAAATCTCTTCATTGCGCTCATGGATTCGCCCGACCGCGATGGAGTCTTCGATGCCACTCAGTGCATTGACTTGCTGGTAGATCTCGGCAGTGCCGATACGCACCCCGCCGGGATTCAGAGTGGTATCACTGCGGCCATAGAACACCACGCCGCCCGTTTGCGTCATCATCACATCATCGCCATGGTGCCAAACGTTAGGGTATTTTTCCCAGTAGGCGTGATGATATCGCTCGCCATCATCGTGCCAAAAACCAATCGGATAGTTGGGCAGAGAGTTGCGGCAAACCAACTCGCCGCGCTCGCCAATCAGTGGCGTTTGCTTATCGTCAAACACGGCGACGGCAACGCCAAGGCCTGCGCTTTGAACTTCGCCCCGATAGACTGGAGAGATAGGATTTCCCAGCACAAAGCAGCCGCAAATGTCCGTTCCGCCAGAAATCGATGCCAAGTGCACATCCTGTTTAATGCTGCCGTAGATAAAATCGAACTGCTCTGGATAAAGTACCGAGCCAGTCGAGCAGAGAGTTTTTAGCGAAGTGAGCTGATGGAACAGGGCGGGCTCGTAAAAGGCTTGCTGCAATGCTTCTAAGTATTTAGCCGACGTGCCAAATAGCGTCACGTTGTGCTCATCGACCATGTCCCACAGTACCGAATGCGCCGGATACACTGGGCTACCATCAAAAATGACTAAGGTTGCACCGCTGGCGAGGGCCGAAACATGCCAGTTCCACATCATCCAGCCGCAAGTAGTGTAGTAAAACACCCGATCATCGGGTTGAATGTCACAATGCAGTTGATGTTCTTTGAGGTGGTTGAGAATGGTGCCACCAACTGAGTGAATAATACACTTGGGTTTACCCGTGGTGCCGGAAGAGTAGAGAATGAACAAAGGATCGTTAAAGCCAATGCGTTCAAACTCAATCCCTTTGGGCTCATAGTTGTCCATAATGGCTGCCCAAGTAGAGTAGTTACTGTTGTGGACCGCATCAGGTGCTTGTAGATACTCGATCTCACAGATGTTTACTAAGTCTACCAACTTGTCTTCAATTTCTCGGTTTTTTTCCGACATATCGAAGATTTTCCCGCCAAAGGAGTAGCCGTCACAACAGAACAGGACTTTGGGTTTAACTTGGCCAAATCGCTCAAGAACGCTGTCGATGCCGAAATCGGGTGAAGTCGATGTCCAAATCGCACCTAAGCTGGTCGTAGCCAGCATCGCGACCACGGTTTCTGGCAGATAAGGAAGGTAGCCTGCCACCACATCGCCACGGCCTACACCATTACGGCTAAGCCATTGCTGAATAACCGATACTTGATCGCACAATGCTTGCCAAGTGAGACTCTTTTCCTCGCCACGTTCGTTACGAAAAATAAGCGCAGGTTCGGCGGGTTTTTGGTAGGCAGAGGAGAGGAGGTTTTCCGCATAATTAAGTTCCGCTTGGGGAAACCAAAGATTATCTCGATTGGCCGTATACGCTTGCCACTTGGGCTTTCCTTCTCCGATGATGCAATTGCCTTGAAAACCGATCACATCGCAATAATCCCAGACTTCCATCCAAAACTTTTTGTTCTCGACGATAGACCACTGATAGAGCTCGGCAAAGCTGTCGATTGCTTCGCCTTGCATATTGATGTGTTCAATGAATTTCTTCAGATTACTGTTGGCCACTCGCTGTTTAGAAGGTGTCCAGATTGGGCTTGACGTTGTCATTGTTCTTCTCATTGTTAATCATTTATTAACATGACTAATTTTTAACCCAATAATGGGGAAAGTCAAACATTCAGACTCAATCCAGCTTATTGAATTGAAAGGGCTTGATCTATTTATGTAAAAAAAATGTTACACGGAAAATTAGCGGCAAAACCCGCACGAGGATTGGAAGCGTCGAGTTGAGAAGATAGGCTTTATGTAAAGGAAATGTTAATCGGAGATGCGTAATGGACGCCTATCACTCTAAAGCCGTTGATGAACAAGGGTATGTCGACTGGAACACAGAAGAAGACGCGATTTGGCGCGATCTATTTAGTCGGCAAATGGAAGTAATCCCTGGCAGGGCGTGCACGCCATATCTGGATGGATTGCGTTTGCTCAACCTCTCTTCGCAACGTGTTCCGCAATTGCCAGAGATTAACCAAGTGCTGCGCGACACCACGGGGTGGTGCGTTGAGCCCGTGCCTGCTTTGATAAACTTCGACCGTTTTTTTAATTTGCTCGCCAACAAAAAATTCCCGGTAGCGACCTTTTTGCGTCGTCGTGAAGAGTTTGATTATTTGCAGGAACCCGATTTCTTTCATGAAATCTTTGGTCATTGCGCCATGCTGACGAATGCCAACTTTGCTAAGTTTACCGAAACTTATGGAAAACTCGGTTTTGCCGCCACGCCCAAACAGCGTGCATTTCTAGCTCGTTTGTACTGGTTTACGATTGAGTTTGGCTTGGTTAAAGAACAGGGAGAGCTGAAAATCTACGGCGGCGGCATTCTCTCATCGCCCGGCGAGACGTTATATGCGTTAGATGATAGCCGGGCGCAGCGCCGACCTTTTGATATCCAAACGGTACTTCGCACTCCTTACCGTATTGATATTATGCAGCCCGCATACTACGTGCTGGATGACATTTCTTGTCTGTTTGACCTAAGTCGACTCGATTTACTCAGTGAAGCGGATCTCGCAATGGAAGCGGGTTTGCTCCCTCCACTTTTTCAACCAAAGGAAACTGAACATGCTTGATGAATTGAAATGCGAAGCTTGCCATATTGACGCTATGCCTTTAAGCGATATGGAACAACAAACCCTGATCACTGAGTTGGAAGGTTGGCAATTGTTGCATCGTGATGGTATTACGCAGCTTGAGAAGGTGTATAAGTTCAAGAACTTTATGCAGGCTTGGCAGTTTAGCAATCAAATTGCAGAGCTTGCGGAACAAGAGTTCCACCATCCATCGATTTTGTTGGAGTGGGGTAAAGTCACCGTGACGTGGTGGAGCCATTCGATCAAAGGGTTGCACAAAAACGACTTTATCTGCGCAGCGAAGTGCGATCAGATCATCAAATAATTCTCACGATTTAGGGCGACATCGCGATGTCGATCTTCGCCCGGCTTGGCAGAATAACCTTCTCCGCAAGAGTGAAAACTCATGCTTGTTCTGTCGAGCCTTCTTTTTCCCTGTTTCAATAGCGAATTTGAAAAATGCTGACTCTCGCGGTGAGAGCCAGCTTTGCTATAAAGAGCTAAAAAGATGTTTTCGATTCCACGTTTAAAAATCTAGGCGATACACAGAGGTGGTACCGCTGACTTCATTGCCAACTGCCAGAAGATGTTCTCCCTGACGTTGGAAGTAACGAATGGATTCTGGCCCCAAATCACCGGCCAAAGGGTTGTACTGGTCGTTGGTGCATTCACCGTCTTTGTTGGTTTGGCTACACACTGGTTGTGAGTAATCGCGATGGTTGATGTAAGTGATAAACATCGCATCACGTGGCTGGCTGACATCATAAACCATGATACCCCCTTGGCGCTCTAAACCGATGAACGCGTAGGTACGGCCATTGACTGTGGCTACTTCGACCGCCTCAGGCTCAATGCCTTTGTCATCACTGCGATCATCGGCACTACGATTGCTGTCGTTACTGCTGTTGAAGTTTTCCCCTTCCATCATCGAGGCGATTTGACCGAACTGGTCACCACTGTCAAAGACTAACTCGCCTTGTTCATCCCAAATGGAAAAGGAGCGTGCGCCATAAGTGAGTAGTGTATCGCTGGCGGTGACTTTTCCATCTGGTTTGATGAATTTCAAACGAGCCAATTGTTTGTTGCCTTTCAGTGCCGCCGCCAACGGGTGTTTTTCATCGACTTTCAGTTTCTTGCCACGCACTTCATCACTGTGGCTAACACAAAAGCCCAATTTGTTGCTGTAGCCATCTGTAGAGCGATAATCCTCTTCTTGCCAAGAGAAACCCAGCTCGTCACAACGGCTTTGTGTTGTCTCAATACCGTATTCGCGACCATCGCCTTCGTTAGCGGAAAGAATGTACGTTTTGCCTTCGGCTTGATAACTGGTGATGCTGTCTGGCATATACAAACCGCTTAACTGAGGATAAGCGCGGAAATTACCGATCTTTTTATCCTTATTTGACGCGTCTAGTTGCGCATTGGCCCAAGATTTCTCTCCCAAAGGGGCAATTTTCTCGATATGTGCAGAAGCGACGTCGATGATCGCGAGAGCGTTGTTCTCTTGCAGGGAGACGTACAGTTTGCCGTTATCGGCGAACGTTAAGTATTCCGGTTCTAAGTCTTGGGCAGGGGTCGCGTTGCGGCCAGAGATTCGCACACCTGCAAGCTCGTCACGTCGCAGATCATTAAATGCTTTGAAATCAATTTGCTGTACTTTAGCTTGCATTGGCCCGTTAGCAAGGTCGACCAAGGTGATGCTGCCCTCAGGGTCGACTTGGTAGTCACCACTAGGTTCGCCTTCGTTCGCACTGGCAATATAGCGGCCATCTTTGGAAAAGCTCACCATGTCGGGTAGCGCGCCAGCAGGATAAGTAGTGATGAGGGCCAAATCGGACGAGCGATACAGAGCAATAATACCGTTGGCCTGTTTGTTGGCATTTTCTACCGCCACCGCCACCAAACCGTTATGGGTAGCAACACTATTGGCTGCACCAACCTCAATGCCAGCGGATTTCCCTGCACTGCTTAACTCAATATGACCAACCAAGAAAGGCTGATTATCCTCATCAAGCGCTAATACATCGACTAAACCTGCTTTGGCGTTGACCACGTACAGCTTGTCGCTGCAACTATCGTAACTGACGATCTCTGCCGCGCTTGAAGCAAAAGGCGCATCGGCAATGTAACGCCCGAGGTAAGTTAAACCGCTTAATGGCATCTCAGTGCTCGGTATGCTGGTCGCGACTTGGCAAGCCGATGCCAATTCACTTGAGTCGGCCATTTTCTGCTGTTGAGCACAGCCAGAGAGCAGAGTCAGCGCCGTTAGAGCGGCCAAGGGCGAAACACGTGTCATAGAAAACTCCTTTTGATAAATGACTTGATTAAGCGCAAGAATCTATTTAGTTTCTGTGACAGTTAAACAGGAGATAGATGAAACTATTGTTTCAGTAAAAGGAAATCAGATGACACTAAATGCATTGCTCGAAAAACTGCAATCAGCCCCGAATAGCGTTGAGTTTGATCACGTGATTGAGGTAATCGACGCCAACTACCACTTTACTCCAAGCGCATTTCGTAACGGTGAGTGCGAGAACCACGTTGGGCAGAATAATGGATCTTGTAAGATCTTCTCATTTGCTCAGCTACATGGTCTTAGTGTGCCACAAACCTTAGCCTGTTTTGGCCGTTTCTATCGTGAAGATGTGCTGCAGTATCCGGATAATCTCGATCATCAGAATATCCGCAACTTTATGCGTTTTGGTTGGAAGGAAGTGGCGTTTGAAAGCCAAGCATTAAGCGCAAAATAGCGTTTTCATCGCGGGCTTAACCGAGCCGCTTTTTGATCACACTAGGGTAAAAATAAAGCCCCCCTTTGTCTCCGGGAGGCTTTTTTTGATCTTGGGTTTTGAATAAAAACTCAAAACGATCCTCAGGTTAGTTAGTTCTTCTCTTCAATGCAGAGAGATTTTGATATTAATTTATATTAAAAATCAGTTAGATATAAAAAATTATGAGAAATCCATCGCAAATATGACTCTTTGTCATAAAAATTTAATCTTGTTATGGATTGAGAATTGGTGAGGAATTAATCATATTGTCAACATGATGTCGAAAACAATAATAAAGAGGAGATTGGATATGCATCATGAAATGATTCAACCTACACACTTTGGCGTAATCGGCCGTACTTGTCTCTTGTCTCTGATTATTGTTGTCAGCGTCATGAGCCTGATTTAAGTCGGCAATTTTAGTTAAAGCATGTTGAGGGCTCCTTGTGGAGCCCTTTGTGTTTTTGCTTACACCATCGAGAACAAAAGTGCGGATACAGCCAGCAAGCCACTAAGCAGAGTAAACCAAGTACTGAGTTTATGGCGGTATTGACGCAGGGCGTCGATTTTGTAAATCGCGTACACAGGCATGATAAAGAGGATCATGGCGATCACTGGCCCTGATAGGGTTTCCATCATGCCGAGGATACTTGGGTTGATGACAGCCGCAATCCAAATGGAAACAAATAGCAGCACGATGGTGATTTTGTCAGCGCCGTTGTTACTGATGCGCGCATGTTTGGTAATAAGGCCATTGAGACTTTCCCGCGCGCCTAAGAAATGCCCCAAAAACGAGGACGTAATGGCGATGAAGGCAACCAGAGGGCCAAACGTGGCGATAAATGGGTTGTTGGTGGCGTTGGCTAGGTAAGAAAGTACCGAGACATTTTGCGCTTTCGCTTCGGCGAGCTGTTCTGGAGAAAGTGCCAGCGCACAAGAGAAGACAAACAGCAGTACAAAAGCAATCAGCATCACGCTGGTGCGCTTTAGGATCTGTTCAGATTTTTTCTCAGCGTGCTCTGCGTAATGGCGACGCTGCACATTAGCGAAGCTGGAAATCGCCGCAGCGTGGCTAAAAGAGAACACTACAACGGGTACGGCAAGCCATACAGTTTGCATGAAATCAACGCCACTCGGTATCGTCAATAATGGCAACTGCCAATCTGGGATCAAATAGAAAGACAAAAATGCCAGAATGGCGGCCAGCGGATAAACCATTACCGCAAAGGCTTTGAGCATCAGCTTTTCTCCGCCGAGCATGATGGCGATTAAGCTCGCTACCAATACGCCGGAGAGTAGCACGCGTGGCAATGAAGCCATGCCCGCTTGGTTGACCATAAAACTATCGACCGTGTTGGTAATGCCAACGCCATAGATGAGCAGGATAGGGAAAATAGACAAAAAGTAGAGCAGTGAAATCAAACGGCCGGCTTGGCTGCCAAAGTGTTCTTCCACCACGTCGGTGAAGTCCGCGTTGCGCTGTTGAGAAGAAAGGACAAAGCGTGCTAATCCTCGGTGGCCAAGAAAGGTCATAGGAAATGCGACCAGTGCCATCAGCATCAGTGGCCAGAAACCGCCCATACCTAAGTTGATTGGCAGAAACAAAATGCCCGCCCCTACCGCGGTGCCGAATAGGCTCAGTACCCAATGGGTATCGTGTTTAGACCAAGTGCCAGTTTGTGCCTGATCACTAAAATTTAACGTTTCTCGAGATTCTTCCACTTTGATACTGCCTTTGTGAAAATAATAATTTTGCGAATGTTATACATTTTAGTTTGATATATCACATGGCCAAGCTAGCGATATCTGCTGCAGATCGGCAGATTATGTAAATTATCTGCTTGCTATTTTTTCGGCAAAATAGAGATAATAACTGAATGTGTGATATTAACTGGTTTAATATTGCAAATATTTGTTATTTTTTGGATGTTGGTGTTGTATTCAAAGTGACGAAAAAGCCAACACATTTGAGCGGTTGGGCGGGAAAATGGGTTGCTTTAGATGGTTCTGCCTGTTTGACAACGTTTTAAATGGCTCAGCAGTGGCAGCGGTTTGGCAATGCCAAAACCTTGCGCGTAGTCGATCCCTAAATCACACAAAATGTCGGCGTGTTGCTCAGATTCGACAAACTCAGCGACCGTGGTCAAGTTCATGGTTTTGGCGACCTGACTGATCGCTTGGACGATGGTTTTGTCCCTATCACTGTGGGTAATTTCTTGTACAAACGAACCGTCAATCTTGATGATGTCCAAAGGCAAACGGCGCAAATAATCAAAGCTGGCGT
This sequence comes from Vibrio navarrensis, assembly GCF_000764325.1. Classification (NCBI taxonomy): domain Bacteria; kingdom Pseudomonadati; phylum Pseudomonadota; class Gammaproteobacteria; order Vibrionales; family Vibrionaceae; genus Vibrio; species Vibrio navarrensis. Next base: position 2,743,674 of record NZ_JMCG01000001.1, on the reverse strand, counting down.
AACCGGTGCCAAAGTCATCCAGTGCAATAGTGCAACCGATTTTACGCAACTGCTCAATGGCAAGAATCGCTTGTGCTTCATCGCGTAATGCATCCGATTCGGTGATCTCAAAGCAGATTTTGTCCAGCGGCACACCGTATTGCTGAGCTAAGGAAACGACCTCCTTGACTAAGCTATCATCACTGAGCGCTTTGGCGGTGAGATTAATTGAGCAGCGGCCGATACTCTGCCAGTTATCGACAAATCGACTCAGGCTGATAAAAGTGTGGCTGACAACCCATTTGTCGAGTTCCACTTCCAAACCAAACTCGTTGATGAGCGGGAAAAACTCCGCTGGCGACATCATCGCCTGACCGTCAACTTTAAGCCGTAGTAGTACCTCGAAGTACTCTTCTTTTAAGCGTCCGTGTAGGTTGCGATAGGGTTGGCAATAAAGTTCAAACTGATTATTTTTAAAACAATTTTGAATGAAGTTGAGCTTTTCTAATTCGGAATATGGTGTGGTGTGCTGGTTAAGCCATTTGATGTCCGTTTGCGCATCACTGTACTGTTCACACAGTGATGAGACCAAGCTTTCCAGATCCTGATCGTACTTTAGGTCAGTGCAATGAATCGTCCGTTTGACTAGGCTAATCGAGGTGTCTTGAAAGTAAAAATGGAACTGCTCAAGCAGACGGATCAGGCTCTTTAGCTCGGAGTTGAGATAAGGTAGACGTGGCACGTAGCAAACCAAGCCTTCAGAAAAAGGTGGCAGGTAGCAGCGTTTAATGTACTGCGTTTTCTCGTTGAGGTAGTGGCTCAGTTGTTTGATCAGTTGCGCACGGCCTCGATGCCCCAAACTGCTCAGCTTGGAAACGGTCGGGGTTAGATTGATAAAAATGAGCACCACGTGGCCACTTTGTTCGATATCTTCACGCATCTGCGCGAGATTAAACAGCCCAGTATAAGGGTCTATCCGCTCGCGCACGATCGCTTCGCGGGTGGTGAGGTAGTTTTTGATCGAGTGCGCACCAAGCATAAACATCAATGCGGTCATGACAAACAAAACCAGCAAAATACCGTAGAAGTGACGTTCAGAGAGGATGCCTTGATTGAGGCGACTCACGCCGTCTTCGATCGTCAGTAGCAAGACAAAAGTTGCAAACAGCACTGGCCGAACAAGGCCATACTTGCCAATGCCGACACCCACCAGGCAGATCAACAGCAGCGACATGGTGTCGCGATAGAGCGAGCTTTCACCAAACAGGATGAAGACACAGACCAGAACGCAGATGGTGAACCACAAGCGGTAGTGATAGCTGGTGAGGCTGTCTTCATGCATCGCTTTATCGAGTTGGATGTAAGGCGCCTTACTTCCCTCGGCGAGATAATGGATCACCAGCGTAAACAAGGGCGTTAATACCAACTGTGTCAATGCGCCGCTGAGCACGGAATAAAATAGAAACTGAATATCAAACTGCGCTGCCGCGCCAAAATAGTCACTGATGCTGATCAAAAGCAGACTATTGGCGATGGGGTAAGCGAGCCCTAACACAAGAATGTAATAGACCAGTCTTAACGGAAAGTTATGTGCATCAAAACTTTGGATAATTCGCTGATAAATGGTGGAAAACAGCAGCGGAATTGCAGGCAAAGCAGTTGAGAAAAGTAATGCAATCACGAACGCTCGATGAGAAAAATAGCTGTAGTAAAACAGCAATCCGGAGACCACACCGGGAATCACGCGCCATGAATATTTGAGGAAAATCGCCATGATTAAGGCGGCGGTGAAGGAGAGCACATGGACCCGATCAGCTTGCATCACATAAAAATTGGATAAAAAGAAACTGCACTGAATAGCAACAAACACCAAGATTTGGCAAAGCAGAAAACGACTGTTCTGCGTAATATCCTTGGCGAAAAACGATCTCAGTGACGACAACATGTAAGTTCCTGAAAGTGTGCACAGCGGTGGGCGATGCCGCCGAACCTTGCTTATCACTCGTTTGATTGTAGTGGCGAATGGCACACTGTTTGCGGCGCATTGTACAAAAAGTTGTGAGAATGACCAAAGCAATGTTGATGATTTCAACAACACTGTCACGAAAGTTGTCAAAGAAAAGGGCCGATTTGGCTAGGCGCACAAGGGAGAGCGGTGTATGAAGGAAAAAAGGAGGGCATTCGCCCTCCAAGCAATGATTTTATTTCCCACCAATGCTTAAACGAGCAAAGCGAATCTTTGGCGAGTAGAAGCTGTATGAATCGTTGGCTTCGACCAAGGAACCAACGGCCTCGATCTCTTTCAGCATTTGATAGAAATTCCCCGCCACAGTAATGCCGCGCACTGGTTGGACTCGTTTGCCATCGCGACACAGAAATCCGCTCGCGCCAAAGGAAAAGTCGCCACTGATAAAATCTGCGCCAGAATGAGCGCCTTGTAAGTCGACCAGTTCTAAGTATTCGCCCGCAGTCACTTCTGCAAAGCTGCTGTTGCCCGAGCCAATCACCGTGTGATGAGCCGAAACGTCTAAGCTGTCTTTCGGTCCACGAGAGGCATGGCCTGTATTAGCGACGCCAAAGTAGGCGGCGGTGTAACTGTTGTGCAGCAAAGAATGGAGTTCGCCTGCGCCAACAATGACCAGATCTTGCGCCGCAGTGCCTTCGCTATCAAAACGGTGGATACGAAAACCCCCTTCAACGTAAGCCTGGCTGGAAACCGTTAGCAGAGGGCTGGCAATGGCCGCGCCGATTTTATCGCGCAGTGGATTGAATCCTTTCATCGCACTGGACGCTGAGAAACAGGCAGAAAAGGCACCAAACAGCTCACTTAAGGTGTCAATGGTGAACAGTACGGAGTAGTTGCCCGTTTTGACTGGCGCACCATCGAGCAGATCACGCGCCTGCTCATAGCCTGCATCAATGCAATACTCAGGATCGAGATCGATGTAACGTCGACCCAAACTCATAGCGCCAGCCATCGACTGTTTACCGTCTTTTTCAAACAGGGTATAGGCGTAAGCGGAATGGTAACGTTCCGTTTGCTGACATAAACTGCCTTGAGTATTGGCAATCAGTACTTGGCTGGTTACATCACTGTAGCCGTTGTAGGGTGAGCTGCTGGCATGCGGGCGGCTGACCACGCCTTGTTCCAATCTCAGACTTAGGGCAATTTTGTCATCGACAGTGGCATCACAAGCTTGATTGAGTTCTGGGTAGTCGGCAGTCAGTTGGCTATCGATGACACTGATCTTTTGCTTAGGGTCAACTTTCGCGTACTTGGCGCTTTCTAACGCGTTATTAAGCATGAGATCTAAGCTCTCTGTGGCCAGCGATTCAGAGTAGCTGGTGGCGACGCGATCGTTTTTCACAACGCGAACACCAATCACTTGAGAAGTGCTGACTTTGTACTCATCCAGCTGGCCTTTACTGGCTTTGAGCGAGAAGTTATCACTGGTTTGCGCTACGATGTCGGCTTGCGCACCCTTTGCTTTGGCTTGAGTGAGCAGATGATCAATCGCCGTGAGCAGGTGTTGTTTTTGGTCCATTAGTTGCCCCCTCCAACCAGAATATTGTCTACTTTTAATGACGGTTGCCCCACGGTCGTTGGCACAGAGCCGCTGACAGAGCCACACATCCCCGGTGCCAGCGCCATATCTTTGCCAACCATGCTGATCTCTTTCAGCACTTTTGGCCCGGTGCTGATCAGCGTTGCGGTTTTCAGTGGCTTAGTGATCTTGCCGTTTTCAATCAGGTAGGCTTCACGAACGGCAAAGTTAAATTCGCCCGTGCCAGGCTGAACGGAGCCTCCGCCCATTTTTTTGGCGTAGATGCCTTTCTCGATGCTGGAAATCATCTCCTCGAGCGAGCTGTTACCTGCTTCAATGAAGGTATTTCGCATGCGAGAGGTTGGTGCGAACTTGTAATTTTGTCGACGTCCTGAACCGGTGCGCGCGTAACCCGTTTTCATTCCGCCCATCTTATCAACCATAAAACTGGTCAGTTTGCCATCTTTGATCAGCTGAGTACGCTGTGTTTCCATACCCTCGTCGTCGATGTGAATAGAGCCCCATTCGTTTGTCATGGTGCCATCGTCCACCGCGTTCACCACCGGATGCGCGATCATCTCGCCCATTTTGTCGTGAAATACCGAGGCTTTTTTTGCCACTGAGGTGGTCTCAAGCAAGTGACCACACGCTTCGTGGAAAATAACGCCACCAAAACCGTTGCCAATGACCACAGGCATCTCACCGGAAGGGCAGGCATCGGCGTTGAGTTTTACCAGTGCTTGGGCGGCGATGTCGCAACCGAGCGCTTTGGCGTCCAACTGCTGACTGTACTCCCAGCCTGCCAGCGCACCGGGACCGTCCATCCCTGTACTTTGCTCACTACCATCTTGGGCAACCGCATTACCTGCTACGCGAACATAGTGGCGAGTGTCGGCAATGTGCAGCCCTTCAGAGTTGAAGATTTCAACCTGCTGTTCCCGTTGCAGCACACTACCGATAAACTGAACGATTTTTTCGCTCTGGGCACGAGCGGCGAGATCCACTTGGCACAAAAAGGCGATTTTGGACTCTAAGTTCGGATCGCGCTTGAGCGGCATAGTGCAGCCGTGCTGCATGGGGTAGCGAGTAAGGTTGAGTGCGCCAGCGTGGGCGATTTGTTCACGTTTATCTTTGGCTGCGAGCAAGCTGGTTACGCGTTTTAGCTCTGTTTCCTCTGTGCTGTTGGTGTAGCCGTAAAGCACTTTGTGGCCAAAGAACAGGCGGATACCGATACCAAAATCGATACCAGAGTTGATTTTGTCCACTTCTTTGGACGTTAGGGAAACAGAACTGGTTTGATGATGTTCTACAAACAGCTCAGCGAAGTCGGCTCCAAGAAACAGAGCATGATCAATGACCGCTTTAGCGGTGACAGCGTTAAGCATGAAATCTCCTTGAGAAATTGTCCTAGGCTTCTTTCAAAAACAGCGCGCAGCCTTTTTGAAGTTAGGCGTTATGTTAACATTTTATTAAAGATTTTTTATTCTAAAGCTGGAGAAGTAGATCTTGAAAATGGGCGATCTTACGCGGTATTGCAGCGAAAAGTAAGGGAAATAATCGGATTTTAGTTAAGGCTAATGGAAGAGGAGGCCGTCAATTCGGCCTCCAAAAATGGGAATGATTGAAATTGGATGGAGTTTATTTTTGCTCGGACAAAAAGTGCACCGCTTTGTCTGGGAAGTCGGTAAATAGACCGTCTACTTTGACCTTGTTATAGAAAACGTCCAGCATGCCAGCAAAATTTTCTGCGTATGGCGCAATACGTCCAGGGTCTGCGCGGAACGTGTAAGGGTGAACCGCAAGCCCAGCTTGTTTAGCCTCTTGCATGAGCGGTAAAACAATCAGATTGTCTTTGGTTGATTTGTCATCCACGAGCATCGGTTTCCAAGGGCCAATCCCTTCTGCGTAGGTTGCCACTTTTTTCATTGCTCCGGGCTTAAAGAACCAGTCGTAATCGTAGGGTGTTGCAGTGTTACCTTGGTACACCATGGTTTCGTTCCAATCGGTGTAGGCAAGAAGCTGCACCAGTTTCAGATCCATTCCCATTGCTGGCATCAGTTCATCATTAATGCGTTTAAGCTCAATCGGGTCGAAACATTGCAGGTAGACTTTGCTCTCTTGGTTGGTGTAGCCGTATTGCTTTAACACTTTCAATACTGCAGTACTGATATCTTTACCTTCATGGCGATGGAACCAAGGTGCTTTGATCTCTGGGTAGATGCCGATATCGTAACCTAACGTTTTGTTAAGCCCTTGGATCAGTTCAATCTCTTCTTGCAGGGTGGGGACGGTGAAATCGCCTTTCCACATTGGGAAACGGTTCGGGAATCCTGCCACCTTATTGCCTTTGTCATCGATGTTGAAACCTTCGGTGACTCGCAGCGATTTGATCTCAGCTAAAGTAAAGTCGATGGCGTAGTAGCGTTTATCCGCACGGGCACGATCTGGGAACTTATCCGCGACGTCCGTCACGCGATCAAGATAATGGTCATGCAGCACAACCAACTGATCATCTTTGGTCATCACCACATCTTGCTCGATATAATCTGGTTTCATGGCGTAAGCCAACGCTTTGGCTTCCAGCGTATGCTCTGGCAAATAACCAGAAGCGCCGCGGTGTGCAATCACCAAAGGTTTCGCGGTCACACTGCCAGCCGCCAAGGCGGCGAGAGCGAAATAGAGAGGAGAGAGCTTCATGGAATTTTCCTTGTGTTTGTTTTCACTAAATTTTCGAAGGAGTATCCTGACGTTCGAAAATGTAACTATGATGACACTTTCGCGCAGAAAATAGCCCGTTAGCTTACGGAAGTAAAAAAACGGGCTTGAGGACGTTTAATTAAGCAACAGCTTCTTTCTGTTTGTTCTTCGCTTCGTGATGAGCGCGTTCGCCCAGCAATGCGTAAGTCAAACAGACAATTGATGTGATACAAGAGCCGATCAAGATGATAAAGCCACCATCCCAGCCAAAGTGGTCAACGGTGTAACCCAGTACCGCGTTTGCCGCTACAGCACCACCCAAGTAGCCAAACAGACCCGTTAGACCTGCAGCAGTACCAGCGGCTTTTTTCGGCGCAAGTTCGAGGGCGTATAGACCAATAAGCATCACAGGGCCGTAGATGAGGAAGCCGATAGCCACCAGCGCCGCCATGTCCACACCAGGGTTGCCTGCTGGGTTAAACCAGTAAACTAGTACCGCAAGCGTTACCAACACCATAAACAGAATGCCCGCTGGCGCACGACGGCCTTTGAACAGTTTGTCTGAGATCCAGCCACACAGCAGGGTACCCGGAATACCCGCCCACTCGTAGAGGAAGTAAGCCCAAGACGATTTGTCAACCGTGAATTCTTTAGCTTCTCTCAGGTATACCGGAGCCCAGTCGAGAACGCCGTAGCGGATCAAGTAAACGAAGGCGTTCGCAATTGCGATAGACCAAAGCAGTTTGTTGTTAAACACGTACTTAAAGAAGATCTCTTTGGCCGTCATCTCTTTTTCATGCGAGGTGTCGTAATCATCTGGGTAGTCGTTTTTGTACTCTTCAATCGGTGGCAGACCACAAGATTGAGGCGTATCGCGCATGGTGATCCAAATAAATACCGCAACTAGTAGAGCGAAGAAAGCGGGCACGTAGAAAGCGGTGCGCCAGTCGTCATTGAACATCCACAAACCGAAGAGGAAGATAGGACCTATCAAACCACCACCCACGTTGTGCGCCACGTTCCACACTGACACAATTTCGCCCCGCTCTTTGCGAGACCACCAGTGCACCATGGTTCGGCCACAGGCAGGCCATCCCATACCTTGGAACCAGCCATTCAAAAACAGCAAGATAAACATGGCGGTAATGCTGCCGGTTGCCCAAGGCATAAAGCCAAAGCAGAACATGACTAGGGCCGACATCACCAAGCCTGCGCTGAGGAAGTAGCGCGGATCAGAACGGTCGGAAACACTGCCCATTAAGAATTTAGATAAACCGTAAGCGATGGATACCGCTGCCAGAGCGACACCGAGATCGCCGCGGCTAAAGCCTTGTTCAATCAGATATGGCATCGCCAGACTGAAGTTCTTACGTACCAGATAGTAGCCAGCATAGCCAACGAAAATGCCGATAAACAACTGCCAGCGCAGGCGGGAGTACGCACCATCAATTTTCTCGCCGGGCAGGCGATTGATATGTGCTTTGGGTTTGAATATACCAAACATGGTAAGCCTCTTTACTTTGTGTTTTGCGATGGTATAGAAACGGCCCCGAACAAAAGAATGTTGAGTAGAGAGCGGGTGGTTTCTTCTAAAGTGCGAACGAGCAAAATGTTTCGTTCGAAATCGGTCTGATTTTCGTATTGATTGACAAAGTTTTCTGTGAGAAATGTTACATTTCAATTAATAATATTAATAAAACAAGATATTAAGTTGCAAATATGGATGATGTCTCTCATTTTCAACGTGTTACGAAATGGCGTTTTGGAACTTTTGTGATTGGTTTTTGAGCAAACGAGTGTTCGCTGGTTAGAAGTAAAGCGCTCCCACTGAATGCGAGAGCGCTAGGCTGCTTAAAGTTTGATCTGTTGCAGAGTGGGTTTCCAGCGTGCATGCGTTGCTGAGGATTCAGGGCTGACGCCGACAGTTTGGCCGCTGATGATATCTAGTACGTAGCGAGTGTCGCTGCCATCGACATAACGGCTGATCAGCTTATCGCCTTCCCAGAACCATTTCTGAGCAAGGTTTGCGCCACACTGCTCAACGGTGAGGCGTTGGTCATTATCAACAGTCAGGCAGCGATCTGGCGCAACACGGCTGCGGTAGCGCTCTTCTTTGTCAAGGCCCCAAACTTGGTTCCAGTTGCCGTGACAGCTCCAACCGTTGACCTCGCCACCGATGGCTTTTTGATCGCCATCTTTACCATACACATCGAGACACAAATCGTTATTGCTCAAAGATTGCAAGGTGACGTGCGCTTCGGCTTCAAACAACGGATGATTCCAGTCTACACGGACTCGCTGTTTAACGGTTGTACTGTTTGAAGAGTACCCCGCAGGGCCATAAACAGAGAACAGCGCCGAAGGTACCACAGTACCAAAACGAGCACGGTAGTTAAGTTTTACCCCAATCTCAAAGTCTGTGGTGCCACTTTCACTGACAGGCGTCTCGTAAAGTACGTCATAGCTGGGTTTAAAGTTAGCGTAGGAGATCGGATTGAACTTGGTTTTGTCAAACACCCAGCCGCTACCCCAGTGAGCTGCGGTGAAATAGCAACCCAACTCCTGACGGCGCAGTTCATCACACTCACCGAACTCGCGTTCAAAGGAGATATCGAAATCGCTTAGCGAAGAACGGTTGTTGATGCGGTAGTCTTTTGTGTCAAACACTAAGGTTTTCGAGTAGTTATAAGTGAACGAACCGCTGACTTCCCCCCCAACTTTGGGGCCGTCTTTATTGACCTCGGCCCCCACTTTACCATTCACGCCAATCGAGTAGCCATGCGTGTCGCGGTGCTGGTAGTTTTTGTTCTCATTTTGTGGGAAATCACGTGCTTTTTTCGGTGTGTAGCCAGAAACCGGCTTAACCCACAAATCATAGCTGCTGGCAAACGGACCAATATAGGTGCGGCGGTTCGCCCAGCTTTGGAACCAGCTATGTTCTTGTTGCAGCTCGTTCACAAGGTGGATGCCCGTGCCGGGCTTATCAGCATCAACGGTAAAGCGGACAATTTTTGCATCTGGGGTAAAGCCTGCGGCAGTGGCTGACTGTACCGAGCGCATTTGTGCGACGTTAACGCGAACATCAATTGATGCACCTGCATTACACCAATCGCGGGTATTATCAAAATCGCCAGACGTATGCAGGTTACATTTGATTTTCGAGCTGGTGATGTAAATCGGCTTTTCGACAATCGGTACATATTCTTGTGCACTGGCGTTCATCGCCGCGGCGAGTAAAGAAAACGTAAATACAACTTGTGTTTTCATCTTAGTTGCCTCCGAAGCCAAAACGGTCAAGTGCATGTTGCAGAGACTGAGTGATACTCTCCAGTTCTGCGGTAGGGTTATTGAGCGAGTTACCATTTTCATCGGTCACATCGCTGACAATCGCATTGACTAAGGCATCCCCTTGATAGGTGCCAGTCACGACCACTGGAGCAGAAATGCCCAGTCCGGTGAGCTTTTGGCTGAGTGAGAACTGCGCTTCTTCGCCAGCAATTGCAGTGAGATCGAGCACAACCGTATCACCATTAGCGATGTGTTGTTGAGCAAGGTTGAGCTCATCTTCAGAAGCGCTGCCTGCGTTGACGTAAAGCAAATCTTGCTGAGATAAATGACCACTGTAGAGCGTCACAGGTTGGCGATAGCTTTGTGCGATAGCCTGAGAGATTTCACTTTCACTGCCCAAAATTTGGACATCTGCGAAAGCCTGTGCAGCAAACAAGCTTGAAAGAAGCAGGGCAAGATCATGAACATTTCTTGTACAACGCAAGGTTAAATTTGACCTGAAGCACGGTCTGTGATCTTATGCTCTTCTTTTGGGGAGCGACCATGAATATTAATACCATCAAAGCGCATTTCAGTATCATCCGTGACAAACGGCAAAGTGCAAAAGTTGATTATCCTCTGTTTGATATTTTGTTTGGGTCTATCTGTGCCGTGATAGCCGGAGGTCAAGGCTGGACTGACATTCGTGAATATGTTCTTGGCCACCATGAGTGGTTTCTTAAACAGGGACTGTTTGAAAACGGTGTGCCTGTCGACGATACCTTTGCTCGTTTGATTGCAAATATTGATCCTGCCGAGTTTCGCGACTGCTTCCTGGGTTGGATGAATGCGGTACATACCATGACGTTTGGTGAGGTGGTTGCCATTGATGGCAAGACTTTGCGCGGCTCCTACGATAGAGACGACAGGAAAAGCACCATCCATATGGTGAGCGCCTATGCAAGTGCCAACCAACTGGTATTGGGCCAACTCAAAACTGACGATAAGAGCAATGAAATTACCGCGATTCCAGAGCTTATTAAGATGCTCGACTTGCGAGGAGCTATCGTGACGATTGATGCGATGGCCTGCCAGACCAAGATTGCCAAGGCGATCACTAGCAAGGGCGGTGATTACTTGTTGGCAGTAAAGGGGAATCAAGGCAAGTTGTCGGCAGCCATACAGACAGCCTTCGCCCCACACCGCCGTGCCCCGATTGACAAAACCACCTATCAAATCGAGAAATAAAAAGGCCGCGTTGAAGCACGTACTTGCCATGTACTCAAGGCTAGTGAGTTAGAGGGTGACTTCTCAACGTGGAGCGGACTCGCCAGTATTGTCATGGTTGAAAATTACCGAGTTGCCAAAGGTAAAGCGCCAAAGCTGGAGTACCGCTACTACATAAGTTCAGCAGACCTGACCGCGGAGCAGGCAGGAAATGCCATTCGAGCCCACTGGGGCATAGAGTCAATGCACTGGATTTTAGATGTGAGCATGCGAGAAGATGCTTGTCAGATTTACCGACAAAACGCGGCTGAAAATTTGGCAGGTTTAAGACACATGGCGCTTAACATGCTAAGAGCTGAGCCAAGCAAAATTAGTGTGCCAATGAAGCAGAAACGTTGCATGATGAACCCCGGCTTCTTGGAGCAAGTCTTAGTCGCTGGATTTAAGTCAATGACTAAATTCTAACCACTCATGCGGACGCCCTGTTGAAAGAAGGAGTATTCTTCCTGCTATTTTATTGTTGTTTTTTCGCATAGTTTCCTCATTACGAGTTGGTTTTATTATATTAAACTACCGATCACGAAATAATGTTAATAATCGTAAGGGTATTGATCCTCATCCTTGAATGTTGAAGCGTTCTTATTCCATCAAGCGACTAATTTGTAACCGCTATGAATATTGATGAAAAGGCAATAAATTCTTATTCTGGCTGATATTCACAAAAATAAATATTGTAAATTTTTATGATTGACAAATATTGGTTGATGTAATAATGATCTAGAAACTCTTTTTGTTCATTATATGTTTTAATTTAAGCTATTGTATTTGTTGAATTTTATTTATTTAATAATAAGGAATTAATTAATAAGGTGGCATTTTATTAGTTTTTTATAGATAATCTAATGCTAATTTATTTCATTTTCTAGATTTAAAATAATTATGTTTGTTTCGATTGTATTCTAATTTTCAGTGTTGATTTATAGTGTTTGCTAAATTTTGTTTTGCTAAATTAGAAATTATTAACAATGTTCTTTGATATAAAATAGAATTTCCATAATTAGAAATAAACTCGGTCACCTGCAAAAACGTTTTTTGTGTTCAGTGCGCACAAACGAAGCAGAGATCACAAATGTCATGACTTAAGAGCTAGATCATGATTTATTTTTAGCATCGAATTTATAATTGCCGCCCCTTCAGCGAGTTTGGCGGTAAGCAGAAACCGCTCGAAGGTGTCCATTCATTACACGCAAAGCAGGTTTACAATGCTTAAAAAATTATCACTGAAGAATAAACTCGCTGTTTCTGCGAGCGCTGCCATCATTATCGGGGGACTATTGGTTGAAGCGTTGTCTTTTAGCGACGCTCTGGAGCGTTTGGACGCCGAAGTTCAACAACGCTTAGCCAGTACCTCTGCCTCTTACAACCAATATGTTACAGACTGGCTGGTGTCTAAAGAGCGGGCTTTGACCGCGTTGTCGCAAGAAGTTGAAAAAAACGCCATTGTGACGCATCTTAAGCAAGTCAAACATTCTGCGGGCTTTGATAACGTCTTTCTCGCTTATCCCGATGGAGGGCAGGACAACGCCAATGGCGCCATCCTTCCACCCGGCAACAACGATCCGCGCCAATGGGGTTGGTATATTAATGCCATCGCCAACCCAGCCAAAGTGTTTATGGACAACCCGACGGTTGCAGCAGCAACGGGTGCCAATGTGGTTTCGCTGGGCAAAGCGTTGTCGCTGCACGGTCAACAGGTGGTTTTGGGCGCTGACGTTGAAATCACCGATATTCTCACCAGCATGGAGAAGGTGATTTTGCCCGGAGAGGGTTACATGGCTATCGTCAATGACCAAGGCAAGCTCTTTACTCATGCCAATACCAAACTACTGAATCAGCCTGTCAGCGCGCTTGGGTTGAACTTTAATGACATTATGCAGGCGGCTCGCAGCGGAAAAGATATTTACGCTGATGTTAATGGCGAGAAGTCGGTGATCTACGCTCAGCCGATCGACGGGACTCAACTGACCACAGTCAGCGTGATCAATTATCAATCCCTTGTCGCGCCTTTGTTTGACGCGCTTTGGGGGCAATTATTGCTAACTGCGATCGTGGTGATTGTTTGTACTGCGCTGTTTAACATGTTGTGTACTTTGCTGTTTCGCCCGCTGAACAACGTCTCGCTGGCACTGGAGCAAATCGCCAATGGTAGCGGCGATCTCACCCAGCGGATTGAAGTGGAAAGTTCTGATGAAGTTGGACGTTTAGCCAATAACTTTAATACCTTCGTCAGCAGCTTACAGCAGTTGATCGGCCACATTCGCCAGCAGTCGCACCAGTTGACTGACCAAGCCGACACCAGCACTGCACGTGCGGATCGCGCGGTAAATGAAATTCACCACCAGCAACAGGAAATTACTATGGTGGCGACGGCGGTAACGGAACTGGCCAGTGCGACTCAAGAGATCGCCTCTCACGCGGAGCAAACCGCTCGAGCAGCGCAAGATTCGGCCACCAGTACCAACGATGGCCACGCATTGGTGTTACACACGAAATCGTCTATCAACAGCCTAGCGAGCGAACTGGAGCAAGCCAGTGGTGTGATTGGCGACCTTAGCCGTCATGCACAGGAGATCTCGACGGTGCTTTCCACTATTCAGGGCATTGCTGAGCAAACGAACTTGCTGGCACTCAACGCGGCAATTGAAGCCGCGCGGGCCGGTGAGCAAGGCCGAGGTTTTGCGGTGGTGGCGGATGAAGTGCGTGTTTTGTCTCAGCGCACACACTCATCGACCGAAGAGATCAAATCCACTATTGATGCGTTGCAACAGATCACTCAGCGTGCTGTGGCCTTGATGGAGAACAGCGCAACGCTGGCGGGCAATTCGGTAAACAATGCAGATAAAGCGACCTTGGCCTTGGAAGAGATCAATGCGGCGGTGAATTTAATCAGTGATATGGCGACACAAATTGCGACGGCCGCTGAAGAGCAGACGCACGTTACCAGCGAAATCACCCAGAACATCACTTCAATCAAAGATGTTGCCGATCAATTGGTGATCAATTCGCAAGACAGCTCAAGCGAGTCCAATCAATTGAAACAACAAGCTTCTGAGCTTAGTGCCAAAGTGGCGACCTTTAAACTATCCTGACAGCGATGATGTCGCGGTCCACCTCTGAACGGCGCTATTGGGCGCCGTTTGTTTTGAAGCAAGATCACAACCTTACTGCAAAGACAAACCGCTTGAATATAAAGTTAGACGCATAGCCAGAATTTCGTAAATTAGATTGATAATCTACGCTTTACAGAATTTCTAATAAGCAATGAGAGCCATCTATGCAATTCAGTTTAAAGAGGAAAATGGTTTCCTCCGTCGTTTTAGCGATTGCGATTACCGCCGCGACACTTCTTTTTGTTGGGTATCAAACTTTTAAAACTCACAGCTGGAAAGCGATTGAAAGTGAAAGCCGCAACACACTCAGTGCTCATGCCAAGGGGATTGCAGACTGGTTTCATGACAAACAGCTCGCCGTTAAAGGTTTGAAAGAAGAAATCGAGCGTAACCCGCAGCTCGATATTGTACCGCATTTACGTCAAGCGCTTGTCGCGGGTGAGTTCGGCCTGAGTTATTACGGGAATGAACAAGGAGAGATGTTTCGTCATGATCCTTCACTGAACAAGGCGGGCTACGATCCCAGAGAGCGTGGTTGGTATAAAGAAGCCAAAGCCGCCAATAGTGCTATCACCACTGCGCCTTACGTCAGTGTTACCATGCAAACTTTAGTGGTGACGTTAACCGAACCCGTTCGACACAATGGCAAATTGATCGGCGTTGCCGCTTCAAATTTGGCACTCAACAAACTGATCAAAGACGTTTTAGCCATTCAGGTACCGGGTAACGGCCGCGCTATCCTTGTTAACCGCAAGGGCAATGTAGTTGCTCATCCGAATAAAGACGTACTACTTAAACCAGTGGCCGAAATAGCGCCAGAACTGAGCATTTCGGAGCTGATTCGCGCCGCTGATAACAATAGTGCGTTATACGTTGATGTTGCAGGGGCTGCCAAAGTGATCATGGCGCAACCGATCGAATACACCGACTGGTTACTCGTGATGGAGATGGATAAGGCAACGTTGGAAGAGCCGTTATCTGACATGCTGCTTAATCAGACGTTAATCGGTGTGCTGGTGCTTGTGGTGATGGCGCTGGCGACGTCTTGGTTCGTGGCGAAACAGCTGGTTGAGTTGGGTCGCGTAAGTGAAGCTTTGGCTGATATCGCCGAAGGCGACGGCGATTTGACCGTTCGTTTGCAAGTGACTAGCCAAGACGAAGTTGGTCAGTTAGCAGAGAAATTCAATAAGTTTGTCGACCGATTGCATGTGATGGTGAAGAACGTGCGCGATGTTTCTGGTGCGCTCAACCTTGGGGCAAATGAGGCGGCGCGATCAGCCAGTCAGCGCAGTGAAAGCATTCGTCATCAGCAGGATGAGATCACCATGGTGGCTACCGCAGTGACGGAAATGGCCTCCGCAACAGCTGAAATTGCAGGTAATGCCGATAACACGGCGAAAAATGCTAACCAATCGGTTGAGTTGAGCCAGCATGGCTTTGAGCAGATGAGAAAGAGCCAGCGCTCGATCAATTCTCTTGCGCAAGAGCTCACCAACGCCGTTGATATCATTGGTGAACTGGAAGCGCACGGACAGCAAATTTCGACCATTTTGGCCACGATTCGCGCTATCGCAGAGCAAACGAACTTGTTGGCACTCAACGCGGCGATCGAGGCGGCTCGTGCCGGGGAGCAAGGGCGTGGTTTTGCGGTGGTTGCTGATGAGGTCCGCGTGTTGTCGCAGCGTACCCACGCCTCGACCGAAGAAATCCAAGAAAAAATTCAAGGCTTGCAGCGCGCAACCAGCAGCGCTGTTGCAGTGATGAAGCAAAGCCATGAGCTTGCGGCGACCAGTGTCGATGACGTTAACCTCACTGGTGAAAGCTTGACGGCGATTGGTGACGCGATTCAAACCATCAGTGATATGGCAACGCAGATCGCTTCGGCCGCAGAAGAACAATCATTAGTAACGGCCGACATCAATGGCAATACCGAATCAGTTCGAGAGGTGAGTGATCGTTTGGCTGTCGATGCGCTGGATGCGGTTGAGCAAGCAAAACGTCTACACGCTTTGGCTGGCGATCTCGACAAAGAGATATCGCGTTTCAGATTGTAAAGACTAACTCGGCACCTTAGGGTGCCGAGCTGCTTTTGGGCAAATCATCACCTGAAATCAGGCTTACTTTGGCACAACACGATAATTGCGCTATCTTATGCCTCTTGATTTCTATCCATGAAATACCGACATGAATCTACACATCCGCAATGCAAATAGAGAAGACATTCTCGCCATCGCACAGCTCGAACAGCAACTTTTCGCCGAACACGGTTACCCGCTTTTTTTCATCCGCCAAGCGCTCGATTGTTGGCCTGGTGGCGTATATGTTGCGCAGGTTGACAGACAGCTTGCTGGTTATGTTTTGATTGCTCCGACGGATCACTCTGCCGATGAAGCGTGGATGCTTTCACTCGCCGTATCATCGGCCCATCAAGGGCAGGGAATTGCGCGCAAACTGGTGCGCCACGCACTCGCTCACTCAATTCAATATCAAAAAATCAAGCTGACGGTGGCACCAGAAAACGAGCCCGCACTGCGCCTTTATCAATCGGAAGGCTTTCAACTCATTGATAGCGAGCGTAATTACTTTGGGGATGGTGAAGAGCGATTGGTGATGCTCTATCAACGCGAGTCAACAGCTTAAGCAAGCGTTAGTTTACTACTGTTTTCGGGTACGTTATTTTGCAAGTGATATGCCACTTGGTGATTTTCGCCGAGTTAACTATGGTTAATTAACCTAGTGAAAAGAGAGCAAGCAAATGGACAAAAATACGCTGCAACAGGAAGTAGACCAAGCGATTCCGCAAGAAGCGTTCGATTGGTATGACGACTATGCCCACGGCCGAATTGATCGCCGTGAGTTTCTAGGCAAATTAGCTGGTTTAGCAGTCCTTGGTTTTAGTGTCGGCTCTATTACGGCGGCGCTTTTACCCGACTATGCCAGAGCTGAGCAAGTGTCGTTTAACGATCCCGATATCAAAGCGACCTATGTTTCCTTCTCATCGCCGCAAGGGCATGGGGAAGGACGAGGCTATATGGTCACGCCAGCAAAGATCCTTCAGCCGACTCCCACGGTTTTGGTGGTGCATGAAAATCGGGGACTGAATCCTTACATTGAAGATGTCGCTCGGCGCTTGGCCAAAGTGGGTTTTATTGCTTTTGCTCCGGATGCATTAGCGCCGCTGGGTGGCTATCCCGGCAATGATGATCAGGGGCGAGAGATGCAAAAAAGCCTCGCCAGAGAGAAAGTGGAGCAAGATTTTATTGCTGCCGCTCAATATCTCAAGTCACATCCAAATAGTAGCGGTAAGCTGGGTGCCGTTGGTTTTTGCTTCGGCGGTTACGTAGTCAATCTGTTGGCGGCGGTGCTGGGTGAAGAATTGAATGCAGGCGTTCCATTTTATGGCACACCCGCGGCTAAGTCTCTGCGCCGGAGTATCAAAGCGCCGCTGATGCTGCACTTTGCCGAGCTGGATAAACGAGTCAACGATACTTGGCCAGATTACGAGGCGGACCTCAAAGCAATCAATGCCAACTATCAAGCGTTTATCTACGCCAATGTTAATCATGGTTTTCACAACGATTCGACCGCACGCTACGCGAAGGAAGAGGCAGAATTGGCTTGGCAGCGTACGCTTGGCTTCTTTAACCAGCAGCTACGCTAGCCAAGCAGACTACACATCCCCCCCACTTTTGCGTTTTAAAGTGCAAAGTGGGGTGGGTGGCGAGAGTTCTAATCGACAACCAATTCGCTAAATCCAGTCTGCTCGTCAAATGCTCGCTGAAAGACTAAGTCAGGATAGTGATGAATGATGAGCTCAGCGGTGGTGTCAATCAAACAGCCCTCGAGGAGATGTCCGCCCCAAACGCGGCCCTCTGTATCCGACACAGCAATATGCGTATGCTGGTGATTGGCCGTTAGTGTCCCCATCAAAGAAACCAGTTCAAAAGGTGCCTCAAGTGACAACGTTTGCTCAGCGCCCGCAAGGCGGATGTTCAGCGCAGAGAGTGAGCCCACACACGAGGCGATACTGCCCGCACGAATAGAGTGCTTGGTGACTATTTCAGCCAGCGATTTTTTCAAATCGTCACCGCGCGTAAGACGAGTGACCAGAATATTGATTGCCATGATTGTCCTGTTAATTTTCAGAAACGCCATAAAGACATTCGTTTTATGGCGTTTTGCAAAGTTAGCTTTTTAGGTTACCACGGTCGATTTGCTGGAGCAGTTCATTGGCTTTTTTCATCGCACTGCGCGCATTATTGGCTTGGCGCTTTTTAAGCAGGATATCTGAAAACTGCAAATACTTGTTGGCAGTTTGAAAGCGCAGCTCAGCGATATCATTGAAGTTGGCGGGTAGCTCAGACGCCAGCTTGTCTATTTCGACCACTAAGCGATCAAGATTATTGATTGTGGAGGCTTTTTCAAGGCGAAGATACAAACCATCAAAATCATTTTTGTACAGCACACGAGCGGCATCCTGCGGATAGTCCAATTCTTCACCATTTTCTCTCGCCACGAGGTAAGCACTCATCTGTTCTATCGCATCTTTCATGCTATTACTGGCAGCTAACCTCTGCTTATGTTCTTCGAACGAGGCAAAAAACGTATTTCCTATCGTAATCAACGTCTGAAGGGCGATGGCATCACGCTGATTAAGCGCCCTTTTTAAATGATCGCCAAACACTTCGCTCGCGAGTGAAGAGGGGACGAAGGGGTAACCAGTATGAATCGAGTTGAGGTCGTCATATAAGTTGATTAGCGATTTTTCACCGTCTTCGGCTACATACTGAGCCCGCTCTAATCCAGAATTGATCTGTCTTTCGATGGAAAGTAAGGTTGAGCGCTTGCTGGACTTGATGTCTAGGTTTAATAGTTCAAGCCGATGAGAATCCGGGTAATAGATCGCGGCATTTTTGAGTACCGATTCAACTTTGTCATAATCGGGATACTCGCTGTTACTTGCGTTGAGGATCTCATCGATTTGCCGCTCAAAATCGCCCAGCAGCGCGTTCTGATGATAGCGTAAGAGACCAGCACGTACCACAGGTGGGAGTTCACCGCTGTTGAGCAGAGGCAGCACTTGATCAAATGGTGTATCCAACAAATCTCTTAGATGGCTCATCTCCTTGGCTTGCTCAGCAGCAACGCTCTCAAGTGTGGCATGCTGATTTTCGTAGTGTCTAAACATGCTTACTGTGATTGAGAAAGTCAGGAGGATTAATGCCGCGACTGTCAGTTTGGGAGTGAGCGTTTGGTTTAATCGTCGTTTGAGATCACTGGCTGACATTGAACTTTGACGCGTCGAAAGTGAGAGGATCTCTTTAAGTGGTCGCCAGGCATACCAAGGAAGAGGGGCAGGTTTAGTCAGGCTTAACGCTTGCTTAAGGGCGAGATCCGCCGTCGTCCGATTGTAAGGATGTTTGCAACTTACTAGTTCGTAAGCAATGCAGGCGAATGCAAACAGATCGTCTTCACGTTTGGGTTTGTTACCCGCGAGAATATTAATCGATGCGTAGTTTGGCGTATAGCCAACGACCGCATGATCGTCTGTTTTCCTTTTGGCAGAGTATTGGTCTTGCTTGATTCGCTCTGTTTTTGACACGCCGAAGTCGAGAATCTTCACTCGGCCAGTTGATTCGATCATGATATTTGCAGGTTTCAGATCGGCATGCACAATGTCTACGGAATGAGCATAAATCAGAGCGTCCAAAATTTGGTTAAATATGACTTTGGCTTTTTGCAATGGTAGACCGGAGGGCCGTGAACGCTGGATCAACTGTTCAACGGTTTCACCATCAAGGTACTCCATCACAATGAAATAGGTACGGTTGTCAACGCCAAAATCGAACACGCGAATGATGTTTGGGTGGCTCAATGTTTGAGTATGTTGCGCTTCGCGTATCAACATTCTTGCGGTTTCTGGCTGATCAACGTATTCGTTTTGCAAAACTTTCAAAGCGACATAAGGATTACTCGCACCGGAAGATTCCAGCACTTTATCTTTTGCCCGATAAACGTCACAGAGTCCGCCGTGGCCAATAAGCGCCTCAATGACATATCTACTCTTCACAACATGACCCGCGGGTAATGTGGAGTTTGTCATAGGATTATTTTGGCTATGAGATCTTGATTCAGTATTGTCTTTACTTATATTCACAGAAATATTTTTTATTTCTGTCTTATCCGAGACGGTATCACTTATAATAACTTTGTCCGATTTTTGAGACTCTACATTTTCTTTGCTTTTTACTGATTGTTTCTTTTCTGAATTTTCGTTTATGGCATCATCATTAGAGTTACTTCTTTTAATAAGTTGCGTCTTGTCTCCATTGGCCTGCTGGCCTTTATCTTCATTTTTATCAACTGACATTGATTAGACTCCTAGCTAAAATGGCCATTACTATATCCACAAACTTCAACTAAATAGAAGTGCGATGAACAAAAGTTCGCTCTAACTAACAGCAAATTAACTATTAATGAAATCCAAAATCTTGAAAATTTGATCTGGGTTCTAGATTTTGTTTTCTCTGCAAACTTTGAATTGAATTGAAATTTAATTAATTCATTATTTGCAGCTATTAAAATAGTTCCCACACTGTTGACTTGCATGTAAATAATGCCACTGAGTCACGGTATTTCGCGCGTGGCGCTTGGGAATTACAAAAGTATAAAATAGACAATGGCTAGAGGTTGACATGGGCTTAGTGCTTTCCATTACTAGTTTTCACAAGTTCACACCAGAGCTACAGAGTGTTTTCACGCTATCTTCTGCAGAAGAACACTGCTCAATTAAATTTGGTCGAGCTGATTCTTGTGACTGGGTTCTTCCCGATCCTGAACGCATCATTTCAGGTGTGCATGGTGAGATATCAAAGTTTGGAAAGGACTATTTACTAAGAGATCTGTCAACGAATGGTATATTTATTAACAAGTCAGTTAGCCCTGTAGGAAATGGAATAGAGATCGCTTTAAAAGATAAAGACACAATTAATTTTGGTGATTACGAAATTGAGGTTTCACTACAGGAAAATCAGCAAGAAACCCCAATCGATAAAGAGCCAGTGTTTTCTAGTTCCAATACGCTATCCCCAAGAGATATTCTTAGTACTCCCATAGATACAGGGAGTCCGGA
This sequence comes from Vibrio navarrensis, assembly GCF_000764325.1. Taxonomy (NCBI): domain Bacteria; kingdom Pseudomonadati; phylum Pseudomonadota; class Gammaproteobacteria; order Vibrionales; family Vibrionaceae; genus Vibrio; species Vibrio navarrensis. The sequence continues at coordinate 2,722,657 of NZ_JMCG01000001.1, read as the reverse complement.
CTATATGGACTTTGGTTTTGATGCGAACCTGTTTCTTGCACAAGAGGAGAGCACATCCAGTTTGCCTCATCCCGATATCGGTAGCATTGATGACTTCTTCGATAGCAAATCTGATGTTAAGAATGAAGCGCTGACTGTCAGTCAAAGCAACGCGGATAGGGCATTGCCACTAAGTAGAAAGTTTGAGGGAGAAGCGGAGCCCCGTATTGATTCACTGTTAAAAGCTTTCCTCAATGGGGCGGGCATCGATCAAAATTTGATACCTGACGGAAATAAAGAGGCATGGTTTAACGAGTTGGGCCGTTCTTACTCTTTGATGCTAGAGGGCTTAATGCAAACACTGCACAATCGCGCAGAGTTTAAGCAAGCGAATAAATTAAATCATACTGCATTTCAACGCTCTGAGAACAATCCGTTAAAGTTTTCTGCCAATTTAGATGATGCAATACACAATTTATACAACAGACGAAGTGCAAGTTTTCTCTCTCCTGAAGCGGCCATAAAGTCAGCATTTAGAGATATTGAAACTCATGAAGCAGCGATGGTTAATGGTGTTCACGGAGCCGTATCTGGGGTAATGAAATTACTGGACCCAAATAACATCTCTGAACATATCTCTCAACGTGAGAGCAATGCCGTATCTGCTTTGTTTTCCAAAACAGAGAAGAAAAAATGGCATAAATATGAAAGCCTTTATTATCAGCTAAATAATGAGATGGATTCTGATAAAAACCACTTTTATTTAGAGGATTTTGCAAAAGCTTACGAGATAGCATTGAGGAATACAACGGGAGAATAGGATGAGACTTTCAGTCAAAATTTTATCTATCATATCGATATTTTTATTACTTGGTTGTAGTGCGGCGAATATGGTCGTAGACCCCTACGCTGATGTGGAAATTTCAGCGGGACACAATATTAATCCTGATATGAATGGCCGCCCTTCTCCTGTCGCTGTTTATATATTTGAACTGACTTCGGATACTTTGTTTGAAAGCCAAGATTTTTTCTCTTTATACGAAGGAGCAAGTGAAGTTCTCGGGCCAGATATGGTCTCGAAAACAGAGCTTTCCTTGTCACCTGGGCAGTTAGAGCGTTATCACTCAACAATGAAACCCGGAGTGGAATATATCGGAATCATTGTTGCGTTCCGTGATATTGAGAATGCCAATTGGCGTAGAGTTATCAAAGTCGATCGAACGGGTTATCACACCTACGAGCTATTGTTAGACGAATTATCGTTGGCAATAAAGTAAGCAGCATTGGCAGGTTAGTAAATGAGTGCATATTCACCAATGGTTTGGAGTGAAGGGATGTTTTTACGTCCGCAACACTTCCAGCAGCAGGAACGATCACTGGCGTACGACTATCGTGGACTGGCGAAACTAGCTAGCCATTATGCGCGTGGAATCGAACAGATAAGTCTTGATAAAACGGCTCTCAAGGATGGACAAATCGCCATCACTGAAATGGTCGCGATTCTACCTGATATGACTTTGGCGATGATCCCTGAGCGAGATGTCATTCCGCAAGGGGTTACGGTGGATCCTCACATTGAGAATACTTTAGTGCAGTTAGCTATCCCCGTTGAAAAGCTGCAAGGGCAAAATGTTTCAGCTGTCAGTGATGCTCAGGTCACTCGCTATAAGTTTGTCGAAGCCGACATCACTGACAACGTGTCTGGCATGGATGAAGAAGTGGTTCAGTTAGCAGGTTTGTCATTTGAAATTAAAGTAACCAATGACAGTTTGCCCGGATATGTTTCTCTGCCGATTGCGCGTATTCGCCAAGTGAGTACAGAAGGACAAATTCTGCTTGATGAGGATTACGTTCCACCTTTTCTCAACGTGCATCACAACCCAGTACTGACCAAGTATCTCAAGAATATTTTGGCGATGTTAAAAATTCGTGCCGATGCAATTGCTCAGCGTTTGGCGCAAGGGAAATCTGCTGCATCTTCAGCGGTGGATTTCATCATGCTACAAATGCTCAATCGTTATGAGGCTAGTTTAAGGCATCTTGCGACTGGGACAGAACTACACCCTTATACTTTGGTCACTCATCTCTTCGGCTTAATCGGCGAACTGGCAACATTTTCGACAAAAAATAAGAGAGTACCTAAGCTGCCAGAATATGTTCATCACAATATGGGGGCTGTTTTTTCTGAAATAAATCAGATTCTTAGCCAGTATCTCAGTGTTGTCCTCGAACAAACTGCGACCAAGATGCCGCTTGATGTCCGTCAGTTTGGTATTCGTGTCACACCACTGCCAGATAAGAAACTGCTGTCGGTTTGTCAGTTTGTCCTCGCGGTGAAAGCGGATATTTCCCCCGATGAAATTCGCCATAAGCTGCCAGGTCAGATCAAAGTTGGGCCGGCAGAGAACATTCGTGATCTCATCAATAACCAAATTAATGGCATTTCAGTCTCGCCGCTTAGCGTGGTTCCAAGGCAAATGCCGTACTCCTCGGGTTTTGTCTATTTCGAGCTGGTTAAGAGAGGCGCCTATTGGGCACGTTTAATGGAAAGTGGTGGTATGGCTTTCCATGTGTCTGGTAACTATCCCGGACTTGAGATGGAACTCTGGAGTATCAATCAATAGCAGCTGAGTTATGGATCAAACAATAGTAAAACCGACACCCGGAAAGAAGAAGGGTAACGCACCTCAGCCCGCGACGGTGGTTGAGAGTGACAATACTGTGCTTCTTACGCAAATGATCAAAGAAGAGAAAGAGTCCAGCGTGATTGCTTATGGGAGCAATACGCTGTTGGCGGAAGCGAACGTTATCTTCTCTTTGCTTGGTCAGATTCGCTCTACGGCAGCTCACAGTGACGTGAAACAGCTTCGCGAAGCCTTTGTGCAGAAAATGCGCGATTATGAAAATCGTCTTCGTTTACAAAATGCCAACGCTAAGCAAATTGATATTGCTAGGTATTGTTTATGCTGCGCGATTGATGAAGCGGTCCTTAATACCACATGGGGGAGCCAGTCTGTTTGGGGGCATAATTCTTTGTTGTCGACGTTTTACTCCAACACACAAGGTGGCGAACAGTTCTTCGTTCATTTAGATGAATGCCTAAAAGACGCAAAACAATCGCTGGATCTGTTGGAAGTGATGTATCTCTGCATGAGCCTTGGATTCAAAGGCCATTTTCGTCTGAAAGAGAATGGTAACGAGCAACACCGTGCTTTGAAAATTCAAGTTATGGATGTACTGAAAAACAATGAAAGAGTGCCGAAAAACGCATTGGGTGAGGGTTGCATCCAGAATGTACTGATGGGAGAACAAACCACCGAAAAAGCGCCAATTTGGGTTGTACTGTCTATAACCGCGGCGTTGTTAGCTTGTGTGTACATGTATTTGAGTTTCAGTCTCAACGAAAAATCAGACGCAACTTTCACCAATCTGATCAATTTGCTGCCGGACAGACAAGTGGATGCGACTCACGAAAGTTACGCTTCTTCTCTGGCTATTAGTCGAGAGATGGAGCGCTTTTTAGCCACAGAAATAGAGATGGGCATACTGCAAGTGGAAGCGCTGGCCGATAGAGTGCGCATCACCTTTCAATCCCAAGATTTGTTTCAGTCTGGCAGTGCCGAAATGGTGGCGCATATACAACCCGTGGTCTCAAAAGTTGCGCGAGCGTTGGAAGCGACCAACGGTAAAATTCTGGTCGTCGGCCACACCGACAATGAACCCATTTTTACCAGCAAGTTTCCTTCAAATTGGCATTTATCTTTAGCGAGAGCCACATCACTAACGGATCGCCTTATGGCATCGGGAGCGCTGCACGGGCGCATTATTCCTGAAGGAAGAGGCGATGCTAAACCTTTGGCGTCGAATGACACCCTTGAAGGCCGTCAGAAGAACCGGCGCGTTGAAATTGATCTGCTGATCCCGAATCAATTAACCGATGGGAACAACTAAATGAAAGCCATTAACACTCTTATTCGTCAACGCTGGGTGATTGGACTTATTGGCCTATTTGCAGCTTCAGTATTCATTTGGTTTGTTGGGCCACTGATTGCCATTGCAGGCGTTGAACCGTTGAAATCGGGCTTTAATCGCTTACTGGTGATTGTGGTGCTGGTCTTTGCGTGGGGTGTGACGAACGTAATTCGTCAGCAACGTGAGCGTAAAGAGCAGGATGAAAGTATCCAGAATTTGCTGGAAGTAGACTCGTTCAATGACAAAGAAGCGGCGTCGGAAATTGATGTGATGCGAGAGAGAATTGAACGGGCGGTACAAGTCATCACTAAAGATGGAAAGGGCAAAAAGAATCTATACAGCCTGCCATGGTATGTCTTAATTGGCCCTCCAGGTACAGGCAAAACGTCAGTGTTAAAGCATTCCGGTTTGGAATTTCCGTTAAGTGATGCGCTAGGCAGTGACGCTATCGCGGGTATCGGTGGAACACGTCATTGTGACTGGTGGTTTACCAATAAAGCTGTATTGATTGATACCACTGGCCGATACACGACCCAAGATAGTCAAGCCCATGTAGACTCCAAAGCGTGGTATGGCTTTTTAGGGCTGCTGAAGAAATACCGTAAACAACGTCCGATTAACGGTGCGCTGGTTACCGTCAGCCTTGCCAGCATGATGACGCAAACAAGAACAGAGCGCGGCCTGCATGCTCGTGCGATTAAAAATCGCTTGCAGGAGTTAAAAAACCAATTGGGTATGCAGTTTCCGATTTATGTGGTGTTAACCAAAGCGGATCTGATTGCAGGATTTAACGAATTCTTTGCTGATCTCAGTCGCGATGAGAGAGATGAGCTGCTCGGTTTTGTTTTCCCGCGTGAAGTCGGCGATGAACGAGGTGTCATTTCACTGTTCAACAAAGAATTTCACGATCTTTTGGAACGCCTCGATAAACGTATGATGCAGCGTTTGGAAAGTGAAGAAGATCTAGATAAGCGCGCTCTGATGTTTGAGTTTCCTAAGCAGCTACGTTGTTTACAAGCAAATTTGGATGAGTTCCTCAGTGAGATCTTTGCCCAGAATAAGTTTGAAGAACCGGCAATGATTCGCGGTGTCTTTATCGTCAGTGCATTGCAAGAGGGCATGCCTGTTGATCGCATCATGGCCGAAACCTCGCAAGGTCTGGGTTTGGGGCGCCCGCCGCTGCGGTTAAGCTCAAAAGAGTCGTGCACCTATTTCGTTAAAAACCTTTTTGAAGAGGTGATTTTTAAAGAGCAGCTTCTCGGCACGCTAAACCGACATCATCAAAAACAGAGTGGTTGGTTAAGAACGGGAACCTACGCGGCTTGTGCTGGTGTTTCCGCGTTGGCACTCGCCTTGTGGATGACGAGTTATCAATGGAACAGTCGTTTAATTGAGCAGACAGATGCGCAGTTGGATGAGGTACAAAATTTACTAAAAAACCAAGACTTTGATTTTACGGATGAACTGATCCCATCACTGAATGTCTTGAACAAAATCATTGAGCTGCCCATGGGATACGCAGGCCAACATGTCGAGGATGGTCAGATCACGACCCTAGGTTTGTATCAAGGGGAAAAGATTGGTCAATCGGCTAAGGCGGCTTATCACAAAGCGTTGGTGAGTTACTTCTCGACATTTATTGAGACTGCGCTGCTCAATGAACTGCAAGAGAACGAACAGCATCGAGAATATTTATATGAAACGTTGAAAACCTATTTGATGCTGTTTAACGACGACAAACTGGATACAGAGCATGTACTTAACTGGTTCACGTACTATTACGAACGCACTTATCCGGGGGCGTTGAATGAAGAGTTACGGACGGATTTAGCCTTGCACACGCAAAACTTTGTCAAACAAACTGAAAGAGGGCTTTACCTCAATAACGACGCGGTTTCAGCCGCTCGACACGTGCTCACACAAATGTCGCTGTCCGAAAGGGCGTACCAAAGAATGAAGCTACAGTTTGTTAAAAGTCATGTTGCCTCTTTTCGTTTGACCGATGTATTGGGAACACGCGGTATTGAACAGTTTGAACGAAAAAGTGGCAAACCTTTATCTATGGGGATCTCTGGTTTTTATACCTACAACGGTTTCCACAGCATCTTCCAGTTACAAATTGGTCGCACGGTAAAAGCCTTAATGGAAGAAAACTGGGTGTACGGTGATGAGATTGATGCGCGCAGTATCGATCAGGACTTAGCGATTGCTGGGGTTCGTGAGCGCTACTACCGCGACTACGTTTACGAGTGGAAATCGCTGTTGGAAGACATACAGCTAAAACCGACATCAAGTTTAAAGACCAGCTTAGATCAAAGCGTGGCCTTGGTCAGTTCGGAAAGACCACTTGAGTCGCTGCTGCGGGCGGTGCAGAAAGAGGTTGCTCTAACCAAAGTTTCCTTGTCGCAAAATGAACAAGCCGCTGCAGAGGTTGCTGGTAATGTTGCGAAAGTGAAGTTCTCCGGTACCGCTGACAAACTGGAGATGTATCGTCCCTCAGAAGAGAATGCATTTAACGTCAGTTTACCGGGCAAAGAGGTGGAGGCGGAATTCGCAGAGATCATCCAGATGACCGACCAAGACTTTGACGAGATCCATCAAGCGCTGAATAGTTTGAAAAAGTATCTCACTGATCTTTCAAGTTCAGGGAATAACCAAAAAGTGGCGTACAAGAGTCTGCTTAACGGCACCTTAGCAAGCGAAGTAGCCGCTTCTATCAATCACGCAAGGCAGTTACTTCCGTCGCCGTTTGACGCTTGGCTAAATGAACTTTCCAGTGAGTCAGCAAAACTGGCAGAAAAAGGATCACGTGTTCATCTCAATACTCTGTGGACCAATAAAGTGCTTAAGCCTTACGAGCGCAGCATTCAAGGACGATATCCTTTTAGCCCAACGGCGAAAAAGGAAGTGACGCTAAAAGATTTCAGCCGCTTCTTCGGTTACGGCGGCACGTTGGATGCTTTTTTTAACGAGTATCTCTCTCCTTTTGTGGATACCTCCAAATCCGTGTGGCGTTTTGAAAAGGAAATTGGCGTGAGCCAAGAAACCTTAGCCGTTTTCCAGAGAGCGGAAAAAATCAGGCAGGCTTTCTTTGAACCAGACAACACCTTACGGGTCGATTTTGGCATGAAGCCTGTCTATCTGGATCAACATATTACTAGCTTCGTACTGGAGTTGGGTGGGCAAAACCTAGTTTACAAGCACGGTCCTGCTAGGTCGAAGACGCTCAGTTGGCCTGCGCGGCAGTCGGCTACGCGTGTTGTGTTTACACCACCAGACTCTCGTCGAGAAATTGCTCACACGTTTGAAGGTGATTGGGGACTCTTTAAGCTGCTCGACCAATCACTTAAAGCCCGTCCTGAATCACGTAAGGACAATATTGTGATGATAGATCTCAAAGGGAACAAAGTGCAGTTAGAGCTGATCCCCAAAAGTACGATGAACCCATTCTGGTCAAATGATATGGAAAGATTTCGATGTCCACAGACTCTGTAACGTTGGGATGGGGCTACATAGGTAAGATCCCGACGAAAGGCGACTTTATTAAACATGGCTTAGCAAAATCTTGCAGCAATGTTTTACATGACTGGCAACAAGCCGTGATGGCCGTCAGTCGTGAGCAGCTTCAGCAGCGTTGGCAAGATCTCTACCTGAATGCGCCCATTTGGCATTTTGCGCTTGATGCAGCTATCAGCGGTGAGTCGACTTTGATCGGCAGTATGATCCCCAGCGTAGATGCTGCGGGGCGCTACTTTTTCTTTACAGTGGCACGTGCGGTCGAAGCCCCCGCTGTGGCCTATTGGCAGCAGCGAGCATGGTCGGAAGACTCGCAGACGCTAGCCTTAGCGGTACTCGAAGATGGTTTCGTGTTTGAAGAGTGGCAGCATCGTTTGTCGACTCTGGAAGAGAATATTGCAGTTTCGCGTCAGTTTAATGGTGAGGTGGCGCTTAAACATCCACATAGTGAATCACTGCTCTTGGCGGAATACACGCCAACCGATGCAGACAGCTTGTTGAGGATGTTGCTCAACGAGAAATTCGATAAGCCTTGTTTCTGGTGGACAGACGGCAACGACAACATGGAGCCAATGGCATTCATCTGTGACGGTATGCCCTCGATTGGTAAATACGCTGCGATGCTGGACGGCGAGTGGGCTAAGTGGAACTGGTAGGTGGATGAATGAACTGGAATTTTTTTACGTTTTCAAAATCTCACCCGGGAAAAGTTCGCCCGTATAACGAAGATGCCTTACTCGATATGACGAACCGCCAAGTTTGGGTGGTCGCGGATGGTATGGGGGGGCATGCCGCTGGCGATATTGCCAGCCAAATGCTCGTCGACAAAATTGAGCGGTTCATCTTCGAAGCGCCCGATTTCGCCATTGATGATTTGCGCCACCAAGTTGAACAGGCAAACAACGACATTTACGACTACGCGCAGCAAAATTTGGCGGGTAAAACCATGGGCACCACCATGGTGCTGCTGATGATTCAAGATGGCTATTTCCATTGCTTATGGGTCGGTGACAGCCGAATTTATCTGCTGCGTGATGACGTGTTTGCACAAAAGACGCGCGACCATAGCCAAGTGATGGAAATGGTTGAACAGGGCATCTTGTCCGCTGAAGAAGCAGAAGATCACCCCTTGGCGAATGTGATTACAAGAGCGATTGGCGTGGAGTATGGGGTTCGAATTGACCAAGTCTCCGGCCAGTTGCAGCACGGTGACCAATTCTTGCTTTGCAGTGATGGTTTGACCAAGGAGCTCAACGATCAAGAGATTAAAAATAGCCTCTATGCAGACTCGGTGAATCAATCTGGTTTAGCGCTATTGCATTCGGCTCTGGTGCGCGGGGCGAGTGACAATGTCACTTGTGCACTCATCAAGGCAAGTCGAGAGTTACCGTTCGCCAAAGAAGGTGTCTCTGTCTCTTCAGATGCCACGGTGCCTGTCTATGCAAGGAGAAGAATGGTATGAGCTTTGAAGATATCGAATACGATTGGCTAGACGCTGCGCAGCAAGCGATTGAAGGGGAAAGCCCGACAGGTATCGATCCCAGAGGAGATATCACCCCGCAGTCACTGTACTACCGACTCAAAGATCAACGTATGCAAGCGCGCAATGTTGAGCGAAATGCCATTGTTGAGGAGGAACCGCTGCTCAGCCATGCCAACCTATGGCGTGTGTTTATTGATGAGCTGCCGAACGCGCTCGCAACACAAACGAAAGATTTAGAGTATGTCGCTTGGCTTATCGAGGCCCTGACGCGTCTACAGGGATTTCGTGGTATGGCGATTGGCTATGAGCTTGCGACTCACTATGTGCAACATTATTGGGAGCATCTGCACCCAATGCCTGATGAAGAGGGTATCGAAACTCGTATTTCGCCAATTGTGGGGCTAAATGGTATCGACAACGAAGGGACACTCATTTTCCCACTGGCTTGTATACCGCTTACTGAGCAAGGACCAGTCCAAGCATATGCTTACTGGGAATATCAGCAGGCGTTGGATATTGAACGCTTGGATGAAGAAAAGAAACGCGCTAAACGTGACAAAGGTGTTGCAGCGCTCAGCGATATCCTTCAAACCGTGAAGTCTTCCAGCGCCGCGTTTTATCAGCAGCTCGATGCGGATCTGCAACGGGCGATCAATGCATTTCACCAGTTTTCGCAAGTGTTGGATAGCGTTTGCGGTGAAGTGACCCCAAGTTCATACATCGCACATAAATTGGATGCGATACATGCGGCGGTAAAACACCTTGCTGGTGACAAACTGAGTAGACCGATGGCGGTCGAAGAGAGCACTTCGCCACAGCTCGAATCAGCAGAAGAAAGTGGCGCACCTAACGTGGCTAAAGGTGCTCACTTTGAGCTACTCAGCGCCAATATGGAGTCGCGACAGCAGGCGATACTGCAATTACAGAAAGTGGCGGATTTCTTTCGAGAGACAGAACCACACTCACCCGTTTCATACACCATTGAACAAGTCATTCGTTGGTGTGGGATGGCTTTGCCTGATTTATTGGCAGAGCTTATCGCTGATGGAGAAGCCAAAAATGGCTACTTCCGTTTAGTTGGCATAGCAAATAAAGATGAGTAATTAAAGGGAGAACGATATGACTAGTATCCACTCGAAACTGTCACGAGTAAGGAAACCACGTGTTCATATTACCTACGATGTAGAAACCGAAGGCACATCACTGAAGAAAGAGCTTCCGTTCGTGGTTGGCGTGATGGGGGATTTTGCTGGTCAAAACACCGAAGCTCTCAAACCGCTGAAAGATCGCCGTTTTATCCAGATTGATCGCGACAACTTTGATGATGTTCTGAAGAAAATGAGCCCGTCGGTAGCATTTAAAGTGAACAACACGTTGGCGGGTGACGGTTCACAGTTTGAAGTGAATTTGAAGTTTCAATCCATGAAAGATTTCGAACCTGCTTCGATTGTCAGACAAGTCGAACCACTGCGTCAGCTAATGGACACTCGCAATAAGTTGCGTGACTTAATGACCAAAGTTGACCGTTCTGAAGAGTTGGAAAATGTGCTCGAAGCCGTACTGAACAATACGGAAAACTTATCCAAGTTGGCTGATGAACTGAAGATTGGTCAAGAAGAAGCGCAAGCGGAATAAGGAAAGGAAGATGACAACACAGTTAGAAAACCAATTGGATCCGACCACCGAGGAACAGTCGTTTTCGTTTCTTGAGCAGGCGATTGGAGCAACGAAACAAACAGAAGCGTCTCGTGCAGAAGAGTTGATCAAGACGCTGACGGAAGAAGCGCTGAAAGGCACGGTCACTTGGAATAAAAACTTAACCGTTACGTTCCGTGAAGCGATTACGGCGCTTGATAAGAAGATTTCTGAACAGCTTTCTGAAGTGATGCACCATTCTGATTTGCAAAAATTGGAAGGGACGTGGCGCGGACTGAACTATCTGGTGATGAACTCAGAGACCAGCTCGACCCTGAAGATCCGCATGATGAGCATGACCAAGAAAGAGCTGCATAAAGATTTGAGCAAAGCGGTGGAGTTCGATCAGAGTCAGATCTTTAAGAAAGTGTATGAGGCGGAGTTTGGTAGTGCTGGTGGTGAGCCATACGGCGCCTTGATCGGTGACTACGAGTTTACCAACCATCCAGAAGATATCGAGAGCTTGCGCTTGATGTCGAACGTTGCGGCGGCAGGCTTTTCGCCATTTTTATCGGCGGCGTCACCAGCGTTGTTTGGCTTTGATGAGTGGACGGAGCTTTCTAAACCTCGCGATTTAGAAAAAGTGTTTGAATCACTGGAATACACTCAGTGGCGCGCCTTCCGTGAGAGCGCAGACTCGCGCTTTGTTAGCTTGACCATGCCTAAAGTGCTAGCACGTTTGCCTTATGGTCAAGCTACTTCACCAGTCGAAGAGTTTGGTTTTGAAGAGTTTGATGTGGATGAGATCTCCGGGATCGCCACCAATGCACAGCATAACGATTACTGTTGGATGAACTCATCCTACGTACTGGGCGCTAAACTGACGGATGCGTTCTCAAAGTATGGCTTCTGTACTGCCATTCGCGGCGCGGAAGGGGGCGGTCGAGTAGACAACCTGCCAACACACTTCTTTATGAGTGATGACGGTGACCCGGACATGAAGTGTCCGACGGAAATCGGCATTACCGATCGCCGTGAGTCAGAGCTGGGTAAATTGGGTTTCCTACCGCTTTGTCACTACAAAAACACCAACTATGCGGTGTTCTTTGGTGCGCAAACATGCCAGAAACCTGCGAAGTATGATTCGCCAGATGCAACCGCCAACGCGGCTATTTCAGCACGCTTGCCTTACATGATGGCCACCTCTCGCTTTGCCCATTACTTGAAAGTGATGGCACGCGACAAGATCGGCAGCTTTATGGAAGCGCAAGATGTCGAGTCATGGTTAAACCGCTGGATCTTGAGCTATGTCAACGCCTCTGAAGGGGGCGGCCAGGAAATTCGCGCGAAATACCCGCTAGCTGATGCTCGTGTGCAGGTGAAGGAAATCCCAGGCACAGCGGGTGCTTACAACGCGGTCGCTTGGTTGAAACCTTGGCTGCAAATGGAAGAGTTGACAACCTCGCTACGCTTGGTTGCCAAGATCCCACAGTCTGGTGGTTAACTAAAGAGGAATGGGCTGGTGCTTGGTACCAGCCCAAATTAAGTGGATGAATTTTGTCTCAGCAGAACAGCTAACCCATCAGCGTGCGACGCCAGAGCAACCTCTGGCCATGAGCCATTGGATCGACCGTTTTTTGGATACCCAAGATATCAATCAGGCCGCTCGGTATTGGGTTGAATTTGCAGGGATTAAAGACCGAGAGGAGTTTGTTCACAGCATTTTGAGCACAATTGAGCAGATTGATGCTCAGCTCAACCAGCAGTTGGATGAGATTCTCCATTGCAAAACGTTGCAGGATCTCGAGTCGACGTGGCGAGGATTACACTATTTAGTCGAGCAGAAAGATCGCAATGCCGAGGAACAGGTCAAGATCAAAGTACTGGCTTGTACTTGGGATGAGTTAGCCAAAGACGCCACCCGTGCGATTGAATTTGATCAGTCGGCGCTGTTTAAACTGGTCTATCAAAATGAATATTCGATGCCCGGAGGGGAACCTTTCGGACTCTTGGTCGGAGACTACTATTTAGGCCAGTCGTTGGGCAGAAACGCCTTGGATCGCGATGTCAGCATCCTCGCGAAGTTGGCACAGTCTGCCGCGGCGGCGTTTAGTCCTCTGATTATGTCGGTAAAGCCCGGGGTATTTGGTACTGACCATTTTGCTGACATTGCTTCGATTGGCAATATTTACACCCAGTTTGAGCAAAACGAGTACATGAGCTGGCGAAGATTAAGAGAAACCGACGACGTGCGTTTTGTCGGTTTGACGATGCCGAATGTGCTCTACCGTCAGCCATATTGCAGCGATGGTTCAAGAGGCGATCGCTTTGTTTACAACGAACGTATCCGCGACTCTCATCAGGATCTATTGTGGGGCAATGCCTCATTCTGTTTTGCAGCCGTGATTATGCGTGCGTTTCAGGAGTACGGCTGGTTTACGCATATTCGAGGGCATAAGACGGGTGACTATTCACAGGGCATCATTCAGCCCCCGTCCATGAGTCAAGTCTCACTACCGGGTAAAGGGCAGCGCTTTAAAGCGCCGCTCAATTTGAAAGTTACAGAGCGGCGTGAGCAAGAGCTCTCGGACTGTGGATTTATTCCGCTCTCTCCCGTGGCGGAAACACCATTTATCAGTTTTACGTCGAATATCTCGCTGCATAAAGCGCAATCATTTTTGGCGAAAGGTGCGAATGTCAACGCGCGGCTTTCTTCAATGCTGCAATACACCTTGTGTGTATCAAGAATTGCCCACTATATCAAAGTGATGGGGCGAGATCGCATTGGTAGCTATCAGGATGCGCAGAGCATCGAACGAGATTTTCAGACGTGGTTGCATAAATACACAACGGCGTCGGACGAAGCGTCAGATGAGTTGAGGGCAAAGTACCCGCTCAATGAAGCGCGCATCAAAGTAACGGAAAAGCTTGGCAGTCCGGGCAACTACTATTCGGTGATCCATTTACGTCCTCATTTTCAACTGGACCAGATGGTGTCATCCATCAAGCTTATTACTGAGCTATCACCGGAACACATACTATAAGGAGTCACAATGTCAGATTGGCAACAACAGATTAATCAGGGCGAACTGCAACAGGCGAAAGAGGCTTTAGTCAGCGCAATAAAACAAGACCCGAAAAACGCCACTTTACGCAGTGCATTTATTGAAGTGCTGTGCCTGCAAGGTGACTTTGAACGTGCCGATGAGCAATTGATGCAGGCAATCAAGCTTTTTCCCGAATATCTGGCGGGTGCGAGCCAAATTCGTCACCTAGTTAAAGCAGCGCAAGCGCGTGTCGATTTTGCTGGTGGCGCAGCCAGCGCACAGTTTGTCAGTGGTAATGACAGCCAAAACAATACGCTCGTTCGCTTTAGCTTGGCACTGCTTAATCAAGATGGCGAAGAACTCGTCGAGGTGTGTGAAAAGGCCGAAACCGCGAGACCCAAAGCGACTTTCTCCATTAATGGCCAAACTTATGAAGATGTCCGTGATCTTGATGATCGACTGGCAGGCTTTATTGAGCTCTTCTCTTCAGCCGGAAACTATTTTTTGGTGCCACTTAACCAAGTGAACTCTTTACAACTGAAACCTGCAACCAATCTTTTAGAAAACATCTGGCGTCCTTGTGAGTTTGATATTGACGGCCTCGGTGAAGGGGAAGCCCATTTCCCAATGACGTATGTCGACTCTGAAACAGATCAACACAAGCTTGGTCGCGAAACGGATTGGAAAACGCTTTTAGGCACCGAACATTGTTTGGGCATGGGGCAAAAAATGTGGTTGGCAGGGGAAGGGGCGATTGCGCTATCGCAGTTGCAAACCATTGAGCGAGTTGCGTTGGCTGCAACGGAATGAGTGATTTTAGCCTGACGCCTTCTTTGCTCGACAAGTTGGTGGATCATGACCCTAGCAGCAGCTACGACAGGTACTATCCACTAACACGTCAGGCGTTAATGGATTCTATCCGTTCTGATTTAGAAGCACTGCTTAACAGCAGAATAAGCTGGTTAGCCGTATCGGAAGAGCTACGAGAAGTGCATTCGTCCATTCTTCGTTACGGTTTACCGGATTTTTCATCCATGCCTTTTAGCAGTGCTGATGGGCAGCAGCATCTGTGCCGTTTGGTGCAAGAGACTATTGTGCAGTTTGAACCACGGTTGACCTCTGTAAGCGTGACGATTGCCGAAGACAAAAACCCGCTAGACCGCATTTTAAAACTGCGAATTCGCGCCACCTGCATCATCGACAGCACAGAGCAGGAGCTAGTGATGGATTCAGAGGTTGAACCCGTGAGCTTAGGGATAAAACTGAGTAAAGCGAAATGAGTGAAGAGTTTTTAAAATACTACAATCGTGAGCTGGTCTACCTGAGACATAAAGGCCATGAATTTGGCGAGCAGTATCCTAAAATAGCAGCCAGATTGCGTTTAAGCGAAGAAGTGGTTGAAGATCCGCACGTGTCTCGTCTATTAGAAGGGTGTGCCTTTCTCACGGCGCGCATTCGACAAAGTTTAGATAACGCTTTTCCACAATTAACGGAAGCGCTCATTGGCCAATTATTTCCCGACTTTCATGCACCGATTCCCTCTATGTCGGTGATCAAAGTCAATGGTTCGAGCTCTGCGACATCAACGGTGACTGTGCCTGCTGGCGAGCGGGTTACCATTACCGCCCCCGGTTTTAAAGAGTGCGATTTCCTCACCTGCTATGACACTCAGGTTCTACCTTTTGATGTGGCGGAGGCTAAGCTGGAAAATGCCCCTTTTAGCGGCGCAGATGCCCGTATTGAAGCCGATGCAAAGTCAGTGTTGAAGCTGAGTTTATGCAGTAATAGTGATGAAATCAGCCTTGCCGATAGTTCAGATAAGAAATTGCGTTTTTATCTTAATGGACAGTCTCAAGTGGCTTTGCAGCTCTATCAAAGTCTGTTCAAGTCCTGTATCGGCATCGCGTTAGTGCAGAAAGGGCGCAGCAAAAAAGAACTGACTCCACGTCATCTCAAAGCAGTCGGCTTTTGCGATGAAGAAAAAGTCGTGCCCTACAGCAAACGCAGCTTCTCCGGTACCCGAATGTTGATTGAGTACCTACATTTCCCAGAAAAATTCCTCTTCTTTGATTTGCTGGATTTGGACTTCCGAGCTTTCGACAGCGAACCTCAAGGCGAGATATGGTTTTACTTCAATGAATCGAACGATTGGTTAGAGAAGCAGATTACCAGCGATAATGTTCAACTAGGATGCACGCCAGTTATCAATTTGTATAAGGCGAAAATGAAGCCTGTTCGCGTTCAACCTTCTGAGTATGAGTACCAGCTTCATGCCGAGTATATGGAGCCAGAGTCAAGTGAAGTGGTCAGTATCGATAACGTCACGCTGAGAAACTGGAACAAGGTATATGATAATTTGCCGCCGTTTTATGCTGGCCAGCACACTAACTACCGCACTCAACCGGAAATATATTGGGTTTTGCGCCGAGAAGATAAAAATTGGGCGGGGGGCTTTGATGAGCCAGGACGTGAAGCATTTGTTTCGGTTGTGGATAAGCAGCACCAACTCTTTTGCCCAGAATCGAGAGAAAACTGGCTGATGTCGGTTGAGGCGTGGTGTTGTAACCGAAATCTTGCCGCAAAAATTCCTTTTGGCGGCGGCCTGCCACAAGTATCGATGCCGGATTGCAAAGATAATTTCAGTAAGATCAAATGTTTGTCGACCCCTACGGAAACGGTTCGTGCCGAGATGGACGAAAGCTCACGCTGGCAATTTGCCAAGTTACTGACGCTGAATCATTTCAGCGATGACGCTGGCGCTGAGAACTTGCGACAAGTACTCAGTCTATTGGCTTTTCGCGGCACGCCGGAAACCAAAGCGCTGATTGACGCCATTAAAGGGATGAAGACGACGCTAACAACCGGCAGAGTGGTGCAAAATGGCCGAGTGGGTTTCTGCAACGGCACGGCGATTACGTTACAGATCTCAGAGCAGATTCTTTCGCGAGAACAGATCTTCTTTTTGGGGAACGTGCTCTCTGCCTATTTCTCCCAGTTTGCTGAAATCAATACCTTCACTCAGTTGACCATTACGCTGACCTCAACAGGGGAGCGCTTTTTTCGCTGGCCCGCCAGTGCAGGAGAAAAGGAGCTGCTATGACAGAGCAGGAGTTTTTTGACACCTTGGAAACATCGCCTCTGTTTGAAGCCATTCATCTGCTGGAACAGCACTATTTACGAGGCGATAGTCATCTGGGAAGTGACACCTTGCCAGAGCGGGAACGCATTGCCCTTTCAGTACAACAACGAATGGGCTACGAAGCTAACCAACTTGTCAGCATAGAAAAGAAAACCGCCCATCAACTCCGTATTAAAACCAATTTAATCGGGTTAACGGGTGAGCAAGGTGTCCTGCCCAATCACTACAGTGAACGGGTGATGCAGAGACAGCGTGAAAATGATGAGGCGATGTCGGACTTCTTCGACATTTTTAATCATAGGTTACTGTCGCTTTACTATCGCTGCTGGCAGTCATCGCAGTTGCCAGCCCAGTTGCAGCGTGTAGCCCGTGGTCACTCATCGGCCATTCATACCATTCTCAACGCGTTGACGGGGGAGCAAGGAGATGAGGCGATTTTTCTTGGTGGGGCCTTTCAACATCGCTTACGCAGTAAAGCGATGGTCAAGAGCTTGCTCGAAATGCAATCGGGTTGTTTGGTGCATCTGCATGAATTTAAAGGACGTTGGTTTGATATTGATAAGGATGAACAAAGCCGTCTTTGCAGTCGAATCCAACCTGAAGGACAGTTTGCTCAGCTAGGTGGTGGCGCGCTACTGGGAAAACGAAGCTGGAACATGAGTGTCGGATTTGAAGTGGAATTTATCGCGACAGAAGAGCAGGCACTTCGAGATTTATTGCACAGCGAACGCCTGCAGCAAACAAAAGCCTTGATTGAAAAACTGCTTGGAAGAAGCAAACAAATTAAGTGGAAACTGACGGCAGATCGCCGCCTGCTTCCGAAAGCAAATCTTAGCAAGGGGCTTGGGATCCTTGGCAAAGGAAGTGTACTGGCGGCGAAGAATCTCGTCGTCGATGAACAAATAACGATAACAATCTGAAAGGATGATTCATGACGTCTTTATCACTATCAGCGTTGGTTGAAAAACTGACTCCCGAAGCAAAGGGGTCGTTGGAGCAGGCTGCGGCCCTCGCCAGTTCAAGAACGCATTACAGTATCGAAATTGCTCACTGGTTGCTGACGATGATTCAGGGAGCGGGCAGTTTTGAGCTGGAAATGTACCGCTCTTTTTCGGTCGATCTCGCCAAGCTACAGAGTGATGTTCAGCTACAACTGGAGAAGTTTAAAACGGGCTGTCAAACTGTTCCTGGGCTCTCTTCTCATACGGTTACCATTTTGCAAAATGCCTGGATGACCGCAACGATCGCGTTTGAGGCGCAGAAAATCGCTCCAATCCATTTACTGCATGCTTTTCTCTCAGACGATACCCTATTCGCTTTTTCGAGCAGTTTTAGCCCGGAGTTGAAGAAGATCGACCCCGATGCATTGCTCCAGTTCAGCCGGAACTATGTTAAATCGCCTCAAGCGGAGGCGGCTAATCGCAAGGTATCGACTCAAGCCTTGGAGCAGTTCACCATCGATTTGACCGAGCAGGCGAGGGCTGGGGAAATTGATCCAGTGATTGGTCGAGACGACGAGATTCGTTTGATGAGCGATATTTTGCTACGTCGCAGACAAAATAACCCGATTTTAACGGGGGAAGCCGGCGTGGGGAAAACGGCTGTCGTCGAGGGTTTGGCACTGAAAATTGCGAGCGGCGATGTTCCACCGGCGCTGAAAAATGTGCAGATCAAATCCTTGGACCTCGCCCTTCTGCAAGCTGGCGCAGGCATGAAAGGCGAGTTTGAAAATCGTCTTAAGAATGTAGTCAAAGAAGTGAAAGAATCCCCAGTGCCTATCATTCTGTTTATCGATGAAGCACATGGCTTGATTGGTGGGGGCGCTCAGGCCGGTCAGGGAGACGCTGCGAACATTCTTAAACCCGCATTGGCACGCGGTGAATTACGTACCATTGCTGCGACAACGTGGGCCGAGTATAAGAAATACGTCGAGAAAGATGCTGCGCTCACCCGTCGTTTCCAAGTAGTCAAAATCGAAGAGCCAACAGCCGAGCTGGCAGTCGAAATGCTGCGCGGCCTGTTGAATGTGATGGAGCACCACCATGGGGTGCATATTACCGCTGAAGCGCTAAAAGCGGCGGTAACGCTTTCTGATCGCTATATCAGTGGGCGACAGCTTCCGGATAAAGCAGTGTCGGTGTTAGATACCGCTTGCTCTCGCGTGGCCTTGAGTCAAAACGCGGTACCTGGTGCGCTTGATCAAAAACGCAAACAACGACAAATGGCTGAAAATCAATTGAATCAATTGTTGAACGAACAGTCCTTTGGTCAATCCCATCATCAGCTCATTGGAGAGCTGGAAGTAAAAATCAGCGCATTGCACGATGACATTGCACAGCTAGAAAGCGTTTGGCAGCGAGAAAATGAAGCGGTCAGCGCGGCAAAAGCGCTTCGCGCTGAGATATTGCAGCAGCCTTCTGCAGAGAAAGCGCAGCAACTGGTGTCGATTGAAAAAGAGTTAGCGGAAAATCCGACTCCGCTCGTTTTCTCCCATGTGAATGAAACCTTGGTGGCAGAAATCATTGCCGATTGGACAGGCATTCCACTTGGTAAGCTAAAAAATGACGAAGTGAAAGCGATTTTGAATTTGCAGCATCACTTGTGTGAACGGGTCGTGGGACAAGATCACGCCTTGGCTAAAATGGCAGAAGTGATTAAAACGGCGCGCGCGCAGCTAAATGATGAATCAAAACCGAACGGGATCTTTTTCTTGGTCGGGCCTAGCGGCGTCGGGAAAACGGAGTCCGCTTTGGCAATTGCCGAACAGGTGTATGGCAGTGAAGAGAACATCACCGTCATCAACATGTCGGAGTTTAAAGAAGAACACAAAGTGTCACT
The DNA here is from genome assembly GCF_000764325.1 of Vibrio navarrensis. Lineage (NCBI taxonomy): Bacteria > Pseudomonadati > Pseudomonadota > Gammaproteobacteria > Vibrionales > Vibrionaceae > Vibrio > Vibrio navarrensis. The sequence goes on along the minus strand of NZ_JMCG01000001.1, from coordinate 2,703,048 downwards.
ACTGCTCGGCTCTCCACCGGGGTACGTTGGTTATGGAGAAGGTGGCATACTAACAGAAGCCGTGCGGAGAAAACCGTATAGCGTGATCCTGTTGGATGAAATGGAAAAAGCTCATCCGGGCGTGCAGGACATTTTCTATCAGGTATTCGATAAAGGCATGATCAAAGATGGTGAAGGTCGGGACATCGATTTCAAAAATACCATAGTGATTATGACATCCAATTCAGGGACGGATACCACGATGGAACTGTTTCAAGACCCTGAGCTCGCGCCAGATGCAGACACACTAAAAGAAGCACTAAGAGACGATCTACTGAAAGACTTTAAACCTGCCTTTTTAGGTCGGGTTAATGTGATTCCTTATTTACCGCTTTCACGAGACGTCTTAATTAAGATCGCAGATTTGAAAATATCAAAAATAAGAAAACGGATTGAAAATAATTACAAAGCTGAAACTGAGATTTGTGCCAAATTAATTGGCAGCATAGTTGATAATTGTAATGAATCTGGAAGTGGTGCACGAGCATTGCAAACAGTTATTGAAAATCGATTGCTGCCCAAAATATCAGATGCGATTTTAAATGCCGTTTTAAATGATACTCCTGTTGATAAAGTAGTTATTCAAGGCGAGTTAGACGACTTACTCGTCTCGATACAATAACACCGGAGATGAATATTTTTATTTGGGAGTAAGATCAAAATATCAGCCTCGTATGATATTTTGATCTATTAAAGGAAATTAATCTCGGTTATAAAAGTGCGTATTTAAATTCCCTTATTTGATACATTTGTTATTAATTAAAACCTTGCATCAAGAAAAACCTTACTCATATTGAGTTTTATTAATCAAATGCTATAGGAGATTAGCATGCAGTCAAATACCTACCTGAAATATGCTGATATTAAAGGTGAAGCTACCGCAGAACAGTACAAGGACCTAATTACTCTTCTTTCAGTTGATTGGAGTGTAGGTCGTGAGATTTCTTCTTACACTGGTACTGCAATGGACCGTGAAGCGAGCTCAACTCGTCTTTACGACATGACAATCACTAAGCTTCAAGATCGTTCTTCACCAGATCTGTTCAAAGAAGCGACCATCGGTAAAGGTAAGCCAGCGGTTTTCCACATTACCAAGCAAGGTGAGAAAATCGAAGAAATCATGAAGATTGAGCTGACTGATGCGATGATTTCTAACTACGCAGTTTCAATTCAAGACGATCGTCCAATTGAAACCATCACGATTTCTTACACTGAAATGATGATGACAGTTACACCAACTGACGACAAAAACAACACTTCTGCACCGTTGGTATACGGTTACAGCGGCGTTAAAGGTCAGCAAATGTAATTTATTTTGCGGAGGATATGTTCCTCCGCTTATTTCTAAAAGAAGTCTGCAATGAAAAAAGCTACACAAGATAACAACTTTATTAGTATATCGACCCCCTATGGTAAAGACGCTATCATTCTCAACTCATTTGAGTATCGGGAAGAAATATCAGAGCTTTTTTCATTGCAAGTGCTTGGCTACTTTAATGGACAAAAAGGTGAACTCAATCAAATACTCGGTAAGCCTGTTATCGTGACAATGAAGAATCATGAAAAAGTGACAGCAGAGCCGCGCTATTTTCATGGCATAGTATCAAAAGCGAGACTATTAGGTAGTCGAGTGACCAAAGTTCACCAAGGCGACAACTATAAAAATATTGAAATTATTGTCGAACCGAGACTTAAGTTTTCTGAGTATCGGGTAAATAGCCGCATTTTCCAAAACAAAGATATTAAAGAGATTCTGTCGTTAATTTTGGGTGAACATGGCGTTGATTTTTCATTCAAATTGAACAAATCCTATGCAAAGTATACCTACAAAGTTCAGTATGAAGAATCTGATCTGTTATTTGTGAAGCGTTTAATGGCAGAGGAAGGACTCTCTTTTTGTTTTACTCATAGCAGTTCTGCACATCGTTTAGAGATTTTCGATGACATCAGCTACTACAAGCCGGGCACCGAATTCACCGTCGATTTCGACACGGGCAGCGCCGAAGTTGGGCACATTTCATCGTGGAACGAAATGCAAACTCTTGTGACAAAGCGTAGCCATAAAGCGGGTTTTAATATGGAGAAGCCCTCTTCAGCTCCGAAAAATACCGCCGTGGGCGGTTCTGCTCTCTTTACCGTCCCCGCTAGCGAGTACTTTGAGTATCTTGGTGAAACGGAAACCAGTGATCAGTACAAACTGCGCAATACGCACAGTATCGAGTCTATCCAACAAAATGGGTATGTCTGCTCCGGTGAATCCAGTTGTCGTACGTTTTCGGTGGCGAAAAGCTTCAAGTTTGCCAAGCATGAAGACAGTAACCGAGTGGGCAAGGAATACGTACTCTCGTCTGTCGTAGTGAGTGCTGCAGTGTTTAACCAAACTGGTAAAGGGGGCAGCTCAGAGCAAGGCGTTAGGGTCTTCTTCACCTGCGTCGAATCCGGTACGGTTCATCGTCCTTCAGTCAGCTACGCCAAACCTCTCATTCGTGGAGTGCATACCGCCATTGTCACGGGAAACAAAGAGGGCGAAATCTACGTTGATAAATTTGGCCGAATTAAGGTTCAGTTCCATTGGGACAGAGAGGGCAAATACGATGTGAATAGTTCTTGTTGGATCCGTGTAGCGCAGCAAATTGCCGGGAACGGGTGGGGGAGTTCCTTCCTACCGCGAGTTGGTCAGGAAGTGATCGTCGAGTTTATCAACGGCGATCCCGATCAGCCACTGGTGACAGGTGCTTTGTATAACGGTACCCAAACTCCGCCCTTTGCTTTGCCAGAAAAGAAAACACAGAGTGGCTATCGTAGCCGTTCTGTAGAAAAAGGGGCAGAGAATTTCAATGAACTGCGCTTCGATGATAAGCCCGGCGAAGAACAGGTTTACTTGCACGCTGAGAAAAACTTCCAAATGAAGGTGGAAGACAGCGCCGATGTACTGATCGAAAACAACAAAACAGAGAAGATCACCAACAATCTCACCTGCGAAGTGGGCAAAAATACTACCGCCAAGAT